>NZ_CP120373.1:616250-924375 GCF_029892065.1 Sinorhizobium garamanticum | reverse complement strand
TGGTTCCGACGTGGCGATCCAGCAGATCACCCGCGGCACGCCCTCGGTAAACTCGAAGGGTGTACGCTTCGGCAATCTGACCCAGGCACGCGCCATCCTCGACGAGGAATTCCAGGCGCTGCTCGCCGGCACCAAGACCGCTCAGGACGCGCTCGATTCCGCCGTCAAGCGCGGCAACGAACTGCTGCGCGAGTTCGAAGCGGCTAACTAAGGTTGCACCTTACCGACGGGGAGCCGGCGATATCGCCGGCTCCCCGCATTTCGCCTTCTGGCGGGCCGAAGCGAAAGTCTACGATGGACACGAAACGCACGATCTTTCCGAACCGGGTGCTGCCCTATCTGCTTCTGGCGCCTCAACTCGTCATCACGCTCGTGTTCTTCATCTGGCCCGCGGGGCAGGCGGTGAAATCGTCCTTCGAGCGGGAGGACCCGTTCGGGCTGTCGGCAAGCTTCGTCGGCTTTCAGCACTATGCCCGGCTTCTCAAGGATCCGCTCTATCTCGACTCGCTCGGGCGCACGGCGGTCTTCGCCGTCGCCGTGACCGCGCTCTCGATGGCCCTCGGTCTCGCCCTTGCGGTAGCGGTCAATCGCCTTGTGAGAAGTGGACGCGTCTATACGACGCTTCTCGTCTGGCCCTATGCCGTGGCGCCGGTGATCGCGGGTTTGCTCTGGTGGTTCCTGTTCAATTCGACGACCGGCGTGCTTGCCTATTTCCTCGGTCAGCTCGGCATCCGGTGGGACCACAATCTGAACGGCACGCATGCGATGATCCTGATCGTCATCGCCGCCGCCTGGAAGCAGGTTTCCTACAATTTCCTGTTCTTCCTCGCCGGTCTTCAATCCGTGCCGCATTCGCTGATCGAGGCCGCGGCGATCGATGGCTCCGGCCCGGTCAAGCGGTTCTTCACGATCGTCCTGCCGCTCTTGTCGCCCACCACCTTTTTTCTCTTCATCGTCAACGTCAACTACACGATGTTCGACACGTTCGCCATCGTCGATGCCACCACGGCAGGCGGCCCGGCCCAGGCGACCACTATCCTCGTCTATAAAGTCTATAACGACGGATATCTCGGTCTCAACCTCGGCTCGTCCTCGGCCCAGTCGGTGCTGCTAATGCTGATCGTCGTGGTGCTCACCGTAATCCAGTTCCGCTATGTCGAGCGGCGCGTGCAATATTGAGGCGATGGCGATGGTCGAAAACCGCCCGTTTCTCACCTTCCTGACGCATCTGGTGCTCGTCGCCGGTGTCGTGCTCGTTGCCTTCCCTGTCTATGTCGCCTTCATCGCGTCCACCCACACGCGCGAAATGCTGGTCGGCGGCATGATCCCGCTGCTGCCCGGCGGCCATTTCATCGAGAACTATACGCAGGTGTTGAGCGCCAGCTCGGCCGCCAACGGCCTGCCGTCCTACATGCTAATGGCGCTGAATTCGCTCGGCATGGCGCTGATCATCACCTTCGGTAAGATCGTGATCTCGATCCTCTCGGCCTTCGCCATCGTTTATTTCCGCTTCCGCTTCCGCCTCCTTGCCTTCTGGATCATCTTCATCACGCTGATGCTTCCGGTCGAGGTGCGCATCATTCCGACCTACAAGGTGGTGGCCGACCTCGGCATGCTGAATTCCTATCCCGGTCTCACGGTGCCGCTAATCGCCTCGGCGACCGCCACCTTTCTCTTCCGGCAATTCTTCATGACGGTGCCGGACGAGCTCATGGAGGCCGCGCGTGTCGATGGGTCGGGCCCGCTTAAGTTTTTCCGCGACATCCTGCTGCCCTTGAGCCGCACCAACATCGCCGCCCTCTGCGTCATCCTCTTCATCTACGGCTGGATCCAGTATCTCTGGCCGCTGCTGGTTACTACCGATCCTGGCTACTACACGCTGATGATGGGGCTGAAGCGCATGGTCGCCGTCCAGGACGGCGAGGTTCAATGGCACCTGGTCATGGCCGGCGCCATCCTGGCGATGCTGCCGCCCGTTCTCGTCGTCATCCTCATGCAGCGCCTCTTCATCCGGGGCCTCACCGAAACGGAGAAGTGACATGGCCGCTATCGAAATCCGCGATGTCCGCAAGATCTATGCCGGCGGCGTCGAGGCGGTGAAATCCGTCTCGATCGATATCGCCGACGGCGAGTTCATCGTACTCGTCGGACCGTCCGGCTGCGGCAAGTCCACGCTGTTGCGCATGGTCGCGGGACTGGAGACGATGAGTGCCGGCACCGTTTCGATCGGCGGTCGCGTCGTGAACGCGATCGAGCCGGTCGAACGCGACATCGCCATGGTCTTCCAGAACTATGCGCTCTACCCGCACATGACGGTCTATGAGAACCTCGCCTATGGCCTGAAGAACCGGAAGACGCCGAAGGCCGAGATCGATGCACGCGTCGCCGAGGCCGCGCGCATGCTCGAGATCGAGCCCTATCTCGACCGCAAGCCGCGCGCGCTTTCTGGCGGTCAACGCCAGCGCGTCGCCATGGGGCGGGCGATCGTCCGCAAGCCTGCGGCCTTTCTCTTCGACGAGCCGCTGTCGAACCTCGATGCCAAGCTTCGGGTTTCCATGCGCGGCGAGATCAAGCGGTTGCAGAAGCGTCTCGGCACGACCTCGCTTTATGTCACCCACGACCAGCTCGAGGCGATGACACTCGCCGATCGCCTCGTCGTCTTGAACGGTGGCCGGATCGAACAGATCGGCCGCCCGCTCGAGGTCTATCACGCACCGGCCTCAACCTTCGTTGCAAGCTTCATCGGTTCGCCGGCGATGAACCTCGTCAAAGGCACTCTCGAAGGCAGCCGGCTCCATATCGGCACGCAGTCGTTCGACCTCGGCCGTCAGGTGCCGACGGAAGGTCCGGTGACCGTCGGCATGCGCGCGGAGGATCTGCGCCTCGCAAGCGTTGGCGAGCAGGCCTTTCTCTTCCGGGTCGATTATGTCGAGGAACTGGGAGCGCAACGCCTCGTCCACGGCGCAATCGACGAGCAGGTTGTGACTGTCGCGCTTGCGCCAGAGACGCCGCTTTCGGACGGCCTCGCCATCACCATCGCCCCCGAGCGCTTGCATTTCTTCTCGCCGGACGACGGCAGGAGGCTCGATCGCAAGCTCGAGCCGGCAACGGGCGCTGCAGCCGTCGCAACGAAAAGCGCGAAGCTGGAGCCGGTGGGGTGATTGAAGGTAGTTCCGGTACGCGCCATGCACGCGCAGGAGGGCTGCCGCGCTTGCCCGCCCGAGCACTGCAATCGGATATTTTGTTCTATTATTGTTCTTGTTTTTGAGCGCGTACCGTGCAAGATTTGATGCCGCAACCGGCGTCGGTTGTGGCGGCGCGAGGCGGGCCGCCGTGACTGGAGCGGGATGAGAAAAAGCGTGAAGCGGTTTTACGCGCATCTCCCGCTCTCACTCTAGGGGGCATCATGGTCGCGCGTGTCAGCACGGTTGCATTCCAGGGGATCGAAGGCGTTCCGGTCGACGTGCAGGTGATGGTGGCACCCGGCAAGGTCGGCATGCAGATCGTCGGGCTGCCGGACAAGGCGGTCGCCGAAAGCCGTGAGCGGGTCCAGGCGGCGCTGCATGCCTCGGGGCTGGCGCTGCCGGCAAAGCGGGTCACCGTCAATCTGGCGCCGGCGGACCTGCCGAAGGAGGGCAGTCACTTCGATCTCGCCATCGCGCTCGGGCTGATGGCGGCGCTGGGCGCCGTTCCGGCCGATGCGCTCAACGGCTACGTCGTCATCGGCGAACTCAATCTGGACGGCACCATTGCCGCCGTCGCCGGCGCGCTGCCTGCTGCCATCGGCGCCAACGCACTCGGCAAGGGCCTGATCTGCCCGGCGGAAAGCGGCCCGGAGGCGGCTTGGGCCGGGTCGGAGATCGACATCCTCGCACCGCGCAGCCTGATCGCCATCGCCAATCATTTTCGCGGCACCCAGGTACTCTCCCGTCCCGAGCCCGCCATCCGGGCCGCGGCCGCGAACCTGCCCGATCTCGCCGACATCAAGGGCCAGGAGAGCGCCAAGCGGGCGCTCGAAGTGGCCGCCGCCGGCAACCACAATCTGCTTATGGTGGGTCCGCCAGGGTCCGGCAAGTCGATGCTCGCAGCGCGGCTGCCGTCGATCCTTCCGCCACTCTCCCCGGCGGAATTGCTCGAAGTATCGATGGTCCATTCGATCGCCGGTCAACTGCCGGGCGGCAAACTTTCCGATCGGCGGCCGTTCCGGGCGCCGCACCATTCGGCCACCATGGCTGCCCTGATCGGCGGCGGGCTCAGGGCAAAGCCTGGTGAGGCGTCGCTCGCCCACCATGGCGTACTCTTTCTCGACGAGTTCCCGGAGTTTTCGCCGCAGGTTCTCGACGCACTGCGCCAGCCGCTCGAAACCTCGGAATGCATCATCGCGCGCGCCAATCACCGCGTCAGCTATCCGGCGGCGATCCAGCTCGTCGCGGCGATGAACCCGTGCCGTTGCGGCATGGCGGGTGAGCCGGGGCGCACATGCGCCCGCGGCCCGCGCTGCATGACCGACTATCAGGCGCGGATTTCCGGACCCCTGATGGACCGCATCGATATCCGCATCGACGTCCCGGCCGTCAGCGCTGCTGACCTTCTCCGCCCGATGGCGGCGGAACCGAGTGCCGCCGTTGCCAAGCGCGTCGCCCGCGCCCGCGCGCTGCAGGCGGACCGCTTCGCTGTCCTCGGTCACCCGGAGCTCACGAACAATGCCCGTGCATCGACGTCGATGATCGAGAAGATCGCCGAGCCTGACGCCGGCGGTCTGCAGCTCTTGAGGGATGCGGCGGAGAAGATGAAGTTCTCCGCGCGCGGTTACCACCGGGTGCTGAAGGTGGCCCGCACCCTCGCCGATCTCGACGAGGCAGCGACCGTCGGCCGCATCCATCTCGCAGAAGCGATCTCCTACCGCGTCGCCGGCGAGCGTCTGCCGGTGGCGGCGTAGAAGTCAACTTAAAGGACAAGGTCCGGCCGGCGGCCTGGAAGCAACTTTATGCGAAGGCATGGAGGAGCGTCGACACACTTCTATTTGGGTCTGATTCATCCCCCGCCTTCACGGCTCGAGGGTGCCCGCGTGAAGGGCGGCATGCCATGTCCGCTTGGGATCGAGGGCGGCCTTTTCGCCGTAGGCCTGCGAACCGAGCCGCACGAAGGACGCTACCGAAACCTGCGCCTTCATCGGCTACAATCTCTCCTGGATCAGCGTCTTCGCCGCCCTGATCCGCTCCTCGTCGCGCTTGTAGAAGACCCATTGCTTGATCCTCTTCGCGCGCACAAGCCCGGCCTGAGACAGAACCCGCATGTGCTCGCTCAGCGTTGCCGGGGAAATAGCGAGCTTGTCCGCTATCAACACGGCACAGACGCCATCCTCGACGAGATCCCCGTCCACTTGCGGCGGGAAATGGGCCAGCGGCTCTTTGAGCCAGGCGAGAATCTGAAGCCGCCGTTCGTTGGCGAGCGCTTTGATGATATCAACCTCTTGCATTTCGTTAATTTGCTAAGTTACGAATTAAAGTCAATAGTAGAGCGGGATAGGAAAAAGTTGCGCGATGCTCCGCCCGCATGGTCGGCTTGACGCAAAACATCGTGCTGGGAGCTTTCCATGATGATTGATACCTCCATTTCACAGACACGCATCCGGGAGGCGGAAGCTCTGATCCGTCCTTACATTCGGCGCACGCCCGTTCTCCGCGTCGACATGGCGGATTTCAGCCGAGTGCCCCTGCCTGTTGCACTCAAGCTCGAATGTTTACAGCATTCCGGATCGTTCAAGGCGCGGGGCGCCTTCACCAATCTGATCGGACGAGCCGTGCCGCCGGCCGGTGTTGTCGCCGCATCGGGTGGCAACCATGGTGCCGCGGTCGCCTATGCGGCAGGCCGCTTGGGCGTTCCCGCGACAATATTCGTGCCAAATGTGACGTCACCCGCCAAAGCAGACCGGATCCGAAGCTACGGTGCAAAGCTGGTGATCGGGGGCGAGCGCTATGCGGATGCCCTTTCGGCAAGCGAAATATTCGTGAAAGAGGCAGGTGTGCTTGCCATCCATGCCTACGACCAGGCTGAGACTCTGGTCGGCCAGGGAACCCTCGGCTTGGAGATGGAACAGGACCTGCCGGACATTGACACATTGCTGGTTGCCGTCGGCGGAGGCGGATTGATCGGCGGCATAGCAGCCTGGTTCGCCGGTCGGAAGCGAGTCATCGCGGTGGAGCCCGAAGGCTCGCCGACGCTGCGCATGGCGCTCGACGCCGGCCGGCCCGTTGATGCTCCCGCCGAAGGAATTGCCGCCGATTCCCTGGCGCCGAAGCGGGTCGGCGCACTGATGTTCCCCATCGCCCAAGCTTACGTGGATCGCTCGATCCTTGTCGGTGATGGCGAAATCAAACGGGCGCAGGCAGCACTGTGGGACACGATACGGATCGTCGCGGAACCGGGCGGTGCAGCGGCCTTCGCCGCCCTATTGAGCGGAAAATATACGCCGGAGCCGGGCGAGAAAGTCTGCGTCCTTATATGCGGGGCAAACACAACAGCGGTCCATTTCGACTGATATCTGCAGCGATTCAAAGGGCCAGGGACCGTTGCCGTTCAAAAAGCGGGTGAAAAAACAGGCCCCTTTGAATCCAGCGTGGGATTACGCCCCCAGCCCCTCGAACAGCACCGTCGAAAGATAACGCTCCGCAAACGAGGGAATGATCACGACAATATTCTTGCCGGTGTTCTCCTCGCGCTGGCCGACCTCGATCGCGGCCTGCAGTGCTGCGCCGGCGGAAATACCAACCGGCACGCCTTCAAGCCTGGCGACGAGCCGCGCGGCTTCCACCGCTTCGCCGGCGTTCACGGTGATCACCTCGTCATAGATGCTTGTGTCGAGGATCGCCGGCGCGAAGCCGGCGCCGATGCCCTGGATCTTGTGCGGACCGGGTTCGCCACCGGAAAGTACAGGGGACTCCTCCGGCTCCACGGCGATAACCTTGACCGAGGATTTACGCGCCTTCAGGACCTGGCCGGCGCCGGTGATCGTCCCGCCCGTACCGATGCCCGAGACCAGGATATCGACGCCGCCTTCGGTGTCGTTCCAGATTTCCTCGGCCGTCGTCTTGCGGTGGATCTCCGGATTGGCCGGATTTTCGAACTGCTGCGGAATGATCGCGTCGGGAAGCGTCTCGGTGAGCTCCTGCGCCTTGGCGATCGCCCCCTTCATGCCCTTGGTGCCCTCGGTCAGAACCAGTTCTGCCCCGAGCAGGTACAGCATCTTGCGCCGCTCGACTGACATCGTTTCAGGCATGGTAAGGATCAGTTTATATCCCTTGGCGGCTGCAACGAAGGCGAGCGCGATGCCCGTGTTGCCCGAAGTCGGCTCGATGAGGGTCGTGCGGCCGGGCGCGATCTTGCCTTGGGCCTCGAGCGACTCGATCATAGCGACGCCGATGCGGTCCTTGACCGAGGCGATCGGATTGAAGAATTCAAGCTTGGCGAGGAGGTTCGCTTTTACGCCCTTCTCTTTTGCGAGCTTGTCCAGGCGCACGATGGGGGTGTCACCGATCGTCTCGGTGATCGAGGAAAAGACGCGACCGCGGCCAGGCTTGCGCACTTCAGGCATTTCGTTTCTCCCTTCATTTGATGGTTATCGCGAGAATAGGAACAATGCTCGTTCCCTTCCAGAGCGTGAACGCCCTCGGTCAGGTCCGCCCGAAGGAAAAAGCGATTGCGAAACCGTTGGTTGGAGAATCTTATTTCAGTTCGCCCGGATCGCGATGTAAGCCGCCGTTCCGGCGAGAATGCCGGCTGCAGCCCGGTTCAGGGCCTTGAGCGCCTTCGGCTGCTTCAGGAGCGAACGGGCGCGGGCCGCGAGCAGCATATAGGGCAGCAGCACCGTGAGAAGGACAAGGAATGTTGCCGCCAGCAGCAGGCTGTAATCCTCGGGACCGATCGCGGTGAGATCGATGAGCGTCGGCACGAGGGCAACATAGAACAGCATCGTCTTGGGGTTGCCAAGCGTCACCATCAGCCCCGACAGGAAAGACATCGCCGCGCTCGCCGACTTTTTCGCCTGGATGTCCTGCGACAAAAGGCCGGCGGTCCAGAGCTTCCAGGCGATGTATCCGAGATAGAGTGCACCGGCGATCTTCACGATCAGAAAGGCCGTCGTGAAGGTCTGGGCGACGAAGGCGAGCCCGAGCACCACGGCCGTCAGATAGGTCATGTCGCCAAGAATTAGTCCCAGGCCCATGAAGAAAGTTTCGCGAAATCCGGAGCCGAGTGCGCGCGCAACCAGCGCCGTTATGCCGGGGCCGGGAATGGCCGCCGCGATGAAGAGGGCGCCGCTGTAGGCGAGAAGGGCCGCGAGTGTCACGATGGTTTTCCTCCAGAACGGGTGGTTTGTTTAACGCAAAGCGCCGCAAAGGAGAACCCGGCTTGATCCCGGTGGCGAGGCTTCTCGTGAGAAAATTGACTGGGTGACAAGAACGGCGTTGCTCCGATCCGGAGAGCCGTGCAGCTTCCGGAAAAATCGCGGAAGGCAATGCTCCATGCCCGAAATTCAGAACCTTGTCGGCTTTGCCCTGCTCGCGCTCGGCATGGTGCTGACGCCTGGGCCGAACATGATCTACCTGATCTCGCGCTCCATCTGCCAGGGTCCGGCGGCGGGCCTTATCTCGCTCGGCGGCGTAGCGCTCGGTTTCGTCTTCTACATGGTCTTTGCCGCGCTCGGCATCACCGCATTGCTGCTGGCGGTTCCCTTCGCCTATGACGCGCTGCGTTTCGCCGGCGCGCTTTATCTGCTCTACCTTGCCTGGCAAGCCGTGAGGCCCGGCGGCCGCTCGCCCTTCCAGGTGCGCGACCTGCCGAAGGACGGGCCGCGCAAGCTCTTCCTGATGGGGCTTGTCACCAACCTGCTCAACCCGAAGGTGGCGGTGCTCTACCTTTCGCTGCTGCCGCAATTCATCCGCCCCGAACAGGGTGATGTCCTTCTCCAGTCGCTTGTCTTTGGCAGTCTGCAGATCATGATCAGCGTCACCGTTAACGCCTTGATCGCGGTGACGGCGGGCTCGATCGCCGCCTTCCTTGCCGGCCGCCCTCTCTTCATGCTCGTGCAGCGCTGGCTGATGAGCACCGTGCTTGCGAGCCTTGCCGTCAGCATGGCGGCGGAGGCGCGCAGATAAAACGCGATATGCGGGCCACAACTTGCTTCCCGGCGCGCGCTGCGCGATCTTCTACAGCGCCGCGCGTTGTTAGACGCGCAAAGGTCGCTGTAGCATTCTGAATCGCTGGATGTTTCCTTAAATCGGTTCCTATTTAAGGAAACATCCAGGAGGCGTGGTGGAGATGATGACCATGTCCGGCAAACCAAGATCAATCAGCTTGACCCCGGCGCACGTCGCACAGGTTCACCGGGCGATTGCCGACGACGGCCCGGGTCCGGGCGCAGTGCTCCACAGCGACGCGGACTACGACGAATGGGTGGCGCGGATGATACGGAGCCATCCGGCTCCGGGGTCGCCAACGATGCTCTTCGCCTATGGATCGTTGATCTGGAAACCGGAGATCGAGCATGTCCGCGAAACGGTAGGCGTTGCCCGGGGCTGGCATCGCATCTTCTGCTTCCGAATGATCCGCTTCCGGGGAACGCCCGAACAGCCGGGCCTCATGATGGCGCTCGATCGCGGAGGGCAGTGTCGGGGTGTCCTCTACGAATTGCCGGATGACGACATAGAGCAGCAATTTGCAAAACTCTTCCGGCGCGAATTCACCTATAAACCGCCCAACAGCATGCCGCGCTGGATCAAGGTCGAGACGGCCTCCGGCCCGGTGTCGGCCTTGGCCTTCGTCATGAACCGCGCCTCGCCGCTCTATGCCGGAAGTCTCTCCCTCGAGTCTGTCGCGGAAGTGCTGGCTTGCGCATGCGGCCATGTCGGCTCAGGCGCGGAGTATCTATTGAACACCGTGACGCATCTCGAGGCCAGGGGTATCCGGGACCGTAATCTGTGGCGTCTGCAAGCGCTCGTCGCAGAGTGCATCGAGCGCAACAACAGAGCAGTGCACGCGAACGAGATAGCGAGCGCCTGACGATCAGGCGCTCGGTCTGATTGCACGCTTGAAAAGCGGGACCGACCGAAGGCTCCAGCCGAGATTCATGCCGGCCGCGGCAAGCAGGATCGCCGCCGACCCGGCGATCTGTATCGTCTCCAATTCGTGGCCGAAAGCCACGCGATCGACGAGGATCGCGGCGATCGGATAGATGAAGGAAAGCGCGCCCGTCATGTGCGTCGGGAGCCGTTGGATCGCTCCATAGAGCAGGATATACATGATGCCGGTGTGGACGACGCCGACGGCGACGAGCAACGACCATTGCCACGCGCCCTGCGGCAGCGGTGCGGACAGCGCGAAGGGCGCCAGCATCATCGCACCGGTGATGACCTGGATCAGCGCGATCAGATGCGGCGGCGTGCCCTTGAGAAGCTTGGTAAGGAGCGCGGCGATCGCGTAGAAGAAGGCTGCGCCGATGGAAAGCGCGATGCCGGCCAGATAGTGGTCGGGATCGAAGCCGCCGCCCGGCTTGGCCGAAACGATCGCCATCATTCCGACGAAGGATACCGACAGCCAGAAGAGCTTGGTGGCTGTGATCCGTTCGCCGAGAAAGAGAGCGCCGAGGCCGAGCAGCATGAAGGGCTGAGTGTTGTAGACCATCGTGGCGATCGAGATCGACGCGCGCGAATAGGCGGCGAAAAGCAGGAGCCAGTTGACAACGATGGCCACGCCGCCAAGCGTGGAAAGGAAGACGACGCGCGGCTTTAGCTGGCGGAAGTCAATGAGCCCGAGCATTGCCGCGAGCGCGATCAGCGTCAGCGCCCCGAAGACGCAACGCCAGAAGACAACACCTGTGACCGGCTGGCCGGACATCAGCACGAACCAGCCGATTGTCCCCGAAATCAGCATTGCCGCCGTCATCTCCACGCTTCCGCGCTTTAGCTCGCCGTCCATGGGTGGTCTCCTTTCTGATCGCACAACAATAATCGGCCGTTTGGCGACTTTATATGGATTCAGGAAGGGAAGTTGGTTATGATGCCTAATTGTGAAAGGCGAACCTGCTATTCTGTCTTATTGAGGGTGACTTTGATGCTGGATGATGTCGATTGCCGCATTCTCGAGATACTCGCGGCCAATGCCCGTGTGTCGCTGAAGGAGCTCGCGCAAGAGGCGGGCCTCTCCTCGCCGAGTGCGGCCGACAGGCTGCGCAAGCTCGAGGAACGCGGCGTCATCAATGGCTTCACCGTGTCCGTCAATCCGGCGCGACTTGGTTATCCGTTGCAGGCGGTGGTGCGCGTCCGGCCGATGCCCGGCATGCTGCATATCGTCGAAAAGCTCATTCAGGAAACGCCGGAGATTGTCGAATGCGACAAGATCACCGGTGACGACTGCTTCATTGCCAAGATGCTGGTGCGGGATATGGAAGAACTCGACACGATCCTCGATCGCATCGCCGAAAAGGCACAGACCAACACCTCGATCGTCAAGTCGACGCCGGTCAAGCGCCGTCTGCCGCCGCTTTAGGCCTGAGTTTACTTGGACCCGGTAGAGCCGAAGCCGCCGCCGCCGCGCGCTGTGGTGCTGGCCCCGTCCGCCTCGCGGATTGCCACCTGTGTCACGGGTGCGACCACCATCTGGGCGATGCGCATGCCGCGCTCGATAACGAAGTCCTCCTCGCCAAGATTGATCAGCAGCACCTTCAGCTCGCCGCGATAGTCGCTGTCGATCGTTCCCGGCGTGTTGAGGCAGGTGATGCCATGCTTGAAGGCAAGGCCCGAGCGCGGCCGCACCTGGCCCTCATAGCCAGCCGGAATTTCGAAGATGAACCCTGTCGGCACCAAGGCGCGTGCGCCCGGCTTGATCGTCATCGACTCGCCGGCTGGAACGGCCGCGCGCAAGTCCATGCCTGCGGCCCCCGCCGTCTCGTAGGCGGGCACGTCAAGATCCTGTGCATGCGGCAGGCGGACAAGAGTGAGGGCAGGGCGGTTTTCGAGTGGGCGCTTGATCATTCCGCCATAAGCGTCGCGAGCCCCGCTGCAGTCAATTGCATATTGGCTCCTGAGCCTGTAAAGACGCCGCAACCCACAGGAACCTCAATCATGGCCGAAAGCATTGCCGAGGCGGTTTCCCGCCGCCGCACATTTGCGATCATTTCGCACCCGGACGCCGGTAAAACGACGCTCACCGAAAAGCTCCTCCTCTTCGGCGGCGCGATCCAGCTCGCGGGCGAAGTCAAGGCCAAGAAGGACCGCATTCAGACTCGCTCGGACTGGATGAAGATCGAGCGCGAACGCGGTATTTCCGTCGTCACCTCGGTGATGACCTTCGAATACAACGACACGGTCTTCAATCTGCTCGATACGCCCGGTCACGAGGACTTCGCCGACGACACCTATCGCACGCTGACGGCGGTGGACGCGGCAGTCATGGTGATCGACGCCGCCAAGGGCATCGAGCCGCGTACGCTGAAACTCTTCGAGGTTTGCCGCCTGCGCGACATCCCGATCATCACCTTCGTCAACAAGATGGACCGCGAGAGCCGTGATCCTTTCGAGATCCTCGACGAGGTCGAGCAAAAGCTGGCACTCGATTGCGCACCGGTCACTTGGCCGGTCGGCCGCTCGAAGACGTTCTGCGGCACCTATCACCTCGCCACCAACGAGGTGCGCGGCGCCGACACGCAGGAGCGGCTTACCAAGGTCAACGATCCGGAAATGGCTTCGCATCGCCTTCCGGAAAACGAGCGTGACGCCTTCATCGAGGAAACGATGCTGGCGATCGAGGCCTGCAAGCCGTTCGACCACAAGGCCTTCCTTGAAGGCCATCTGACGCCGGTATTCTTCGGTTCGGCGCTCCGGAACTTTGGCGTGCGCGACCTCATCAATGCGTTGAGCGAATACGCGCCGCCGCCGCGCGCCCAGGTCGCCGACATCCGCACTGTCGAGGCGACGGACGAGAAGATGACGGCCTTCGTCTTCAAGATCCAGGCCAACATGGACCCGAACCATCGTGACCGCATCGCCTTCGTCCGTGTCTGCTCGGGCAAGCTCGAGCGCGGCATGAAGGCGCGGCTCTCGCGCACCGGCAAGCAGATGGGATTGACCGCGCCGCAGTTTTTCTTCGCCTCGCAGCGCCAGCTTGCCGACACGGCCTTTGCCGGCGATGTCGTTGGCATCCCGAACCACGGCACGCTCCGGATCGGCGATACGCTCACCGAAGGCGAGCCGCTTGTCTTCCAGGGCGTGCCGAACTTTGCGCCGGAAATTCTCCGCCGTGTCCGGCTCGAGGATGCAATGAAGGCGAAAAAGCTCAAAGAAGCGCTGCAGCAGATGGCGGAAGAGGGCGTCGTGCAGCTCTTCTCGCCGGAAGACGGCTCGCCGGCGATCGTCGGGGTCGTCGGCGCACTGCAGCTCGACGTTCTGAAGGAGCGCCTGCAAGCGGAATACGGCCTGCCGGTCTCCTTCGAAATGTCGCGCTTTTCCGTCTGCCGCTGGGTTTCCGCCGATCATCCGGGCGAACTCGACAAATTCATTACGGCGCGCCGCGGCGATATCGCACGCGATCTCGATGGCGACCCGGTGTTCCTGGCGCAGGACGGCTTTTCGCTGCGCTACGAGGCGGAACGCCATCCGGCGATCAGGATGGTGGCGATCAAGGAATATCACGTAGCCAAGGCGGCGTGATCGGGCCACGAATGCGGTAGCCGGCGTCGGCACAGCGCCGGCTACGATGGCGTCATCCGGAGTGCCAGGATTAGTTGGGCGACACGGACGGTGACCAACACGTAGACGGCCACCAGCAGCAGCTGCAGGGCAACGTGCCGCTTGATCTTCCCAAGCCGATGCAGTCCGTCCGCGAAGTTGAGGAAAAACAGCGCAATCCCGGTCGAGAAGACGAAGTAGCCGGCGACCGGGATACTCAACAGCCCCTTCGCATCGATGATGTCAGGATGCTCGACGGCATGCATGCCGGCCGCGATGACCAGAGTCGCGACAACCAGATTGCGGACGTGGCGAAAGATTTCCTCGAGCCCACCCCGATCGAAGAGCGCCTGCTTGAGGTTCAAAAACCATGGTCTGACGCGCTCGTGGTGCATCGCGGTTGTTGTCTCGCATTGTGGTTTGGCGCGGATGATATTGGGCTCGGCTTTGAGTCGTCAAAGAGTTTCGGCCCGTCGCGTGGACGTCGGGCCCATTTTTGGGGACGCATGTGCGCCCCGGCCTCAAATATCGAAGCGCGGGGCCGTCCGATCCAATAGGGCGCTGCTCGGAGTGACGGCCCAGACTGCACCCGTGGCTCCCGCCAGTTCGTGGACGAGCCGGCCAACGTCTGTCGCCGCGCCGGCGTGCAGCGCTTCGGCGACGACGAGTACGGTCGTCGTCTCGTCACCGACCGCTGAATAGCCGCTCTGGCGGTTGGTCCAGCGGCGCGCATGGGCTCGCCCTTCCTCGTCCGCGAAGATCACTTCGTGCTGCTCGGGATGTTCGGTTTCGCCGGAAAACGTGGTGTAGATCTCACTGCCGGAAGCGTAACGAACCTCGAGATGACCGGCCACGCTGGAAAGATCGAAGACCGCGATCGGAATTGCGTATGCGAGCGATGCCGCGTTGCAAAGGTCGATCAGCGGGTGGATCCGTGGCAGTGACCCATCCTTGCGGAAACGCCGGAGCAGCGCCTCGGAGGCCGAACGGTATTGCGTCGGCTTCAAACCCATGCGCGAGAAAGCGCGTCGCCAGGCCTGGATCTCTGGAAAATCACCCTCCGAGCTTGCTGCGAGCCGTGCTTTCGCTACGGCCTCGAAACCGGCAATGTGCGCATCGACGGAGACGTCTCGGTGGATGCCTTCAGCGTGAAGAACTCCAGCGGAAAGTCCGGAAAAGTCGCTCCAGATGTCGCTTGCATGGCGGAAATACATTGTTGCTGCCTCTCTGGTGTGAACGGCGTTTCGGGAATGAAGGTTGCCTTATCCAGCTTCCGAGCGGTTTTGCTGGGTGCTCGGCAACCGAAGACCCAGGCTGAGGACGGCCGCGAGCACGCAAGCGATGCCGATCAGCTGATTGGCGGAAATCGGCTCTCCAAGCATGGCAAAGGCGAGGAGAACGGCTGAGACAGGGGCAAGCGCCGTGAACACCGAGGCCTCCGTGCCGCTCACTTGGGCCTGTCCCGCATACCAGAGCAAGAAGCCGCCGACCGTCGGGACAAGTGCGTAGTAGCCGACCGCGATGAGCGATTGCGTGGTTACCGCAGCCGTCTGTGGAATTTCGAGCAGGGCAATCGGTGCCGAAACAGCGACGCCGAGACCGGCCATCAGCGTCGACAGGGCGAGGGGGGAAATCGCCGTCGTCAGGCGCTTGTTGATGAGAATGAAGAGGCCTTCGCAGATGACGGCGCCAAAGACCAGAATGTTGCCGAGGAGCGAATGCGCACCACCGCTATCCGCCCGGAAGACGATCGAAAGGACGCCTGCGGCGGCGAGGGCGATCGCAATCAGGATGGAACGATCCGGCCGTTCGCCGAGAACGACAATGGCGATCGCTGCCGAAACGATGGGCAGCGTACCGATGATGACGCCGGCATCGGCTGCGGGTGTCAGCCGCAGGCCGGAAATCAGCAGCGTCGTATAACCGACGCTGCCGGCGCCCGCCTGGATGAACAGGATGAGCCATTCACGCCGTTGCAGCCTCGGCCATGGCGTCGCGGTCGCGCGCATCAGCACGAGGAAGAGCGGAAAGGCAAGGGCGAAGCGCAACGCCGTGGCCGTGAACGGCGGCAGGCCGGACGCTATGATCTTGCTCGCGATAACCGTGCTGCCGACGAGTGCCATCGCGAGCGACAGATAGGCATAACCCTGAAATTGCTTCGACATGACCGCCAATCCTCGCGTGAGGGCTGCAGAAAACCCGATCGACGATCGGCGGTCTTGAACGGAATTGCAGGTATCAGCCCAAGGCTGTGACATAGGCGCCCGGCGAAACGCCGTAGGTGCGGACGAAGACGCGCGTCATGTGGCTCTGGTCGGCGAAGCCGCCGGCGATCGCCGCTTCCGCGAGCGGGGTGCCTTCGGCGATCAGGCGCCGGACGATGTCGATCCGCCGCTGAACGAGATAGGCGTGGGGCGTGAGGCCGGTCGCCTTCGCAAATCCCCGCACCAGCTGGAATCGACTGAGGCTGCTTTCGCGCGCCAGATCAGCCAGTGTGATGGAAGCCAGCGGGTCGTCATCGATCAGGCTGCGCGCTGCCGCGATCGATTCCGGCACTTTGCGTGCGCCGCGTGGGACGAACCGCATCACCTCGGCAAAAAGCATCAGAACGAGCTCGTCCCAGCGAACGGTCACGTCGCCGCCTCCCGAGGTGGTCGCGATCGCGAAGAGTTCGCGGAAACGCGCAGCAAGGGCGGCGTTTCGGGTGACCGGGTTCGCGAACTCGCACATTCGCCGTCTGCCCTCGCTGATGTCGCTGACGGCGGCTTCGACGATTGCCGGATCGAGATAGAGCATCCGCCAGGAACGACCGGCATCGCCGATCGGCGAGCCGTCGTGGACCTCGTTGGGGTTGACGGTGATCACGTCGCCGCGCCTGGCCTCAACAGGCCCGCGTCCGCTCAGCGATTTTTGCGCCCCTTGGTAGATAAGGCCGATGCCGAACTGATCATGCGTGTGGCGCGGAAAGCTGTGGTTTGTGGCCGCTTCGACCGCATCCACGCCGGCGATCCGGCGACGCAGCATTCTGAACTGGCCCTTCGTCATGCCGTTAGTCCCGCGGCTCGCCCGGCAGCTTGCTGACGTCAACCCAAGGCAGGGCGGACGAGCACCAGATCTGCGACCGCGGCGCAAGCGCGCGCCGCTGGTTGATCGTGCCAAGACGGATGCCGATCTCCTCGGCGTCCTCGTCCGTGCCCGTCGTATAGATCGGCGAGCCGCATTCAGGGCAGAAGAACTGCAGGCGCTTTCGCCCATTCTCGGCGATCTTGACGTAAAGTTTCGGCTCGGCGCCGGTCAGATGGAAGGACGTCCGCGGCGTGCTCGCGGTGACGCGATAGGCCGAGCCTGTCAGTTGCTGGCAATCGGTGCAATGGCAGATCGACACGTCGTCCGGGTCGATCTCCGCCTCGTAGGTGACATAGCCGCAATGGCATTGACCATCGATCCGCATCGGCCGCTCCTCGCACGGTTTCGTTTGAGGGGTTACGATAGACCAGCCGGCGCAAACGTCCAGAGAGTCTCCTCAGATGCCGGTGAACAACCACTCATGTTCCTTGGCGTTATGGAACTTCCAAATCCGCTTCGGTCCCGCCATGACGTTCAAATAATAGACGTCGTAACCGTGAACGGCCGCGACAGGGTGATAACCCTTCGGCACAAGCGTGACGTCGCCGTCCTCCACCGCCATCGTTTCGTCGAGCGAGCGATCGTCCGTGTAGACGCGCTGCATCGCAAAGCCCTGCGGCGGATTGAGGCGGTGGTAATAGGTTTCCTCAAGATAGCTTTCGGCCGGCAGGTTGTCCTGATCGTGCTTGTGCGGCGGATAGGATGAGGTGTGCCCGCCCGGCGTAATCACCTCGACGACGAGCAGCGACTGTGCCGATCCGTCGTCCTCCGGCATGATGTTGGTGACATAACGGGTGTTGGTGCCCTTGCCGCGCGTCATCTGCGGGTGCGTGCCGGGACGGATGACCTTGGCCTTGAAGCCCTCGCCACCGGGCGCGGAGCAGATCGCAAGATCGAGGTCGGTCGTCGCCTCAGCCCGCCACTTGCTGCCCTTCGGTACATAGACGGCATAAGGCTGTCCCTCGAAGGGCGTCATGCGCTCGCCGAGTTCGCCGAAGTCTTCACCGTCGACGGAAATCTTCGCCTTACCGCTGACGAGAACGAGGCAGAGTTCCTTCTCACCGGCTTCGCCCGCCGTCGCTTCGCCGGACTTCAAGCGGTTGAGGGCGAAACCGACATAGGTCCAGCCGGCGCTCTCGGGCGTGATTTCCTGCATCAGCCCGGATTGTGCCTTGGGTTTGACGAGCAATTTGGACATATGACGGTCTCCTGTTTGTTCGATCGGGGCGGCTCGGCGCTTAAGCCCCTCTCCTCGGGTTAACCCGAGGACTAGCTCTCTCCCCGCAGGCGGGGAGAGGGGGCCGGGCGGTGCGGCATATGCTCCTCCCCGCCAGCGGGGAGAAGATGGCGGCAGCCGGGTGAGGGGCGCCGCCTGCTGTGTCGGATAAGAGGGGTTACTTATCCAGCCCCGCTTCTTTCGCAAACGCTTTCAGCGATTTCAGCCCGAGCGACTGGTACTCGAACGGATTGCGCACGGCCGAGTCCTGCTCCGCCTCGATCACCAACCAGCCATTATAGCCGTGTTCGGCTGCGATTTTCAGCACGGGCAGAAAGTCGACGCCGCCTTCGGAGTCGCCCGGCACCGTGAAGACGCCACGGCGCACGCCCTCGAGGAAGGAGAGGCCCTGGCTCTCCACTTCCTTGCGGATCGCGGGACGGACATTCTTGCAATGGATATGGCGAACGCGATGCATGTATTTCCGCGCGACTTCCGCCGGATCGGAGCCGCCGAACCAAGCGTGGCCGGTGTCGAGCAAGAGCTTCGTCGCTGGTCCCGTGTGCTGCATCAGCAGATCGATCTCCTCGCCGGTCTGGACGATCGTGCCCATGTGATGGTGATAGACGAGATCGATGCCCTGGTCGGCGCAATATTGAGCGATCGCTTCAAGATCGGCGCCGAACTTCTTCCACTGGTCCGCCGGCAGCACCGGCTTGTCATTGGCGACCGATTTCGAATCGTCGCCGTGAATGGCATTGGAGGTTTCGCAGACGATCGCCACCTTGCAGCCATTGTGCTTCAGGAGATCGAGATGCGGCTGGATCGCCTTCTTCTCGGCTTCGACATCATGCGTCAGAAGGTTGGTGGAGTGCCAGCCGGAGACGAAGACGAGGTCATAGGAGGCGAGCTTCTGCTTCAGCGCCTCCGGGTCGGAGGGCATCTTGTGGCCCTTCTCGATGCCGTCGAAGCCGATCTTCTGGCAATCGGAAAGGCAATCCTCGAGCGTCAGATGCGCGCCGATCGAATGGTCGTCGTCATTGCTCCAGGCAATCGGGTTGGTTCCGTAGCGGATCATGTCTTTCACTTTCTGTTTCGTCGTCTGCTTGAAGCGGATGCTTCGTGTCTCAGTGCGGAAGGGATGTGGGCGACTGCGCCCCTCATCCGGCTGCCGCCACCTCCTCCCCGCGTGCGGGAAGGGATATGCCGCGCCCCTCAAGTCCCCTCTCCCCGCCTGCGGGGAGAGGGTTAGGGTGAGGGGTCATTAGACGGAGAGCGGCGCCCGCGTGGAAACGCGAGCGCCGATCGTTGAATTCACCCGAAGCGCTGCGATTGGAGCGCCTTCTCATACCCCTCGCGGGCCGCCTTCACCTGCTCGCGATCCGAAACCTCCGGAACCGCGACATCCCACCAATGGCCGCCCGCCTCGGTGGCTATCAGCGGATCGGTATCGATGACAATGACGGTCGTGCGCTGTTCCTCCGCCGTTTCGGCGAGAGCGGCTTCGAGTTCCGGAATCGAGGCGACCTTGCGGGTGACCGCGCCCATGGCGCCGGCATGGGCGGCAAAATCGATGCCCGGCAGCGTCACGTGATGCGTGTCCTTCAACAGATTGTTGAAGTTGGCGCCGCCGGTTTCCATCTGCAGCCGGTTGATGCAGCCATAGCCGGCATTATCGAGCAGCACGATGGTGATTTTGGCACCGAGCATGATCGAGGAGGCGATCTCTGAATTCAGCATCATGTAGCTGCCGTCGCCGACCATGACGACCACGTCACTGTCGGGCTTGGCGAGCTTGACGCCGAGGCCGCCGGCCACTTCATAGCCCATGGTCGAGAAGCCGTATTCCATATGATAGCTGCCTGGCGCGTCCGCCTGCCACAGCTTGTGCAGTTCGCCAGGGAGTCCGCCGGCCGCACAGACGAGCGTCGTCTTGTTGCCGCCGCGCGCACGCTGGACGGCGCCGATCACTTGGGCGTCCGAGGGAAGCGCCGCATTGGTGGTGGCCGTCGCCTTGTCGGCCGCGGCCAGCCACTCGGCCTTGCCAGCCTTGGCCTTCTCGGTCCAGGCACTGTCGGCCTTGTAGCCGCCAAGCCCGCCGGAAATCCGATTGAGGCCGGCCCGCGCATCGGAAATCAGCGGCAGGGCATTGTGCTTGCCAGCGTCGAAGGGTTGCACGTTGAGGCCGATGATCTTCAGCCCATCGTTCTTGAAGAGCGCCCAGGAACCGGTGGTGAAATCCTGGAGCCGCGAGCCGACGGCAAGCACCACATCGGCCTCCTCGGCGAGCGCGTTGGAGGCGGACGTGCCGGTGACGCCAACCGATCCCATGTTGAGCGGGTGGGAATGCGGCAGCGAGGATTTTCCGGCCTGGGTTTCCACCACGGGAATGCCGTGCTTTTCGGCAAAGTCCGCGAGCTCCGCGCTTGCTTCCGAATAGAGCACGCCGCCGCCAGCGATGATGATCGGTTTCTTGGCGGACCTGAGCAACGCGATCGCCGCAGCCAGCTCGTCGAGATCGGGCTCGATCCGCCGGGGCACCCACACCTTCTCGTCGAAGAAGGATTCCGGATAGTCGTAGGCTTCCGCCTGGACGTCCTGGCAGAGCGAGAGTGTGACCGGGCCGCAATCGGCCGGGTCGGTCAGAACCTGCATGGCGCGACGCAGCGCCGGCATGATCTGTTCCGGCCGGGTGATGCGGTCGAAATAGCGCGAGACCGGGCGGAAGCAGTCGTTCGCCGAGATCGTGCCGTCGCCGAAGCTCTCCACCTGCTGCAGCACCGGATCGGGCCGGCGGTTGGCGAAGACGTCGCCTGGCAGAAGGAGAACCGGCAGGCGGTTGACATGGGCGAGCGCCGCCGAGGTGATCATATTGAGCGCGCCGGGGCCGATCGAGGTCGTGCAGGCCATGAAGCGGCGGCGGAAGCTCGCTTTGGCAAATGCAATCGCCGCGTTCGCCATGCCTTGCTCGTTCTGCCCGCGGTAGGTCGGCAGCGTTTCCCGCACGGAGTAGAGCGCCTCGCCGACACCGGCGACGTTGCCGTGGCCGAAGATGGCGAAGACGCCGCCGAAGATCGGCACGCGCTCGCCGTCGATGATCGTCATCTGTTTGGTCAGGAACCGCGCCACGGCCTGGGCCATGGTGAGGCGCACAGTTTTGTGGCTCATTTTCTGTTTCCTCCTCGTGAGCGAAGTTCTTGCTTCGCCCTTTCCGCTGCATTGTCGCCCGCGCGATCCTATGCAGCCTTTGTTTCACCCAGTTGCAGCCAGAGATCCACCAGCGCCTTGAACCTTGCCGCCATGTCGGCGATCGCCTGCTCGTCGGTCATGGTGCCGGCAAACCAGGCCTTGCTGGCGTCGGCGAAGATCGTCCGACCGACCGCAAAGCCCTTGACCGTCTTCGACGTCCGCGCGGCGGCAAAGCCGTCCTTCAGGACCTCGTAGGGCGCTTCGAGCCCAAGTAGGACGACGCCACGGCAGAGCGGGTCGCGCGTTTCGATTACGGCGTCGATCGCCGCCCAGGCTCCTCGGCTCGCCTGTGGTTCCAGCTTCCACCAATCGGGCTTCAAACCGGCATCGTAAAGTTCGGCGAGCGCCCGTGGAACGGTCAAATCGTCGAGCGTGCCGTGTTTGCTGGCAATGATCTCGATCAAGATCTCGCGTCCGACCTTGCGCGCCGCTTCGAAGGCGGAGCGAAGCTTGGCGATCTGCGCGGCCTTGAGCTCGGCCGGATCATCGGGATGGAAGAACGAGAGCACCTTGATGCAGTGGTCGACCGGCCAGTCGATGAGGCGGCTGCCGAGGTCCTGGCTGAATTCGAACTGTAGCGGACGCGAGCCGGGAAGCTCGATCGGCTTGGCGATCCAGAAATCGCGGTAGGCGCCGGCGGCATAGAGCGCGTCGCGGCCATATTTGTCGTCGATCAGCATGCCGAAACCGGGCCGGCCAGCGGCGACCTGGGCGGCTGCCTTGACCGCCAGGACCTTGAAGGCCGGAATGCGTGCCAGAAGTTCCGGCTTGCCTTCCGCAATATCCTCCAACTGGCTGCGGTGATCGATGGCAAGCGCCATCAGGAGCGGGATGTCGCGGCGGCGGGTCGTCGCCCAGTGAACGTGGTTGATCGCCTCGTCCTTGCGGAGCGCTTTTTCCTTGCTGCCGTTTTCGAGGAAGAATGTGAGTTCGGTCCAGGTCGGGATTTCCGGCGCGCAGAGCAGGCGCGACACCGCGAAGGCGCCGCAGGCATTGGCCCAGGTGGCGGACGTCGCATGCGGTTCGCCGGTCAGCCAGCCGCGCAGGAAGCCGGACATGAAGGCATCACCCGCGCCGAGCACGTTATAGACCTCGATCGGAAAACCCTTGCCGACGATGCCGTCCTCGAGATTGTCGGAGATCGGGCCGTCATAGACGATGCAGCCCATCGGCCCGCGCTTCAGCACGATCGTGGCTTTGGACAGGGAGCGGATGGTTTTGAGCGCCTTGAGCAGATCGTCCTCGCCGGACGCGATCAGAACTTCTTCCTCAGTGCCGACGATGAGATCGCAGTCGCCGAGAACGGTCTTCAGGTGGGCGGAGACGCGGTCGGAGGCGATATAGCGGCTTTCGCCGGCGTCGTGGCCGGCAAGGCCCCAGAGATTGGGGCGATAATCGATGTCGAAGACGACCTTCGCGCCGCTCTCCTTGGCGATGCGTATCGCCTTGCGCTGGGCGGCATCGGTATTCGGCTTGGAGAAATGCGTCCCCGAAACAAGGATCGCGCGCGCCGAACGGATGAAATCGTCCGCGACATCGTCCTCGCAGAGCGCGTTGTCGGCGCAGTTGTCGCGATAGAAGAGCAGCGGGAAGGACTTGTCGTTTTCGACGGCGAGGATCGCGAGCGCCGTCAGCCGCTCGGGATCGGTGACGATGCCGCGGGTCTCAACACCCTCGCGTTGCAGCTGCTCGCGGATGAAACGGCCCATCTGCTCATCGCCGACACGCGTCAGCAGTGCCGATTTCAGCCCCAGGCGCGCGGTGCCGACCGAAATGTTGCAGGGGCAGCCGCCGACCGACTTGGCAAAGCTCCCCACATCCTCCAGCCGTGTGCCGATCTGCTGGCCGTAAAGATCGACCGAGGCGCGCCCGATCGTGATGAGGTCGAGGGGCTTGGCTCCCTTTGCCGACGGGCTTTGGGGCGATGGACTCTGGCTCACTGCTTCCTCCCCGCGGACGCCGCACCGGCGCCGACAATTATGATTATGTCATGGGCGATGAGGTTATGAAACATAAATTCCGTCGTTTCGTCAATATGGAATTTTCATTCTATTGAGCGCCGCCGTCCGCCACCCGCTGCCGCTTCTCGGCGATCGCCACCGTCAGTGCCATCGCAAAGGCCATGCTTGCGGAAAGGGAACGGAAACCGGCATGGTCGGCCTCGACCAGTTCGAACCAGATCTTCGACGATTCGGCGAGTGGCGAGAAAGCCGAATCGGTAAGCGACACGACCGGCACCTTGCGGCTGGCGAGGAATCGCGCCTGGCTGGCGCTTTCCGAGGCATAGGGCGAAAAGCTGACCGCGAAGGCTGCATCCTGCTTCGTCGCCATCGCCAGCATGTCGTCGTCTATGCCGGCCGCCGTCCCGACATGCTGATACTTCACTTTCAGCTTGCCGAAGGCGTATGCCATGTAACTGGAAATCGGGTAGGAGCGGCGCTTGGCGATGAGATAGATCGTGTCGGCCTTGGCGAGGATGTCGACGGCGCGCTCGAAGGCCTCCGGGTCGACGGATGTGGCAACATTATCCAGCGATCGATGCGCGGCGGCGACGAAGCCATTGAAGATCGAGCCGCTTTCGAGCTTGCTGTGTTCGTTCTGGCTCAGCGCTTTCAGCCGCTCTTCGTATCCGGGCGTGCGTTCCCTGAGCCGCGCTCGAAAAATCTGCTGCAGGCTCGAAAAACCCTCGAACCCGAAATGCTGCGCGAAGCGCACGAGCGTCGACGGCTGGACATCGGCGGACGTGGCGATGCTCGCTGCGGTGCCGAAGGCGATCTCGTCCGGATTGTCGAGCGAATAGGCGGCGACCTGTTTCAGCCGCTTCGGCAGCTGCGCCTTGCGCTCGAGGATGACGGCCTTCAGCGCCTCGAAGTCCTGAGGGACATCCATGGTCGTTTCCGGCGTTGGCATCATTCAGAATCTCCGGGTTTCGCGCGTTCTATTTGCCTCATTCTAATCGATTGATGACGATCGGGATAGAACGGACGTTCCATTTTCGCGTTCTTTGCTTCGGGCGGTTTTCGGTTACTCCGCCCCCAACTGCCGGCCACCTTCTCTCCGCAAACGGGGCGAAGGTGACTCGCGGCAAGCGCCGGCGCAAAGTCCCACTCGCCGCTTGCGGGGAGATGGTTAGGTGAGGAGCATTCCCCAAGTATCGACACCCTCAGCCGATTTCGACCCATTCGTTCGTCCGCGCCGATTGGTAGGTCGCCGACAGCACCTTCTGGACCTCGTAGCCCTCGCGGAAATCGGTTGCGGGCTTGCCGCCCTTGGCGATCGCGTCAAGAAATTCGTGGACTTCGATCGCCTTCAGATCGTTGAAACCGATCTGGTGGCCCGGCGCCACGCAAAAGGCGCCGTAGGGCGGGTGCTCGGGTCCGGCCCAGATCGTGCGGAAGCCACGGCTGCGAATGTCGTCACCTGCATAGTAGACCTTGATTTCGTTCAGCCGCTCCTGAGTGAAGACAATGCTGCCCTTCGATCCGTAGATTTCGAAGTCATGCTGCATCTTGCGGCCGGTGGCGATCCAGCTTGCCTCGAAGCTGCCGGTCGCGCCGTTCTCGAATCGCACGAAGGCGCGGGTGATGTCATCGACTTCGACGGTGCGCGTCTCGGCCGCGCCACGCGAGACCGGGCGCTGAGCGATCTGGATGACCGTTTCCGCGAGTACCGACCTGATCGGTCCGACAAGATGGCGCATGGAGGCTATGATGTGGCTGCCGATATCGGCGAGCGCACCGCCGCCGCTGCGCGGATCGAGTCGCCAGCTCCACGGAACGTTGGCATCGGCCATGAAGTCCTCGGCATGAATCCCGCGCATGGAGCGGATTTCGCCGATCTCGCCGCTTTCGATGATGTCCTTGGCGAGGAAGATCAGCGGGTTCTTGAGATAGTTGAAGCCGACCTGGGTGACGATGCCGGCCCTCTCGGCCGCGGCGACCATTTCCGCGCAATCGGCGACCGTCGGAGCCAGCGGCTTCTCGCAATAGACGTGCTTGCCGTGGGCGATCGCCGCAAGCGCCATCTCCTTGTGCAAAAGGTTGGGCGTGGTGATGTCGATGATGTGGATGTCCGGATCGGTCAACAGCTCGCGCCAGTCCGCCGTTGCCTTGCGGAAACCGAGGTGCGCTCGCGCGGTCTCGGCACTTTCTTCTGTCACGTCAGCGACGGAAACAAGGTCTAGTTCGAAGGGAAGATCGAACACGCGTGCTGCGATCGTGAAGCCGAGGGCGTGGGCCTTGCCCATGAAGCCCGTACCGATCAGGCCGACGCCCAGTTTGCGTTTGCCGCTCATGTCAATCCTCCCGGGCAAAAAGCCATTGCGTTCGGTGGAAATGAAATGAAATGTGCGAATGATGTCAATATGGAATATTTGTTCGAAATCTCCCTGGCACGGCAATGTGCCGCGAGAAACAACGCAGGTGCAGCGAATCCGCCACGAAGCAAGGAGAGGGGTGAATTTGTTAACGCATTTTTACCATGTTTCGTTGGAACATCCGGTAACGATGGTTAACGAATCGCCTCGAAAAGCCGGAGTGAAGGACGCATGTGCCGTTGGGCAGCCTACCGCGGAGAACCGCTTTATCTTGAGGAACTCGTAACCTCTCCGGCGCACTCGTTGATCGAACAGTCCCATTGTGCAACACGCGCGAAAACCGCGACCAACGGCGACGGGTTCGGTATTGCCTGGTACGGTGATCGTCCCGAGCCTGGCCGCTATCGCGACATCCTTCCCGCCTGGTCCGACTGCAATCTCAGGAGCATCGCCCGCCAGATCCGTTCTCCGCTGTTCCTTGCCCACGTCCGCGCAGCGACCGGCGGCGGCACGCGCCGCGACAATTGCCACCCCTTCGTATTCGGGCGCTGGTCCTTCATGCACAATGGCCAGGTCGGCGATTTCGAGCATCTGCGCCGGCCGATGGAAAACATGCTCGACGATGAGTTCTACGCTGCGCGCACCGGCACAACGGATTCGGAACTGCTTTTCCTCCTGGCCCTGCAATTTGGCCTTGACCGTGATCCGGTCGGCGCATGCGCTGAGGCGCTGGGCTTCGTCGAACGGCTTGCCGTGCACCTCGGCCGTCCGGTGCTCGTTCGCTTCACCGCCGCCTTCTCCAATGGCCATGATCTCTATGCTGTCCGCTACGCCTCCGACCGGAAGGCGCCGACGCTCTATGCCGCCCCAATGGGGCCGGATGGCGGTTATTGCCTTGTCTCCGAACCGCTCAATGACGACAACGCATGGGCGGAGATCCCGGACGGCTCGGCCGTTATCGTCGGCGAAAATGGCGTCGACGTTCGTCTTTTCGGCACCGCAGACGCTCCGATCCGGGAACACGTTCCCCTGACGTCGCTTCCTGCGGGTGCAGGAAAAGGTGCTCTACTCGCCTGATATTCAGTGTGCGCTGTTTAAGGGGCAAGCCTCGCGGCAATAAGCGCCGCGAGCTTTTCGGCCACTTCGTCCTTGCCCATCTCCGGCCAGTCCTCGGTGCTGTCGCGGCCGATCAGCTTCACTCGGTTGCGGTCGCCGCCCATGATACCGGTCGCGGGCGAGACGTCGTTCGCGAGAATGTAATCGGCGCCTTTCCTTTCAAGCTTTGCGCGGCCGTTCTCGGCGACGTTTTCCGTCTCGGCGGCAAAGCCGATCACGAGCTTTGGCCGGGATGGATGATGGCCGATCGTCTTCAGGATATCGGGGTTCTCCGCAAGCTGGAGCGGAGGAGGGGCTTCGCCCGGTTTCTTTTTGATCTTGTTGCCGGCGGCGGAGGCAACGCGCCAGTCCGCAACCGCCGCCACCATGACGGCAACGTCCGCCGGAAGCGCCGCAACCACCGCATCGCGCATTTCCTCGGCGCGCTCGATATGGACCACGCGAACGCCCGCGGGATCGGGAATCGTCACCGGACCGGAGACCAGCGTGACCTCCGCTCCAAGTTTCGCGAGGGCTGCGGCAATCGCGTGGCCTTGCTTGCCGGAAGAGCGGTTGGCGATGTAGCGCACAGGGTCGATCGGCTCGTGCGTTGGTCCGGAGGTGACGATGGCCTTTCGCCCCGCCAAGGGTTTTTGTCCGCCATTCAAGAGTTCCTCGACGGCGGCGACGATCTCGATCGGCTCGGCCATCCGGCCTTCGCCGGCTTCACCGATTTCGGCCATTTCGCCCGCGGCCGGCCCGACGAAACGAACGCCGTCGCTGCTTAAGGTCTTGCGGTTGCGGCGCGTCGCCGAATGCGCCCACATTTTCGGGTTCATCGCCGGAGCGAGCAACACGGGCCGGTCGGTCGCGAGAAGGATGGTCGAGGCGAGGTCGTTGGCGAGGCCGTTCGCCATCTTGGCCATCAGATCGGCGGTCGCCGGCGCAACGACGACCAGATCGCATTCGCGCGCCAGCCGGATATGGCCGACATCCTGCTCGTCCTCGCGCGAGAAAAGGTCGGTGAAGACATGGGAGGCGGAAAGGGCGCCGACGGCCAGCGGCGTCACGAACTCCTGCGCAGCCGCCGTCATCGCCGGCCGGACCTCGGCGCCGCGCTCGCGCAGACGGCGAATGAGGTCGAGGCTCTTGTAGGCGGCAATGCCGCCGGAAATGATGAGAAGTATGCGCTTGCCGGAAAGTGTCATTCCGCTTCGGCTCTTGGCCGCTCCTGGTTCTTTAACGGCGACCCTACCCGACGGGCCTGCCGTACGCAATTGGAGCGGTGCAGCCGCTATCTTGCCCGCTGAAGCTTCTGCCACGCGGCATAAAGCGGCACTTCATCTTGCGCTTCAAGACGTACATGGCGAAACCGCATGGCCTGTTCCGTGATCGGCTTGGCCAGTTCCGCGTAGATCGCCGAGGTCGACAGACCGTAAGGCTCCGCTTGCGCATTCGAATGGACGTAGGCGATCTCGTTGATGCCGGCCATGCGCATTGCGGCAAGGCACATTGGGCATGGCTGACCGCTGGCGTAGACGGCGCAGCCATCGAGCCGCAGCGACTGAAGAGCCTTGGCCGCCGCACGCAGCGCATTGAGTTCCGCATGCGAGGTCGGATCGCCTGTCCGACCCATCTCGTTAACGCCGGTCGCAATCACTTCGCCATCCTTGACCACGACGGCGCCGAAGGGGCGGCCGCCGCTTTCCATATTGCTGCGCGCGAGCGACACGGCCTCGCGTAGAAAGCGCTGTTCCTCTGGCATCATTCTCTCCGGTATCAGTGGCGCCGGCGGCGACAAGAGGGCGTTCGATCTCGCCGAAGCCACGCTTTTACCGTCGGCAAGCTTGACGTCAGCGCCGACCTCGACCATCAGCCTGACGATTTAAGGAAACATGCAGTAGCAACTCAAAGCATCGACCGGCTCAGACCGCCGTCGACCGGCAGCGCGATACCCGTGACATAGGCGGCCTGCCGGCTCGCAAGGAAGGCGGCGGCCGCGCCGAATTCCGCGGGCGTGCCATAGCGGCCGATCGGGATTTCGGACTGGCTGCGCGTGGCGACGGTTTCGACGCTGACCCCTTCGCTTTCGGCATCCATGCGGTCGAAGGAAAGCGTGCGATCAGTCGCCAGCCGCCCCGGCAGCAGCATGTTGACCGTGACGCCATCGGCCGCGACCTCGCCCGCGAGCGTCTTCATCCAGCCGGCAAGCGCGCTGCGCAAGGCGTTGGAGGCGGTGAGACCCGGGATCGGCTCGCGGATGCTGGTCGAGGCAACCGCGATGATGCGGCCGAAGCGGCGCTGTCGCATGGCCGGCAGCAGGCGGTGGGTGATGCGCATGCCAGCCAGCACCATCGCCTCGAATTGTGTCCGCCAGAAATCGGGATCGATGTCGGCGGCGCGCGTCGGCGGCGGTCCGCCGCCGTTTAGGAGCAGAATGTCGACGAAACCGAATTCGGCGGCCAGTCGATCCAGAAAAGCGTCGATCGTGTCCGGTTTCGTAAGGTCGAGCGAAAACCCCGCAGCGGTCGAGCCGATCTCGGCCGCGACTTTGCTGGCTGCCTGCGCGTCCCGGCCGGTCAGCGCGACGACAACACCTTCGGCGGCAAGCGCTTCGGCGATGCCGCGTCCAAGTCCCTTGCTCCCGCCAAGCACGAGCGCCCGTTTCCCTGCGATACCGAGATCCATGATCCGATCCTCCGTTCCCGTTGCTTCTGTTGGAACGCGCTTGCGCCGCGCGGTCAATAGGGAGGAAGGACCTTCCTCATTCATGGGCGCAGCCGCGCCATCGCCATTACGTCGGCAAGGACCCCATCGCGCAGCGCCCAGGATTTCAGCACGCCCTCGGTGACGAAACCCGCCTGGCGGTAAAGTCCGATCGCCGCTTCGTTATCGGTAAAGACCGTCAACTCGAGGCGGGAAATGCCAAGCCACCGGTCGGCCGCGTCGATCAGCGCCTCGAGCAGCGCCCTGCCGATGCCGCGCCGCCGGTAGTCGTCGTGCACCGACATGCCGAGATCGGCGGCATGCTGCCGCCGGCCCTGGTGGCGGTGCAGACCGGCCAGCCCGACGATCCGCCCTTCCAGCTCGGCGACGATGACCATGTCGGCTTCTGTGAGGTTTTCGAGCCATTTCCGCGTCTGTTCCGGTCGCGCGAAGGGCAACCGCAATGTGCCCGCCCGAACGCCGGGCAAGTCCCGCAAGGCGGCGAGCGCCTCCCAATCTGTGGCGGACGCGGCGCGGATCAGCAATTCGGGTTGGTTAGCGGTCATCGTTTCCTCTCTCGTCATGATGTAAGACCGAGGAAACAGAGCCAGAACCCTGCTTGCCTCGGCAGGGTTGGCGTGGAGACGGTCCGCTTAGCGCAACAGGCTCCCCGCACACCCTGGGGTCTGCGTGGTCACCATCATCACGAGCGCAAAACGACTGTCCATGGCTGGATGCTACTTCAGGATGCGAGGAATCGGAAGGGGGCGCAAAGTTTCCGCGGTAGGCCCCTCATCCCCGCAGGCGGGGCGAAGGAGACTCGCGACGCCCTCTCAGGTCCCATCGCCCCGCTTTGCGGGAAGAGGGTTAGGGTGAGGGGCAATTGCAACCAGTCACCCAAGCTGCCAGGCGATATAGATAAGCGTCGCCGCGATGATCCAGAGCGCAATGCGGCCGGAGCGCGTGTGGCGCGCCTCGGCCTTGCCGATCGCCTGCGCGGTTTCGGCATCGAAGCGCAGGCCGTTCTCGCTCATCGCCATGATTTCCGATGAGAAGCGCTCGGTCCGGGCGGCGATCTCTGGCACCGCCTCGGCAACTCTCAGCGCCGCATGCAGACCATCGCGAAGGTCCGCCACGATACGCTTCGGCCCGAGATTGTCCCTGATCCATTTGCCGACGACCGGTTCCGACGCCTTCCACATGTTGAAACGCGGGTTGAGCGTACGGGCAACACCTTCGACGACGACCATGGTCTTCTGCAGCATGACGAGCTCCGGGCGCGTCTGCATGTCGAAGAGCTCGGTCACCTCGAAGAGCAGTGTCAAGAGCTTCGCCATCGAGATGGTCTCGGCCGGCTGACCATGGATCGGCTCGCCGATCGCTCGGATCGCCTGGGCGAAGCTCGCGGCATCATGATGCCGGGGCACGTAGCCGGCCTCGAAATGCACGTCGGCGACGCGCTGGTAGTCGCGCATGATGAAGCCGTAGAGGATCTCGGCGAGAAAGCGGCGTTCCTTCTTGCCGAGCCGCCCGACGATGCCCATGTCGACGGCGACGATATGACCGGCGTCGTCGACGAACAGGTTGCCCTGATGCATGTCCGCGTGAAAGAAACCGTCGCGCAGTGTGTGGCGCAGGAAGGACTGGATCAGCGTTTCGGCGAGCCGGTTGAGATCGTGGCCGGCGGCTCTCAGACCGTCGATGTCCGACATCTTCACGCCGTCGATCCATTCCATGGTGACGACGTCGCGGCCGGTGCGTTCCCAGTCGACCTTGGGCACGCGGAAGCCGGAATCTTCCTTGGTGTTTTCTCCGAGTTCGGAAAGTGCTGCCGCCTCGAGCCTCAGGTCCATCTCGACCTTGGTCGTCTGCTCGATCGTCTTCGTCACCTCGACCGGCCTCAGCCGCCGCGTATAGGGAAGGAACCGCTCCTGCATGCGGGAGACCAGGTACATGGCCTCGATGTCGGCGGCAAAGCGCTGGCGCACGCCCGGCCGGATGACTTTGACGGCCACCTTTTCGCGCTTGCCGTCGCGCAGGACGACGGCGGGATGGACCTGTGCAATCGAGGCGGCCGCCATCGGCTCGGAAAATTCGGCAAAAAGCGCATCGACCGATCGGCCGAGCGAGCCTTCGATCGCGGCCCTGGCGTCGCTCTCGGGAAACGTCGCCATCCGGTCCTGCAAGAGCGAGAGATCGGCGGCGAGTTCGGCACCGACGACATCCGGGCGCGTCGCCAGGAACTGGCCGATCTTGACATAGGATGGACCGAGCCGTTCGACGGCCCGGGCAAGCCGGCCGCTGCGCGCCTCCAACCGGGCCCTGCGGCGGGCAAGCAATCCTGCGAGCCGCTGCACGAAACGCGCAAGCGGAGGAAGATGCTCGGAAGGGACGGCAGAAAAGGCATCCTCGCGCGCAAGGACCCAGCCGATCCGCACGAGGCGGAAATATGCTCCAGGCGTGCTCATTGCGTTCAGATTTTCCAGCCGGAATGAAGTGCTGCGATACCGCCGGTATAGTTGGTGAACGAGACGCGTGAAAAGCCGGCATCCTTGATCATCGCGGCGAAATTGCGCTGGTTCGGAAACCTCCGGATCGATTCGACCAGATACTGGTAGGGAGCATCGTCACCCGTGATCAGCTTGCCGAATTTGGGAATCGCGTTGAACGACCAGGCATCATAGAAACGGTCTAGGAGCGGTATCTCGACCTCGGAAAACTCGAGCACCAGCAGTCGTCCGCCGCGCTTCAATACGCGATAGGCCTCCTTGAGCGCCACGTCGATGCGCGGCACGTTGCGGATACCGAAGGCAATCGTGTAGGCGTCGAAGGAATTCGAAGCGAAAGGCAGTTCCTCGGCATTGGCCTCGACGAAGTCGAGATTGGGCGCAAGCTTCTTCTTTCTTGCCCGTTCGGCGCCGACGGCGAGCATCGAGCCATTGATATCGAGCACGGTCGCATGGGCCTTGCGATCGGAGGCTTCAACGATGCGAAACGCGATGTCGCCGGTGCCGCCGGCCACATCGAGCACTCGATAGCCTTCCCGTCGCGGCGGATTGAGCGCCGCGATCATCGCATCCTTCCAGACACGGTGAAGCCCGGCCGACATCACGTCGTTCATGATGTCGTAGCGCTTGGCGACCTTGTGGAAGACATCGTTGACAAGCGGCTGCTTTTCGCCCGTGCCGACCTCGCGAAAACCGAAGGAGGTTTCCATGCCCCCATTGGCCGATACGCGCTCATCCGTCATGCGAAAACTCCACTTCAACCAAATTTGCCGGCACCATAGCGAAATCGCCCCGTCCGCGCTATCTCAGCGGTGAGGATGGTTGCGGCCTACAGCGTTGTGCGTCTTTCGGACGCACAAGGGTCGCTGTAACACTTTAAATCGCTGCATCCCTATAGGACATCAATGCCGTGAAGGGAATGCCGTGCACGACCGGTGCGCGAGCGCAAGAAGGAAGACGAACAATGCCGGAATTGCCCGAGGTCGAGACGGTGAAGCGGGGGCTGGCGCCGACCATGGAGGGGGCGATTCTCGTGCGGGCCGAGTTGCGCAGACCGGACCTGCGCTTTCCCTTTCCCGACAATTTTTCAGCTTCCGTCTCAGGGCGCCGCATCGTTTCCCTGTCGCGCCGCGCCAAATATCTGATGATCGATCTCGAAGGCGGCGATGTGATCATCGCGCATCTCGGCATGTCCGGTTCTTTCCGGATCGAGGCCGGCGACGATCCCGCCGCACCGGGCACGTTCCATCATCCGCGCGGTAAGGACGAGAAGCATGATCACGTGATTTTTCATCTCAACGCCCGATCCGGCCCTGCGCGCGTGATCTACAACGACCCGCGCCGCTTCGGCTTCATGGATCTCGCCCGGCGCGACGGGATCGCCGATCACGTGTTCTTCCGCGACCTCGGCCAGGAGCCGACGGGCAACGCGCTCGATGCCGCCTATCTCGCCGCGCGCTTTGCCGGCAAGGCGCAGCCGCTCAAGGCAGCGCTTCTGGATCAGAAGATCGTTGCCGGCCTTGGCAATATCTATGTTTGCGAAGCGCTGTGGCGGTCGGACCTGTCGCCCTCCCGTCCGGCCGGCTCCCTGGTGGACAAGCGGGGGCACGCGAAGCAAGGCCTGGTGACGTTGACGCGGGCGATCCGCGACGTGATCGCCGACGCCATCGCCGCCGGCGGTTCGTCCTTGAAGGACCACATCCAGGCGGACGGCTCGCTCGGCTACTTCCAGCATTCCTTTTCGGTCTACGATCGTGAAGGCGAGACTTGCCGCAAGCCGGGCTGCGGCGGTACGGTCGCCCGCATCGTTCATGCCGGGCGTTCGACCTTCTACTGCCCGCGCTGCCAGAAATAGGGCGCTCGACCGGGCGCATCGCAATGGAGGAGATTTAGAATGAGTTACGAGACGTTGCTGGTCGAAACACGTGGACGCGTGGGCCTGATCACGCTCAACCGCCCGCAGGCGCTGAACGCGTTGAATTCGACCGTGATGCGGGAGCTCGATGCGGCGTTTAAGGGCTTCGATGCGAACAAGGACATCGGCGCGATCGTGCTGACCGGTTCGGAGCGCGCATTCGCGGCCGGCGCCGATATCAAGGAGATGCAGGCGCTCGATTTCGTCGATTCCTATCTTGGCGATTTTCTCGGCGGATGGGAGCGGGTCGCCGGCGCCCGCAAGCCAGTGATCGCCGCCGTTTCCGGCTTTGCGCTCGGTGGCGGCTGCGAGCTCGCGATGATGTGCGACATCATCATTGCGTCGGAGTCGGCGAAGTTCGGCCAGCCGGAGATTACCCTCGGCGTCATTCCGGGCATGGGCGGTTCGCAGCGCCTCACCCGCGCCGTTGGCAAGGCGAAGGCCATGGATCTGGTGCTGACCGGCCGGATGATGGATGCGGCGGAAGCCGAGCGGTCGGGACTCGTTTCGCGTGTGGTGGCGCCTGAAAAACTGATGGAAGAGGCGCTCGCCACCGCCGAAAAGATCGCCGCTTTCTCGCTGCCAGCGGTGGTGATGGCCAAGGAGGCGGTCAACCGCTCGCTGGAGGTTACCTTGGCCGAAGGTCTGCGCTTCGAGCGGCGGCTTTTCCAGTCGCTCTTTGCGACCGAGGATCAGAAGGAGGGGATGGCCGCCTTCGTCGGAAAGCGCAAAGCCGAATTCAGGCATAAGTGACGCGCAATGCGCGCAGTTTTCTCAAATTTGCGCGTTGACGAGAGGGCGGTTTCCAGCTATACGCCGCCCTCAGTTTGGAACGCCGCTTTCTGAGGCTTTCCGATAATGCTCCCGAATTGCTTTGGATGACAGGTCGCAGTGACCCGGCACGGCGAAGGCGGAGTTCATGTCAGTTTTCGAAGAGAGGCATCAATGGCCAATACAACTTCGGCGAAAAAGGCGACCCGCAAGATCGCACGCCGCACCGCAGTGAACAAGGCCCGTCGTTCGCGCGTCCGCAACTTCATCCGCAAGGTGGAAGAAGCCATCGCCTCCGGCGATCAGGCAGTCGCCGCCGCCGCCCTCAAGGCAGCGCAGCCGGAACTGATGCGCGCCGCCACCAAGGGCGTGCTGCATGCCAACACGGCTTCGCGCAAGGTTTCGCGCCTCGCACAGCGCGTGAAGGCCCTTTCGGCCTAACCCGGCTAAATAAAAATCTGTTGATGAAAGGCCCGGCCCTTGCGCCGGGCTTTTCGGATTCATACTTCTGTCACGGCAATGGACAAACAGCCGGGTTTTGGCTTGTGTCACTGCGATGACAAATTTTTTGAAGCAAGTTCAATGGCTTACGCGAGGTCTTTGCGCGAATGTCGTCGAAGATCGGGGACGAGCGGGGTCCGAAGCGAGTCAAGCGAATTTTTATTTTTTTTCTTTTTCGCCAGCTAAGCAAGCGCGTGAAAATCAAAACCCTTGATTCAAAAGCGATTCTTGATGGACTCAGAATGCGGCAAGCAAAAGGCGGCGAGAGAGTCAACCGGCGGCGTTTAACGGTCGGTAAAATTCGCGATTGATCTTGCGGATCGATCCTGCCTAAATGCCTCCCACAGGGGACACGGATCATATCTGTAAAGGGAAGAACAGGGCCATTTCGTTTGAGGTGGCCTCGAGCTTTCTGTTCTCTGTGGCGGGGTCATTCCACGTCGTTCAATCATACAAGTCGAGATAGAAAAACCGGGCCGATGCTTCGTTCCGGAACGAGGATTTTTCGTCTTGTGGTTGCGTAAGTGGGTGGGCAACGGGAGGACGCCGGAAGGCGTTTCCGGGAAAAGGAGAAAGGTGGGCTGTCCGCTTCGTACGAGGGTGCGGCGCAGCCGGTGAGGAATGCGACCCTAACGTGGCTTGAAAGCAGCCGGGTGGAGTCGGTAAAGGCGAGGCGCTAGGGGACATTCGCTCACGGAAGCGAGCGGATGAGCGCAGCGCGCACCGGAACGGGATATGAGGAGCCCGGTTTTCGGTGCGACAGGGCGCCCGTCGGACGCGGCATGGCTTTGAAGGCGGCCGTGGCAGACGGGCATAAGAGATGAGGCCGGCAGCAATGACGGCATCGGAGCGTGAATTTGGAAGGCGGCAACATGCAGATGAATTTGGCGACGGCACCTGACGCGCGTCAGGCCGGAAGCAATCAGTCTCAGGCGGCGGGGGAAAAACAGGACATGCGGCATGACGCACTTTTTGAGCGGGTAAGTGCGCGTTTGAAAGCTCAAGTCGGTCCGGATGTCTTCGCAAGCTGGTTTGGACGTCTCAAGCTCCATTCGATTTCCAAGAGCGTTGTACGTCTTTCGGTGCCCACGACGTTTTTGAAGTCCTGGATCAACAACCGATATCTCGATCTCATCACCAGCCTGTTCCAGCAGGAAGACGGCGAAATTCTGAAGGTGGAAATCCTCGTCCGCACCGCAACGCGCGGTGCGCGCCCGGTTGCCCACGAAGAAGCGATGCCGGCGGCAGCAGAAGCGGCTCCGGCCGCCCCGGCACGCCGTGCGGCAGCGGCCCAACCGATTGCCTCGGTCGCGGCGGCGGCGGTGGCAGCGGTCCAGAGACCGGCCCAGGCACCGCTTTTCGGCTCGCCGCTTGATCAGCGCTACAATTTCGACAGTTTCGTCGAAGGTTCGTCGAACCGGGTGGCGCTCGCAGCCGCGCGCACCATCGCCGAGGCTGGCGCCGGCGCGGTGCGCTTCAATCCGCTCTTCATCCATTCGAGCGTTGGGCTCGGCAAAACGCATCTCCTGCAGGCGGTCGCGATCGCCGCCCTGCAGAGCGCGCGGGCGCCACGCGTCGTCTATCTGACGGCGGAATACTTCATGTGGCGCTTCGCGACCGCGATCCGCGACAACGATGCTCTGTCTCTCAAGGAATCGCTGCGCAACATCGATCTTCTGGTGATCGATGACATGCAGTTCCTGCAGGGCAAGTCGATCCAGCACGAATTCTGCCATCTCCTGAACATGCTGCTCGACTCGGCCAAACAGGTCGTGGTCGCTGCCGACCGCGCGCCGTGGGAGCTGGAATCGCTCGACAGCCGCGTTCGCTCGCGGCTTCAGGGCGGTGTTGCGATCGAGATGGAAGGTCCGGATTACGACATGCGTCTGGAGATGCTGAAGCGGCGGCTCGAGGTCGCGCGCCAGGATGACGCATCGCTCGATATTCCGACCGATATCCTGTGCCATGTCGCGCGCAATGTCACGGCCAGCGGCCGCGAACTGGAGGGCGCTTTCAACCAGCTGCTCTTCCGCCGCTCCTTCGAGCCTCAGCTCTCGATCGAGCGCGTCGACGAACTGCTCGGTCACCTGGTCAACGCCGGTGAACCACGGCGAGTGCGTATCGAAGACATCCAGCGCGTCGTCGCCAAGCACTACAACGTTTCGCGCCAGGAACTGGTGTCGAACCGCCGCACGCGCGTCATCGTCAAGCCACGGCAGATCGCCATGTATCTGTCCAAGACCCTGACGCCGCGCTCCTTCCCGGAAATCGGCCGACGCTTTGGCGGTCGCGATCACACGACGGTACTGCATGCCGTGCGCAAGATCGAGGAGTTGATCGCGGCGGATACGAAGCTCAGCCATGAGATTGAGCTCTTGAAGCGGCTGATCAACGAATAAGCTATCCGTCGATTGGTAGGCTGAAGCTTACGAATTGGCCCGGCTGCGCCGGGCCTTTTTGTTGCGCGCATGCTGCAAGTTAGACTTCTTTGCTGCGCTGATTTTGGACCGGGTCGAACAGGATCGCGAACGCGAACTCGCCATAAGGATTGGAGCGGGATGCGGGCGCAAGACCATGCGCATTTTTGTTATCCGCAGGCGGGCCAATTCCGCAATCGATACATTTTTTTCGCCGCGCTTGTCGGCTATCACTAGCTCCATTCGTCTTCAAACCAGCCGAGGAGTTTTCAATGCTTTATGCGGTGCTTTGCTACAACGATGAAAGCGTCACGAGTGCCTGGAGCAAGGAGGAGGAGGATAGGGTCATGCGCGACCTCACCTCCGTCCAGCGCAAGTATGTCGAAGCCGGCAAGCTTGGGCCGGTTGCGCGCCTCCTGCCGACGACGGCGGCTACCACGCTGCGCCACGCCCCGGGCGAGACAATCGTCATCGACGGCCCCTTCGCCGAAACCAAGGAGCAACTGCTCGGCTTCTACCTGATCGATTGCGGATCGCTCGACGAAGCCCTCGACTTCGCCCGCGACCTGAGTACCGCCAATCCGAGCTCGGGCTCCTACGAGATCCGCCCGCTTGCTCTCTATAAGCCTGGTGAGCTTCCGTCATGACAGACACTGCCTGGATCGACCTCGCTCTGGTTTCCGCCCGGCCGCAGGCGATGGGCGCGCTTCTGCGCTATTTTCGCAATCTCGACATGGCCGAAGAAGCCTTCCAGGAGGCCTGCATCCGGGCATTGAAGACCTGGCCGAAAAGTGGCCCGCCGCGGGATCCCGCGGCCTGGCTGATCTTCGTCGGTCGCAACAGCGGCATCGACAAGGTGCGGCGCCAAGCGCGTGAAACGGTGCTGCCGCCGGAGGAGTTGCTGTCGGACCTCGAAGACAGGGAGAGCGAACTCGCCGACCGTCTCGACGGCTCGCATTACCGCGACGACATCCTGCGGCTGCTCTTCGTCTGCAGCAATCCGGCCCTGCCGGCGACCCAGCAGATCGCGCTGGCGCTCCGGGTCGTCTCCGGCCTCTCCGTCAGGCAGATCGCGCGCGCCTTTCTCGTCAGCGAAGCGGCGATGGAGCAGCGCATTACCCGCGCCAAGGCGCGCGTCGCGGCGGCCGGCATTCCCTTCGAGACGCCCGATGCCGCTGACCGCGCCGAGCGCCTCGCGGCCGTGGCGACGATGATTTATCTCGTCTTCAACGAAGGCTATTCGGCGATGAATGGTCCTGAGGGCGTGTCGGCGGATCTATGCGACGAGGCGATCCGGCTCGCCCGGCTGCTCCTCAGGCTGTTTCCGGCCGAACCGGAAATCATGGGCCTGACTGCCCTGTTGTTGCTTCAGCATTCGCGTGCCAGGGCGCGCTTCGATGCACATGGCGCCATCGTCCTGCTCGAAGATCAGGACCGGCGGCTGTGGAACAGGGGGATGATCACCGAGGCGCTCGCAATGATCGACAAGGCGATGCGGCACCGGCGTCCCGGCCCCTACCAGGTCCAGGCAGCCATTGCGGCGCTTCATGCGCGTGCCGAGCGTCCCGAACTGACGGACTGGGAGCAAATCGACCTGCTCTATCAGACGCTCGAACGTCTGCAACCGTCGCCCGTCGTCACCCTCAACCGCGCCGTCGCAGTGTCGAAGCGCGAGGGGCCGGAAGCGGCATTGGCGTTGGTCGAGCCGCTTGGCGAAAGACTCTCGGGCTATTTCTACTATCACGGTCTGCGCGGGGGGCTGCTCAAGCAGATGGGGCGCGCCCGCGAGGCGCGCGTTGCGTTCGACCGCGCCATTGCGCTTGCGACGAACGCGGCGGAGGCCGCCTATATCCGCATGCAGCTCGATCATCTTGCGGCGGAACCAGGCCGCGCGGACCTTGCCGAGGAAAAACAATAAAAATATCGGCTGTCGCTGTCGGACTCCGATTTTCCCGATCGTCCTCGGATTGAACCCACCACGGAGGAATTGGAAATGACTGCAGCACCCGACATCAAGCCCGCCGACGAGCGCGAACTGGTGCTCACCCGCCTCATCGATGCGCCGCGCGAAAAGGTTTATCGCGCCTTCACGGATGCGGAACTCCTGAAGCAATGGTTTGCACCCTTGCCGTGGACGATCACGGAAGCGGAGCTCGATGTGAGGTCAGGTGGTACCAACCGGTTCGTCATGCGCTCCCCGAAGGGCGAGCTCTATCCCAATCAGGGCGTCTATCTGGAGGTTGTTCCGAACGAGAAGCTGGTCCTGACCGATGCATACACAGAAGCTTGGAAGCCTTCGGAGAAACCCTTCATGACGGCGATCCTGACTTTCGAGGACGAAAACGGCAAGACCCGCTACACCGCCCGCGCCCGCCACTGGAGCTCGGCGGACCGGGAAGCGCACGAAAAGATGGGTTTTCATGAGGGCTGGGGGCAATGCGCCGACCAGCTCGCCGCGCTTGTCGCAAAACTCTGACACGAATGGGCGGTGGCCTACAGCGCCGTGCGTCTTTCAGGGGCACAAAGGTCGCTGTAGAACGTTGAATTTGCTGCATGTTTTGTCCCTTGAATCGGCTCCGATTCAAGGCAACGTGCAGTGGGCTTCCGCCTTCCCATTGATCAAGGAGATGAACCATGTCCGACATCGGAAAGAAAACCGCCGCCGTCGACGAGATTCGTGCGGTGATCGAGGATTGGGCAGGCGCCATGCGCGAGAAGGACGCGCGTCGCGTGCATGCCCACGGCTCGGAAGATTGCATTGTCTTTTCGTTGGCGCCGCCTCTCAAGGAGACAGCGGCGGGTGCCGAGGGCCTTGAGCAGTGGTTCTCGACCTGGAAGGGGCCGCTCGGCTACCGGCTTCAGGAACTGGAGATCTCGGCCGGCGGCGACGTCGCCTTCGCGACGGCGCTCACCCATCTCTCCGGCGAGAAACAGGATGGCGAAAAGGCGGCGCTCTGGTTTCGCCAGACGCTGGGTTTGAAGCGAACTGAGAAAGGATGGAAGATCGCCCATCAGCACGAGTCGGTGCCTTTCTACATGGATGGGAGCTTCAAGGCGGCAATCGACCTCGATCCGACATCAGAGGTCGATTGGCAGGCGCCGTCGCGCCCGCCGATGGCCGGCGTCATCGCCTATCTCAACGTCCAGGACGCGAATGCCACGGCGGAATTCTACGGCCGTGCCTTCGGCGCCAAGGAGGAGGATCGCAAATATGCCGAAGACGGCAAGCGCCTCATCCATTGCCACCTGACGATCAACGGCGGTGCGCTGATGTTGAACGATCCATTCCCGGAACACGGCATGCCCTATGCCGCGCCGCAGGGGATCGTGCTGCACCTGGTTGTCGATGACGCGGATTTCTGGTGGAAGCGTGCCGTCGCCGCGGGCGCGGAGGTGACGATGCCGTTGGAGGTCGCCTTCTGGGGCGATTATTACGGGCAGCTTCGCGATCCCTTTGGCATCAGTTGGGCGATTGTTGCGCCGGTCAAAAAGGATTGAGCGCACCTGACGGTATTTGCCGACGAGTAGCTAGAGCAATTCCAGGAAAAGTGTGTAACGGTTTTCCGTCCGGAATCGTGCACTTTCAAAGACTTAAATCATTTCACTGTTTCAATGAAACGATGAAATGATCTAGCGGGCGGAGCGAGGAGCGATCCCCCCGCAAGAAACAAACTTGCATGGGGGGCTCTGGATCAGAGCGCAATTTTCGCGGCTGATGCATTACGCTCGCGGTCAATTCAAAGACTGCGAGGTAAGATGATCCTCTACTACCAAACCCATTCGCCCTTCGCCCGAAAGGCGCTCGTTTTCGCCCACGAAGTTGGTATCGCGAACCGGCTGGAGGTCATTCACAATGAAACCAGCCCGACACAACGCAACGAGCGTGTCTACGCCGAAAACCCACTCGGGAAGGTACCGGTCTTGCTTCGGACGGACGGACCGGCGATCTTCGATTCTGACGTGATCTGCGCCTTCCTGGACACCGTTCACGACGGCAGGAAACTCATTCCAGAAAGTGGCGAGGCCCGTTGGCACGCCTTGGTTCTGCAATCCGTCGCGCAAGGGCTGGCGCAGACGGCTATTGGTCTCCGCTGGGAGACCGTCCGGCGACCGGAGCGACTGCGCTACCCGGCGCTTCGAGAGGGCTACACCGAAAAAATCGAGGCTACCTACGATTGGCTGGAAACCACGCTGGACCCGGCGGTTCCGTTGCACGTCGGCCATGTTGCGCTGGCGACGGCCCTCTCCTGGATCGAATTCCGCAACTTGCCGTCGTTCCGCTCGCGATCAAAACTGACGCGATGGTTCGACGAATTTGAGCAAAGGCCTTCGATGCTGGCGACGCCGCTCTTCGGCGAGACACATGATTGACCGCCGTTGCATCCCGGCCGTGTGTCAGCAAGCCAGATCGGCGACCACCGCGTCGAGGATCAGCATGCCGGCCGGCGTGCAGCGCAGCCGTGAATTGCCGAGCCGTTCTATGAAGCCGTGCTCGATCAGGAACTGTTCGCGGTCCGGATCGGGATCGCGGCCGGAAAGGCTCTGCCAGCGGGCCAGATCGACACCTTCCCTGAGCCGAAGGCCCATCAACAGCAGTTCGTCGGCCTGGGCCTCAAGGTCCAGTGGTTCGCGCTCGATCATGCCATGGCCGGTCTCTTCGACGAGGCGGAGCCATTCTTCCGGCTTGCGTTCCGTCGCCGTCGCCACCTTGGTGCCGGCGATTGTCAATCGCCCATGGGCGCCGGGACCGATGCCTGCATAGTCGCCATAGCGCCAATAGGTGAGATTGTGCCGGCTTTCCGCACCCGGCCGTGCGTGATTGGACACTTCATAGGCCGGCATGCCGATTGCCGCGGTGATCTCCTGCGTCGCCTCGTAGAGCACGGCCGACTGTTCGCCGTCCGGAACGACGAGCTTGCCGGCCTTGTGCAGCCCGTAGAAGGGCGTGCCTTCCTCGATGGTCAATTGATAGAGCGAGAGATGGTCGACCGCGTAGGAGACCGCCTCCTTCAGTTCGCGCTCCCAGTCCTCGACGGTCTGGTTCGGGCGGGCATAGATCAAGTCGAAGGACATGCGGGGAAAGATTTCCCGCGCCAACCGGACCGCCTTCAGCGCATCCTCGACATTGTGCAGCCGCCCCAGGAACTTGAGATCCCGGTCGTTCAACGCCTGGACGCCGAGCGAGACGCGGTTGACGCCGGCAGCACGATAGCCGTGGAAGCGTGTCGCCTCGACGCTCGAAGGGTTGGCCTCCATGGTGATCTCGATGCCATCCGGCACGTGCCAGTGATTGGCGATGCCGTTGAGGATTGCATCGACGGTCGCCGGATCCATCAGCGAAGGCGTGCCGCCACCCATGAAGATGCTGGTGACCGTCCGCGGACCGGAGAGTTCGCGGGCTTCCTCCATTTCCCGCAGGAAGGCCGTAACGAAGCGCGGCTGGTCCACGGGCTGATGGCGGACATGGCTGTTGAAGTCGCAATAGGGGCACTTTGCCGCACAAAACGGCCAGTGCACATAGATCCCGAAGCCGGGATCCATGCCGTCACCGATCGCCGAGAGCGGGCTCAAATGCATTGTCTTCGTCTTTCAGGCGCCGAGGCAGGTTTCGGCGAACAGCTTGAAGGCGCGGGCGCGGTGCGAAAGAGCCTGGCTGTCGCCGGGCTTCCAGCCGTGCTTCTCTTCCGCGCTCATCTCGCCAAAGGTGGTGTCGTAGCCCTTCGGTTGAAAGACCGGGTCATAGCCGAAACCGCTGGTTCCGCGCGGCGGCCAGACGACGCGGCCTTCGACCTCGCCGCGAAAGAGCTCGAAATGGCCGTCCGGCCAGGCGAGGCAGAGCACGGAGACGAAGCGCGCGGTTCGGCTCTCGGGCGTCACCGCGCCCTTCTCCTTAAGCGCCTTTTCCACCTTTTCCATCGCCATGGCGAAGTCGCGGCTGCCGTCCTCGCGTTCGGCCCAGTTGGCCGTGTAGACGCCCGGCGCGCCATCGAGGGCATCGATCGCAAGACCGGAATCGTCCGAAAGCGCCGGCAGGCCGGAGGCCCTTGCGGAGGCAAGCGCCTTGATCGTCGCGTTTTCCTCAAACGTCGTGCCGCTCTCCTCCGGCTCGATGAAGTTGAGATCGGCGGCCGACTTCGCCTCGAAGCCGAGCGGACCGATCAGGTCGCGGATTTCGCGGATCTTGCCGGCATTGTGGCTCGCGACGACGAGCGTCTTGTCATCTAGTTTGCGCATTCTCTTCTGTTCCATCCCGGCGGCTGGAGCCGCGTTCAATCAATCGCCCAAAGGCCCGGCTCCGCGCATTCCAGGCTGTTGCCGGCCGGGTCGCGGAAGTAGAAGGAGCGAGCGCCGTTGGGCCAGCGGATGTCCGCTTCGATCGCGACGCCAGCGGCTTCGAGTTTCTCCTTCCATGCGTCCAGTGCCTCAGCCGCGACCCGGAAGCACATGTGCCCGTTTCCCGTCGTCCCGTGCGGCGGCACGGGGAGCCCTCCCGGCGCAGGCGGTTTGACCGTCTCGGCGGGATTGAAGATCAGGAGTATGCCTGCGCCGCAGCGGAAGAACACGTGTCGATTGCCAGCACGGGCGATCCGCTGCAAGCCGAGCACCGTGCCATAGAAGTCCTCGGCGCGGTCGAGATCTTCCGCATAGAGCGCAGTTTCGAGAATGCCTTCCAGCGCCGGGGTCAAATCTCGTCCTTTCGATCAGCCGGCGATCGCCTGCTTCTGCAGCGCAATGAGCTCGGCGATACCGTTCTTGGCGAGCGACATCAGGCTTGCGAACTCCTCTTCGGTGAAGGGTTTTCCCTCGGCCGTCCCCTGGATCTCGACAAGGCCACCGCTGCCGGTCATGACGAAATTGGCATCCGTCTCGGCCGCGGAGTCTTCGAGATAGTCGAGGTCGATCACCGCCTGGCTGGCGAAGATGCCGCAGGAAATGGCGGCGACGTGGTCCTTGAGCACGCGTTCGACCTTAACCATGTTGCGCGCCTCCATCCACTTCAGACAGTCGTGGAGCGCGATCCACGCCCCGGTAATCGATGCCGTCCGCGTGCCGCCGTCCGCCTGGATGACGTCGCAATCGATCGAAATCTGGCGTTCCCCGAGTGCCGGCAGATCGACGACAGCCCTGAGCGACCGCCCGATCAGCCGCTGGATCTCCTGCGTGCGGCCGCTCTGCTTTCCGCTCGCCGCCTCGCGCTTCATCCGTTCGCCGGTCGCACGCGGCAGCATGCCGTATTCGGCGGTGACCCATCCCTTGCCGCCGTTGCGCAGCCAGGCGGGGACCTTTTCCTCGAGGCTCGCCGTGCACAGCACATGCGTGTCGCCGAAACGCACGAGGCAGGAACCTTCCGCATGCTTGGAAAAATTGCGCTCGAAGGAAACCTTGCGCATTTGGTCGGTTTTTCTGCCGGATGGCCGCATCGTCAACTCCTATTTTCTCTGCTGAGCCTTCTAGAGCATGGCGAACGCAAAGGGAACCGGCTGATATCGGCTGGGGGGATCGATTTTTCCCTTTTGCCATTGCCGGCTCGGGCCACTATATTTCCGCTGGATAGGAATGACTGCTGCACGGAGTGACATGGTACTGCGCAATTCCGAAGCGAAGGAGATCGCGGCGGCGCTGGATGAGCGTTCCGGTGAAATCTTTCGCCGCATTGTGGAGACCTACCTCGAGAGCGGTGAGCCGCTCGGGTCGCGCAACCTTTCACGGCTGCTGCCGATGTCGCTTTCGCCGGCTTCCGTGCGCAACGTGATGAGCGACCTCGAGCATCTTGGCCTCATCTATTCGCCCCATGTCAGCGCCGGCCGCCTTCCGACCCAGACGGGGCTGCGCTTCTTCGTCGACGCCTTCATGCAGGTCGGCAACCTTTCGGCGGAGGAGCGCGCTTCGATCGAACGCCAGGTTCGCCGGGGTGATCGCGACCAGACGGTGGAAAGCCTGCTTACCGAGGCGAGCCAGATGCTTTCGGGCATGTCGCGCGGCGCCGGCCTCGTCATCACCACCAAGAGCGATCCGGTGCTCAAGCACGTCGAGTTCATCCGCCTGGCGCCGACCAAGGCATTGGCCGTCCTCGTCGGCGAACACGACCAGGTCGAGAACCGCATCATCGAGCTTCCGGCGGGCGTCACGAGCGCGCAACTGACCGAGGCCGCCAATTTCTTGAATGCCCATCTTGGCGGGCAAACCATCGCCGAGGTGCGTGCGCAACTGCAAAAGCTCAAGGCGACCGTGCGCGGCGAGCTCGATGTCCTGTCGCAGGATCTGGTCGAGCGGGGGCTTGCGATCTGGTCAGGCAGCGAGGGCGACGAAAAGCCGACGCGCCTTATCGTTCGCGGCCGCGCCAACCTGCTCGAGGGGCTGGAAGGGGCCGAGGATATCGACCGTCTTCGGATGCTTTTCGACGACCTCGAAAAGAAGGATAGCCTGATCGAGCTTCTCGACCTCGCCGAGAGCGGCCCCGGCGTGCGCATCTTCATCGGATCGGAAAACAAGCTTTTTTCGCTCTCCGGCTCGTCGCTGATCGTCGCGCCTTATCGTGACAGCGACGACCGCATTGTTGGCGCGGTTGGCGTCATTGGCCCGACGCGGCTCAATTATTCGCGGATCGTTCCTATGGTCGATTACACCGCTCAGTTGATGTCGCGCCTGTCGCGTTGAAGCGGCAATTCCGGCGTAGCGGCATTCCGCCCTTGATTTTTCGGCCCCAAACCTCGATATCGGCTTCAAATCCAGACAAGACCAAGATCGAGCAAAGCGACTTGCGCTTGCTTGGCGATGTCGAAGACACAGAAAGACATTCCGGAGAACGTCATGACCGACGACACGAACAAACACGGACCTGAGGCGACTGCGGCAGAAGAACCTGTAAACACCGCTGCGCCGGAGGCTGCGGAAGCACAGGAGGTCGAGACTCCAGCGGCCGCGCCGGATCCGCTGGAGCTCGCTAAAGCGGAGAATGCTGAATTGCGCGACAAATATCTGCGCCTCGCGGCCGAGATGGACAATCTGCGCCGTCGCACCGAGCGTGACGTCAAGGATGCCAAGGCCTATTCGGTCGCCGGCTTCGCGCGCGACATGCTGGCCGTGTCCGACAACCTGCGTCGTGCCCTCGAGGCCATCCCGCCCGAAGCGAAAGAAGCCGGCGAGGCGGGTCTCAACGCCCTGATCGAAGGCGTGGAGATGACCGAGCGCTCGATGCTCGCAGCCCTGGAGCGTCACGGTGTGAAAAAAATCGAGCCGGTCGGTCAGAAGTTCGACCCGAACTTCCATCAGGCGATGTTCGAAGTTCCGAATGCCGACGTTCCGAACAACACGGTCGTTCAGGTCATCCAGGCCGGCTATGTCATCGGCGAGCGGGTGCTGCGTCCGGCAATGGTCGGCGTTTCCAAGGGCGGCCCGAAGGCTGCCGCGACGGAAAATGGGGCGCCGTCGGCCTGAGCGCTGCCGACACGGTAGAAGGACATTGAAACGCCGCGTCTCCAAGGGGAGGCGCGACGTTTTGTCGTTTGATCGATCAACTCAGGCAAAGAGCTGCCGGAGATGATCGTTCAGGAAGCGGCCTTCGGGATCGACCCGTGCGCGCAGCGCGCGAAAGTCGCCGGCGCGCGGATAAAGCGCCGTCACGTCCTCGGCGCCAAGGAAATGCAGCTTGCCCCAATGCGGGCGCGAGCCGTACTGACGCAGGATTGTGTCGACATCCTTCAGGTATTCCCAGTAGTCGGTGCCGGGCTCGCCCGAGACCGACAGCGTAATCGAATCCTGCTGATAGAACGGGCTGATCCAACCGGAATCGCCTGCCGTAAAGCGATACTCGATCGGATAGATGCAGGTCGGATGCTTTTCGAGCATCAACTTGCGCACCGCCTGGACGGCATCCTTGCCGTGGGCGACGGGGACCGCATATTCGAGTTCATGGAAGTTGGGTATGTATTCGATCGGGTAGATTTCGGAGGAATAGGCGATCTTTTCGAATGCCTGCTCCATTGGCGGCCGGTCGGTGATGTCGATCACCTTCATCTCGCAGACATCGGAAGTCTTGCTGGTGGTCGAAACCGCGGCCGTGTCCGGCAGGCAGTAGCAGTGACGGCTTTCGGGCACCGGGCACCAGAAAAAGCCGAAATGGCGGTGCTTGGCGGCGAGTTCGTCGTGCTGTTCCATGCACTCGTCGAAGTCACAGCGCCAAAGCTTTTCATGCAGATTGTAGGCGTCCATCGTCTGAAGGGTGATTTCGGAGATCACCCCGAGCATGCCGACGGAGACACGCGCGGCTTCCAAGAGGTCCGGCGTCGTCTCGTCGACGACGAGAATGCTGCCATCGGGCTGGATGAGGCGCATGCCGACGATCTGCGAGGCCATGTTGCCGAGTTTGGCGCCGGTGCCGTGCGTGCCGGTTGTCAGCGCACCGGCAAGGGCCTGGCTGTCGATATCGCCCTGGTTGATCAGTGATAGCCCGCTCGATTTCAAGACCTTGCCAAGCTGGTTGATCGTCGTCCCCGCCCTCACGGAGACCCGCTTGCGCGCCTGGTCGATATTGACCACGCCCTGCATGCCGGAAAGGGTGAGCAGGAGCCCGCTCGTTGCGACCACCGGGGTGAACGAATGGCCCGATCCGGCGCAGCGCACATTGAGCCCCAGGGCGGTCGCTTCCCGGACCATTTCAGCGAGCGCCGCTTCGCTGTCCGGTGCACCCTTGTGGCGCACGATGCATGATTGGTTCCCGACCCAGTTTCGCCAGTGGCCGCCCGAATCCAGCATTCCTGTCTCCCCCTCTTTCAGACTGCCGTGAAGCAATTGTCGACGAACAGATGCGTACCGTTGACGAAGCTCGCCTCGTCGCTTGCGAGGAACAGGGCAGCGTTGGCGACCTCCATCGGGTCGCACATTCGCCCCTGCTGGGCGGCGATCGCCGCGTCGGACACGTCAACGCCGTATTTGCTCAGGCCGGCGATCTCGCGCTTGCCGTGGTCGGTCGCGATGAAGCCGGGGCAGACGGCGTTGCAGCGGATGCCCCGGTCGCGGAATTCGACGGCGATCGCACGGGCGAACATGTGGCAGGCGCCCTTGGTGGTGTCATACAGCACCTCCATCGGAGTCGCGGCGACGGCGGAAATCGACGAGGTGCAGATGATGCTGCCGCCCCCCGCCTTGAGCATGCCGGGGAGAACCGCCCTGGTCATCAGGAACATGCTCTTCACGTTCACCGCCATCAGCCGATCCCACTCCTCCTCTTGTGTTTCGAGGAACGGCCCGACCGCAAGGATACCGGCGTGGTTGAAGAGCACGGTGATCGGGCCGAAGGCGCTCTCCACGGTATTGACCGCGGCGGTGACCTCGGCCGACACCGAAACATCGGCAGCGGCGAAGACCGCTTCGCCGCCCTCGGCGCGGATGGCTGCCGCGACCTCTTCGCCCTTGCTCTTCGGCAGGTCGACGATGCCGACCTTGGCGCCCTCGCGGGCGAAGAGTTGTGACGCCGCCAGCCCGCATCCGCCGGCGCCGCCGCTGATAAGCGCAATCTTGCCCGAAAGCCTGCCTGCCATCACGCTTCCCCTTTTCGCCCGTTTGAGGCCAAAAGGCCCACTGTATGCAGCAGGCCATTATCGCATGTTCCGGGAATTATTGTTGACGAAGCAGGGGCTGTCGATATCCCATGGGGGATACGGCGAAGGGGAACGCTTGAAGCAATGCTGGCAAGGGAATCGGCAGACATTTCCACGATGATCAGGTTTATCGGCACGCCCGATTTCGGCGCCGCACTCGACGCCATGCTGCGCGCGGTTGCCCCCTTCGACCTGTCGGTCGTTTTCGCCTTTCCCTACGATGCCCGCCCGATCCTGCTGCACGACGGCTACACGCATGGCGTCTCGCCGCAAGCGTTGAAGGCCTATCTTGGCGGCGCCTATCTGCTCGATCCGTTCTACGTCGCCTGCAACAACGGCCAGCCGGCAGGTCTGTGGCGGATGCGAGAGCTCGCGCCCGACCAATTCTTCCAGTCGAACTTTTCGTCGTCGAGCGAGGTCCATCCCTGCGTGTCTATGGAGTCCGGATCACTGATCGAGGAAGTGGGATTCGTCGTTCCGCTCGAGGAGGCGATGCAGGCGACCTATTCACTGATGCGCTGCCGCGATGGTGCGCCGTTCAGTGATCAGGAACTGGAGCGGCTGAGGCTCTACGAACCGATCGTGCGTGAGGCGATCCGGTCGAACTGGCGTCAAAGGGGCATGGCGGTCGCGAGCGCGACAGGAAACGGATCCGATGCCATGGAGGGGGCCTTCGACAGTCTTTGCGCCGACCGACTCACCGGGCAACAGCGCAAGATCGTCCGGCTGATCCTGCGCGGCCACAGCAACCTTTCGATCGGAAGGACGATGAACATCGCCGAAGGCACGGTTCGGATCCACCGCAAGAACATTTATCGTCGCCTCGGCATTTCCGGCCAAGGCGCATTGTTCCGGATTTTCATCGATCATTTGAATCGCCGTCAGCTTTATTGACGGCGGCCGTTCACGCCGCGTGCGAGGTCGTGTCGTCGTTGAGCAGCGTGTAGATCGCGCTGGCGGAATCGCTCGCCCTGATCTTTGCGACCATGTCGTGATCGCGAAGCACGCGGGCAATGCGTGACAGCGCCTTCAGATGATCGGCACCGGCACCTTCGGGCGCCAGCAGCAGGAATACGAGATCGACCGGCTGGTCGTCCAGCGCCTCGAAGTCGACGGGCGTGTCGAGTCGCGCGAAGATGCCGACAATCGAGGGAAGGTTGTTGAGCTTTCCGTGCGGAATGGCGATGCCGTTGCCGACGCCGGTGGAACCGAGCCGTTCCCGCTGGAGAATGACGTCGAAGATGTCACGCTCCGGAAGTCCGGTAAGTTTGGATGCTTTTGCCGCCAATTCCTGAAGGAGTTGTTTTTTCGAGTTGGCCCTCATGGCCGGGATAATTGCATTTTGATGCAGCAAACCTGCCAATGCCATTCTTTTGTCCTCGTTCGCCGGTTAGAGCCTGACAACATCATCACAAATGTGTCTTGATGGCTCTAACCATCTTTATATTGGCGGTTACCATGCACAGAAAAGTCGGGCTTTTCCGGCTGTCCGCGGATCTGAGCGGCGGGGGAATGCCGGCTTCCCCGACATTCCCCTGTCCCACTCATGCCTTGATATTGGCGGCGTCAATCCAGCCAATATTTCCATCGTTACGCCGATAGACGATGTTCAGGTCTTCCTTGCCGGGGCTGCGGAACATCAGCACCGGTTCGTCCGTCATGTCGAGTGCCATGACGGCGGTCGCGACGGACATCGTCCTCAACTGTTTCGTGCTTTCCGCAACGATGGTTGGTGCATAGTCCTCCGGGACCTCTTCGTCCACGTCAGGCACCGAGTCCATCACCGTGTAGGCCACTTCCGCGGCATTCTGTCCGTTGCCGTTGTGGTGATCCTTGAGCTTACGCTTGTAGCGCCGGAGCCGCTTCTCGATCCGATCCGATGCCGCATCAAAGGCCGCCTGCGGCTCATTCGCCTGGCCATTCGCCTGCAATACCACGCCCGTGTCGAGATGAAGTTTGCAGTCGGCGCTGAAACGCGATCCAGACTTTTCCACAGTGACCTGGCTTGAATATCCTCCATCGAAATATTTGGTAACCGCTTGGTCGATCTGCTCCCCGATTCGGGCGCGGAACGAATCGCCGATTTCCATATGTTTGCCGGATACACGCACACTCATGGAGTTTCCTCTCTCGTTCGTGATTTGCGCGTCCAGTCTATTCCAAGCGCCTTCGTCATCCAAGCTTTTCACGCAAGGGCGGCGCATCTGCACCGCGGATCGGCCGCTCGGGAACCGCCGAAGTGGAGTAGGTCCTCGGCAATTGCGGCGCGCTCATATCGCTTGTCTCGCAGGGAGTCAATTGCGGGTCGCAAAAAATCCGCATTCGCGGGCAAAAGGCGCTCTAAAAGCCGGCCGCCTTGGCAAGCGCTCGCTTTTCACGGCGCCGCCGGACCGAGGAGGGGATATTCATCGCCTCGCGATATTTGGCCACAGTGCGCCGGGCTATGTCGACGCCGGACTGCTTGAGCAGATCGACGATGTCGTCGTCGGAAAGCACCGCGTGTGCGCTCTCCTGCTGGATCATGGTGCGGATGCGGTGACGAACGGATTCCGCCGAATGGGCGTCGCCGTTCTCGGCCGAGCCGATCGAGACGGTGAAGAAGTATTTCAATTCGAAAAGCCCACGCGGCGTCAGCATGTACTTGTTCGAGGTGACGCGGCTGACGGTCGATTCATGCATCTTGATCGCGTCGGCGACCATCCTGAGATTGAGCGGGCGAAGATGATCGACACCGTTGACGAGAAAGGCGTCCTGCTGGCGGACGATCTCGCTCGCCACCTTCATGATCGTGCGGGCCCTTTGGTCGAGACTGCGCGTCAGCCAGTTGGCATTTTGCAGGCAATCACTGAGAAAAGCCTGGTCGGCGCTGTTCTTCCGGGTTCCGCGCGAGATCACGGCAAAATAGTCGTGGTTGACGAGAACCCGGGGCAGGGCGTCGGGATTGAGTTCGACCAGCCAGCTTCCATCAGGCCCGGCACGCACGACGACGTCCGGAACGATCGCCTCGATGACGCTCGTATCGAAGCTGGTGCCGGGCTTCGGATCGAGCTTGCGGATTTCGGCAAGCATATCGACGAGATCTTCCTCGTCGACGCCGCAGATCTTTTTGAGGCTTGCAAAGTCGCGGCGTGCCAGTAGTTCGAGATTGTCGATCAACGCCTCCATCGCCGGATCGAAACGATCGCGTGCGCGCAACTGGATGGCAAGGCATTCGCTGAGCGTGCGTGCGAAGACACCGGGGGGGTCGAATTGCTGTAGGCTGAGGAGCACGCGCATCACATCTTCGCTGGCCGTGCCGAGCCTGGCCGCCGTATCGTCGAGGTCTGCGTGAAGGTAACCTGCCCCGTCAAGCTGGTCGATAAGGTGCTGCGCGATAAGCCGGTCGCCGGGGGCGGTCAGCGCGAGGGGCAGCTGTTCCAGGAGAACGTCCCTCAAGGTTTTTCGGCCGGCGACGAAATCGTCGAGTTCGTAGTCCTCGCTGCTGTCACCTTCGCCGCCGGGCATCGACTTCCATTGACCGAGCAGTTCCGGCGCATCGGCGCGTTGCGGTGGCGTGTCGTCCGGAAAGACGTTGGCGAAATCGGCGTCGAGCTGTTCGCTGAGCCTCTCGCCCGGGCTCGACGTCGCGCTATCGTAAAGGTCGCCCTGGCCGGCAACCTCATCCGGCGCCGCCTCGCCGGATGCGAGTGCGGGATCCTCGTGTGCGGAGCGATCGTGGTCCGTGATCGTCTCGTCGCCCGCCTGAAATTCGAGCAGCGGGTTTTTTTCGACTTCCTGGGCGATGAACTGATTGAGCTCAAGGTGGGTCATCTGAAGCAGTTGGATCGACTGCATCAGTTGCGGCGTCATCACCAGCGACTGAGACTGGCGCAGATATAGGCTGGCGGACAAAGCCATGCTGGCGCGTAACCCCCGTCACGATCTCCGAAGGCCGTGTCGCCAGGTGGTCCAGACAGGCCTTTTTATTAGTTGGCCCAAAAATTGCTTATTAAGGAGTTTTGGTCAAGCGCGCTTGCGGGCGGAAGCAGCGGATTCGCCCGCAATGTCGCCTACAGGCTGAAATTATCGCCGAGATAGAGCCGGCGGACATCCGGGTTGGTAACGATGTCGTTGGCGCGGCCGTGCGTCAGAACTTCGCCGGCATGGATGATGTAGGCCCGGTCGATGAGACCTAGGGTCTCGCGGACATTGTGATCGGTGATGAGGACACCAATGCCGCGCGAGGTCAGGTGTCGCACGAGCGCCTGGATGTCGGCGACCGAGATCGGGTCGACGCCTGCGAAAGGCTCGTCGAGCAGCATGAAGGTCGGATCGGTGGCAAGCGCCCGCGCGATTTCCAGGCGCCGGCGCTCGCCGCCGGAAAGAGCGATGGCGGGCGATTTGCGTAAGTGCGTGATCGAAAATTCGCCAAGCAGGTCGTCGAGCTTGCTTTCGCGCCGGTCGAGGTTCTCGTCGTGGACCTCCAGCACTGCGCGGATGTTTTCCTCGACCGTCAGACCGCGGAAGATCGACGCTTCCTGCGGCAGATAGCCGACGCCGAGGCGGGCCCGGCGGTACATCGGCATCGTCGTGACGTCGTTGCCGTTGATCTCGATCGAGCCCTCGTCGACCGGCACAAGGCCGGTAATCATGTAGAAGCAGGTCGTCTTGCCGGCGCCGTTCGGACCGAGCAGGCCGACAGCTTCGCCGCGGCGCACGACGAGCGAGACCCCGTTGACGACGCAGCGCGAACGATAGGTTTTCGTCAAACCGCGTGCGATCAGGGTGCCGTCGTAGCGCGCCTTGTCGACCGCATGAACGGTACCGGGGTTCGCCGACGGCTTTTTGACCCGTTTGCGTTTGTGAAGAAAAGGAATCTGCACGAGCTGTCTACATCAGTTCTGCTTGCGGGACTGCGGGTCAAGTTGAATCTGCACGCGGCCGCCGCAGGCCTCGAGTTGTGCTTCGCCCGTATCCATCTGTACGTTCAACTGGCAGCCGACGAAGACGTTCTTGCCTTCCGACAGGACCACCTTCTCGCCCTTGAGCACGATCGTCTGCTCGGTCATGTTGACAAGGCCGCTGTCGCCCGTCGCCTGCTGCGCTCCAGAACTGAGGAACACCTTGTTACTGACTTCGATCCGGTCGATATCGGCATTGCCGCTCGTCACCGTGGCGCCGCCTTCCGTCTTGTAAAAGACGGTCATGTTGCCCGCCTGCAGCGTAGTCGTGCCCTGGACGACCTTCACGTTGCCGGTGAAGATCGCCTTGCTCTCGGGATCCTTGATCTCGAGCTTGTCGCTCTCGATCTGGATCGGCTTGTCGTTCGAAAGCTGAATGCCCCTCATCCGACTGGAGGTTGCCTGTGCCGAAGCGCTGGTGACAATCATCAACGCACCGAGCCCGGCCACAGCGAGACTGGCTGAAATTCTAAAAAACACGGCAGGTTTGACCGACATGGGTGCACCAGGTCCTATTTTGCGTTCTTGCGGATGGTGCTCGGGTCGACATTGACCTTGACCATGCCTTCAAATGTTACAATACGTCCCTTATCTGTCATTCGCAGCGTCTGCGCAATGATCGATCCGCCGTTCATGCTGATCGCGATCGGGCGCTTCGTTTCCATCTCGCCGGCATTGATGTCCAGATAGGCCGACTGAAAATCGGCGTTGACGCCATTATTCATGGAAATCGTGAACGGCGCGTTCATATCGAGCGTGTTGGCGCCGCGATCATAGATTCCGCTTGCCGCATCCACCGTGGCGATCAACGTGTCGTTCACCGGCATTTCGGCGTGAATGGTTTCGAGCGTGATGAGGTCCGGGTTGGCGATGTCCTGAAGCGCACGCTGCGCTTTCATGGAATAGCTGATGTCCTGCTTGTTGCGACCGGAGATCGCAGGATTCTGCATGACGATCTTGCCGTTCTCGATCGTCGCCGTCTCGAGTTGCAGCTCTTCCGGCAGGAAGGCGCGCACGAAGGAGACGGCCACGAAGATCATGGCTATGATGCTGGCGACGAGCGGCAAGAGGACCTTGAGGCGTCTCACCCGCGCAGAATGCCGCGCCGCCGAAGCATAGGCATCGGAAGAAGTCGCGCCCGCATCTGCAAAGATTCCGGGGAATCGTGCTTCGTTCAGCATGGAGAGGCCTGTCGGTTCCCTTGAGTCTTCGGCGGCCCCGGAGGATCCGCATTTACATACAATGGCGTAAGTCACGGCGAATATGGTTATTTTCCTGTCGTCCGACAATGGAACGACAAAAACTTTGAAAGGCTGCGAAAAAAACGGTTGCGGCTTTTAACGGCCGTCAACCGCCGCTATCTAATTTGCCGCGGCCCGCGCAGATAGCATGTTCCGTTGGAAACTGACAGAACCTCGAGCAAGAAAAACGGAGAGACCCATGGACGAACTTGCCATAGCCGATCGTCGCAGCCTGCGCCGCAAGTTGAGCTTCTGGCGCTGGGCGGCTGCCGCCATCCTCGTGGGCGTGGGCCTCGTGCTTTATGCCTTCTCGGGCTGGACCGAGGTGGCCGGGCGCGCGCGCCATCACGTTGCGCGCGTGGCCGTATCGGGCTTGATCCAGGACGACCGGGAGCTGGTCGAGCGCCTGGAGCGGATCGCCGACAACGATTCAGTCAGGGCGCTCATCGTGACGGTATCGTCGCCGGGCGGCACCACCTATGGCGGTGAGGTCATCTACAAGGCGATCCGCAAGGTCGCCGCGAAGAAGCCGGTCGTTTCGGACGTCCGCACGCTAGCCGCCTCGGCCGGTTACATGATCGCGCTTGCCGGGGATCACATCGTCGCCGGAGAAACCTCCATCACCGGCTCGATCGGCGTGATCTTCCAGTACCCGCAGGTCAAGAACCTGATGGACAAACTCGGCGTATCGCTCGAGTCGATAAAATCGCGACCGCTCAAGGCCGAACCCTCTCCTTTCCATCCACCGAGCGCGGAGGCGAGGGCGATGATCCAGGCGATGATCGATGACAGCTACGGCTGGTTCGTCGATGTTGTGGCCGAACGGCGCAAGATCCCGCGGCCGAACGCCCTCGCCCTTGCCGATGGCCGCATCTTCACCGGGCGGCAGGCGCTGAAGGACAGGCTCGTCGATACGCTGGGCGGCGACGAGGAGATCAGGGCATTCCTCGCCAGCCGCAACGTCCCGAAGGGCCTTCCGGTGGTGGATTGGGACGGGCCGAGCGGAACATTGCCTTTCGGCCTTGGCGGGGTCGTCTCCGAGTGGATCAAGGCTTTGGGATATGACGCTTTTCCGGCAATGAAGGGACTTGAAAAAATCGGTGGCGAGAAGTTGTTTCTTGACGGTCTTGTTTCGGTTTGGCAGGTTGATGCGCAATAGCAGACGGCGTCATATGTTGTCCTGAGCCAGAGGCTCGTTTGGCTCGGAGTGAGAGCGTTGTGACGCCTGTCGAAGCCACGAAACAGACAGAAAAAGCAAAAAACCAAGGGGGCGACAGTGATCAAGTCAGAACTGGTGCAGATTGTGGCCGCACGCAATCCGCATCTCTATCACCGCGACGTCGAAAATATCGTCAATGCGGTTCTTGATGAGATCACGGATGCACTGGCGGCGGGAAACCGTGTCGAGTTGCGCGGCTTCGGTGCCTTCTCGGTCAAGAACAGGCCGTCGCGCTCGGGTCGCAATCCGCGCACGGGCGACTCCGTCTTCGTCGAGGAGAAATGGGTGCCCTTCTTCAAAACCGGCAAGGAACTGCGCGAGCGCCTCAATCCCGGTATGAACGGCAACGACGACGACTAGAGCATCCCGCTTTCAAGTGGAAACACTGAAAGCGGATAAGATGCTTTAGAATCAAAGTGCTAGAGCGTCCTTTGTGCGTTCAAATGAACGTACGGCGCTCTAGATCACGATAAATCGGATCGATGGAGCGGGTGCGGTCTTTCCGGCGCACGAGAAAGGCTCCATACCCTTGAACCTGGGCGTCGGGCCTTGCGAAAATCGTCCCGATTTTTTCGGACCGACGCGACAGCCGGAGCGGATGCATGCTCAAGAGACTGATCAATATCGTTGTACTGGTGCCCTTGGGGATCATCCTGATCGTACTAAGCGTTGCCAATCGTCAGGCGGTAACCTTCGCCTTCAATCCGTTCAACCCGGCCGACAGCGTACTTTCCGTCTCGGCCCCCTTTTTCGTGTTCCTGTTTCTCGCCGTCATCGTAGGGCTGATCCTCGGGGCCGGGGCGACCTGGCTCAGACAGGGAAAATATCGTCGCCGCGCCCGCAACGAAGCCAACGAGGCATTGAAATGGCATCGTGAGGCGGAAAAGCAACGCAGCCAGGCGGAGAAACTGGCATCGCAAACAACGCTGCCTGCGCCGCAGAACTAACCCATCGCGTCTTGGTACCGTGTGCTCGGCGGGCTGCTCAGCTCGCCGCTTCAGCCTCTCCGCTGACCGCCAGGTTGAAGTCCGCGAAGAACTGCTGGGCGAGCTTTTTCGCTGTCGAATCGATCAGGCGCGAGCCGAGCTGGGCGATTTTGCCGCCGACCTCCGCCTTGACGTCATAGCGCAGCACCGTTTCATCGCCCTCCTCCACAATCGTGACGTCTGCCCCGCCCTTGGCAAAACCGGCAATGCCGCCCTTGCCTTCGCCCGATATCGTATAGCTCTGAGGCGGATTGAGGTTGGAAAGGACGACACTGCCGTTGAAGGTCGCCGAAACTGGTCCGATCTTCACCTTGACCACGGCCGTCAGCTCCGTCGGCGATTTCATCTCGAGCGACTGGCAACCCGGAATGCATCGCCTCAGGGTCTCCGGATCGTTCAAGTATTGCCAAACTGCGTCGCGTCGCGCCGCGATGCGTTCTTCGCCGGTCATCTCCATGCCTGTTCCTCCCGTTCTGCTCCCGGCTTCGATCTTGGCAAATCGGAAACGGCTTTGCCAAGAGCATCGGCAGTGCTATTTGCACGGTTTAAGCGTATCGCCCGCCCGACGGAGGGTGTGAAGGGCCGACTGGATGCGGCTTCGGCTCACGAGCGGATACGCCGAGTGGTTTGATTTGAGTCCAAGGATCAGCGCGTGAAAGAAAAAGATCGGCGGTCGAAGAACGCCTCGGTCACGGCGGCGAAAGGCCGGGGCGCTGAGGCCCGTGGCGGTCGCCACGAGCAACGGCACCCGCCCGTGAAGGGGCCTGGGGTCAAGGCCAGGAGCGGTGGACCGCCCGCAAAAGTCGCGCCGGAGAAGGGCGAGCGGCAGCGATCCGCCCAAGAGGCGCTCCCAACGCGTCCCGTGCGGCAACGAACTGGCGACAAGCCGGCCGAGACCGTGCCGCTCATCCTCGAGACGGCGGCGACGGCAGGCTATCATCTGATCGACAGCGGCAACGGCGAGAAGCTCGAACAATACGGACCCTATCGCATCGTCCGCCCCGAAGCGCAGGCGCTTTGGCCGAAGGCGCTGCCGCCCTCGGTTTGGGAGAATGCCGATGCGGTCTTCACAGGTGATACCGACGAAGACGGGATGGGGCGCTGGCGCTTCCCGCGGGAGGTGCTTGGCGAAACCTGGCCGATGCAGCTTCTCGATACCGATTTTCTCGGCCGCTTCACCTCGTTTCGCCACGTCGGCGTTTTCCCCGAGCAGCTTGCCCATTGGTCCTGGGTGAAGGATCAGGTGGCGACGGCCGGGCGGCCGCTTAAGGTTCTCAATCTCTTCGGGTACACTGGCGTCGCCTCGCTGATTGCCGCCAAGGCGGGCGCCGAGGTGACGCATGTCGACGCGTCCAAAAAGGCGATCGGCTGGGCGCGCGAAAACCAGACGCTGACGCGCGCCGAAAAGCTGCCGATCCGTTGGATCTGCGACGATGCGATGAAGTTCATTCAGCGCGAAGAACGGCGCGGCAGCCGTTATGACATCATCCTGACCGACCCGCCCAAGTTCGGCCGTGGCCCGAACGGCGAGGTTTGGCAGCTCTTCGACCATCTGGCAGCAATGCTCGACATCTGCCGTGAGATCCTGTCGGCTGACGCGCGCGGGCTTGTCCTTACGGCCTATTCCATCCGCGCGAGCTTCTATTCGATTCACGAGCTCATGCGCGAAACGATGCGCGGGCGCGGCGGCCGGGTCGAGTCGGGAGAGCTCATCATCCGCGAGGGCGGTCTCGACGGCAAGGAGCCGGGGCGGGCGCTTTCCACTTCCCTCTTCAGCCGCTGGGTACCCAAATGAACACTGACAGAAGCGATCACGGCACACCGCGTGTCGGTCACGTGAAGGAGGTGACCAGCCTCACCAATCCGATCATCAAGGACATCCGCTCGCTTGCGCAGAAGAAGCATCGCGACGAGACGCGTTCCTTCATGGCGGAGGGCCTGAAGCTGGTGATCGATGCGCTCGATCTCGGCTGGAAGATCAAGATCCTCGTCTACGCCAAGGCGGCAAAGGGCAAGCCGCAGGTCGAGCAGGTGGCGGCCAAGACCGTTGCCAAGGGCGGCCTGGTGCTCGAGGTCAGCGAGAAAGTGCTTTCGACGATCACCCGGCGCGACAATCCGCAGATGGTAGTTGGTATCTTCGAACAGCGTTATCGCGCGCTGAAGGACCTTCGACCCGAGGGAGGCGAGACCTATGTGGCGCTCGACCGCGTTCGCGATCCCGGCAATCTCGGCACGATCATCCGGACGGCGGACGCGGCCGGCGCCTCGGGCATCATCCTCGTCGGCGAGACCACCGATCCCTTCTCGCTCGAGACTGTGCGGGCGACGATGGGCTCTGTCTTCGCCATGCCCGTCGCGCGCGCGAGCGCCGAAGAGTTCGTCAAGTGGCAAAAGGCGGCCGGTGTCAGGGTCGTGGCAACGCATCTGGCAGGCTCGGTCGACTATCGGACCATCGATTACAAGTCGAAGCCTGTCGTGCTCCTGATGGGCAACGAACAGGCGGGCCTTCCCGAAGAGCTTGCCCGCGAAGCCGGCGCGCTCGCCCGCATCCCGCAGGCGGGCCGGGCGGACTCGCTCAATCTCGCGATCGCCACCGGGATCATGCTGTTCGAAGCGCGTCGCCACCTGTTGTCGTTGGATGCCGGCGCATGAGTGAGCGGCAGGTCCTGTTTTCGAGGCCGCTGCCGATTGCGGTCTTCATTCTGCTGGCGCTGGTTGCCGACCAGATCATCAAATATCTGGTCGAGACATTCCTGCCCTTTCAGCAGGCGGTCGCGGTCATTCCCATGCTTGCCCTCTACCGGACCTACAACTACGGCGTGGCCTTCTCCATGCTTTCCGGGATGGAAGACTGGTTCATCGTCGGCATGCGTCTGGCCGTCGTCGCCCTCGTGCTCTGGCTTTGGCGCCGTACGCCGAAGGATCGGTTCTTCGCTCACCTCGGCTATGCGATGATCATCGCCGGCGCCTTGGGCAACCTCGTCGACCGGCTGCTCTTCGGTTACGTCATCGACTATATCCTCTTCCATACCGCCAATTGGTCCTTTGCGGTTTTCAACCTCGCGGACAGCTTCATCACGGTCGGTGCGGGCGCGATCATCCTCGACGAGCTCATGCTGGCGAAAAGGCACGATCGCTAAAACTTTAGAAACGGGCTGAAGGCATTCGGAAGGCTTGCCATGCTATTTCGATGGCATGAGCGAAGCGTCACGACTTAAGCGGCGGATCGATTCCGGTTTCGGCACGGGAGCCCGCGCCGGCCGAGCCGCACCGTTGGCGGCCGATGCCAAAGGATATTGGCCGGCGCGCGTCGCCTGCGCCGTCGCCGGCATCGCCGCTGCGGCGATCCTTTTTGCGGCGGGCTCGGCGAACGGCCTTCCCCTGTTTTCGGCAATCGTCGCTGCCGGCGGCCTTGCCGGGGCCTTCCTGCTTCTCGCCGAGGGCGTCGAGACGCGTGACGGGCGAGGGGGAGCGTTGCGTGAGGTCGCCTGTGACGAAGACTGGCAGCGGTCTGAAACCTCGGCGCTGCTTTCAACAATTCATGACGGACTTGGCGATCTTGCCATCGTGCGCACCATGGACGGCCAGATCGTCTATGCGAACACCGTTTTTCACGAGGTCTGCGCCCGCGCCGACGTGCGCGGACTGACCTGCGCTGCGATGGGCTTAAGCTTCGAGCCGAAGCCTGAGCCAAACCATTATCTTGCGCGTATCTCAACGCCGAGGGGAATCCGTCTTTACGACTGGCATGACGTGATCACCCGTGAGCCGGCAACCGGCAGGCTGATGCGTCACAGCATCGCCCGCGACGTGACCGAGGAGGCGCGAGCCGCGCGCGAACGGGAAGAAGCCCGCCGCCGCGCCGAGGAGGCAAGCCGTGCGAAGTCGCGCCTTCTTGCCACTGTCAGCCACGAGGTCCGCACGCCACTTTCCGGTATTCTGGGTATGAGCCACCTGCTCGGCCAGACCCCGCTGTCGGCGGAGCAGAAAAACTACCTCGCCGGTATGCAGCAATCCGGTCATGCACTGGTTCAACTGGTCGAAGACCTGATCGACTTTTCCTCGCTTTCGGCCGGGCGGTTTCAGTTGCGCCCCTCGCAGCAGGACCTGCGCCTCGTCATCGAGAGCGTGGTGGAGATGCTCGCTCACCGCGCCCACGAGAAAGGCATCGAGATCGCCGCCACCGTTGCAGCCGACGTGCCGCCGGGGATGATGTTCGATGCCGCACGCCTCAGGCAGGTGCTCTTCAACGTGATCGGCAATGCCGTGAAATTCACTGAGGCCGGTGGCGTCCTTGTTGCAGCCGACATTGCCGATGGTGGTGTCAGAATCCGGATCGACGACACTGGCCCTGGCATGTCGGCCGATGAGCTCGGGCGCGTATTCGAGGAATTCGAGCAGGCCGGGGACGATAGTCAGCGCGCCAAGGGAACCGGCCTGGGTCTCGCGATTTCACGCAGGATCATGGAGGCCTTCGGCGGCAGCCTGACCGCTTCCAGCGCCTCCGGCCGGGGAAGCCGGTTCGAAGTCCGGTTTCCGTTGATCGGGGGTGGTCCATCGGCCGCTGCACGAGATGGCGTGCTATCTGGCGCCCACGTGCTGGCGCTGGCTCCTGATGGCCCCGTCCTGAACGCGCTCGCCGCGACGATTACGACCCTTGGCGGCGTGTGTCATCGCGCGCCGACACTTGCCGCCGCCGAAGCCATCGCCGCCGCCGTTTTGTCAAGCGGCCTGCCGCTGACTGACATCATCGTTGACCATCGCCATTCGGATGAGTTCCGCCGTCTCCTTGCACTGCAACCGGAACTCGCCAGCCTCAAGCTGCGCCGGACCTACCTTATCAACCCGGAGGAGCGCACCGCTCATCCGGTGAACCAGATCGATGGCTATGAGGCATGGCTTATCCGCCCCTTGCGCGAAAAGTCGCTGGTGGAGGTTCTACTCGGACGGCTGAAGGGCATCGAGAAGCGGGATGCGATCAACGACAACCGGCCGATGCTGCGGGAGGCATTGCCGCCGGGCGAGGCAGGCGAACAGGGCGATCACGATATTCTCCTTGCCGAGGACGATCCGGTCAATGCGCTCATCCTGCGGACGATACTTCGGCGCGCAGGCTACCTGGTTCGCCACGTTGAAGATTTCGCGAGCCTGGCTCGCGCGTTGCACGGGTCCGGCGAAGCTGCACATCAGACGCCGCGCCTGATCCTTACCGACCTTAACATGCCGCGCGGCGATGGCCTGACGATGCTGAGGCGCCTGCGCGAGCAGGAAACGGCCGGGTACCGCCGCCGCTTGCCCGTTATAGTGTTGACGTCCGATACACGTGGAGACCTGCACGAACTCCTGATCGCAGCCGGAGCGGACTCGGTATTGCCGAAGCCGACGGAACCAGGGCGCCTCACGGCAGAAATTGCACGCCTTCTCGAAGCCTGAAGAGCTGCTGCTTGTTTCCTTAAATCGTTGCCGATCTAAGGACAAAAACATGCAGCACTTCAAAGCGCTACAGCGTCGTCTGCGCGTCTGATTAAGTCGTGCTCCGCTGCAGGGGCCGGCGCGCGGGCCAACCCCGTTGTGCCGGGCTTGCAAGCCGCCTTCGTGTCACTATCTTGTTGCAGAAACGTGGTTTAAGCCCGGCAGGCACAAGCGATTCGGGATAACACGGGATGACGATCGAACTTCTGGATTCGGCGAACGTGGTTGACACTTCACAGCCTTGCATCCGCAAGACGATTGCGACCCCGGCAACCGAGGTTCTCGGGCGGATCGGCACTCTCGAGACGCGGCTTGCGCGCTCCGCTGCCGAGGTCGATGCTGCACAGGCGGTACGCTACAAGGTCTTCGTCGAGGAGATGAAGGCGCAGGCAGGGCCCGATGCCGAGCGGCGCAAGCGCGACGTCGACAGCTGGGATTCGATCTGCGACCATCTGCTCGTCCTCGACACATCGATCGAAGGCGACACGGAAGACCAGATCGTCGGCACATACCGGCTGTTGCGGCAGGAGGATGCGGAGCGGGCCGGCGGCTTCTACTCGGCTTCCGAGTTTGCGATCGGCGAATTGCTTCAGCGCCATGCGGGCAAGCGCTTCATGGAACTCGGCCGGTCCTGCGTGCTGCCGGAATATCGGACGAAGCGCACCGTCGAACTGCTCTGGCAGGGCAATTGGGCCTACGCGCTGAAGCATGGCGTCGACGCCATGTTCGGATGCGGCTCGTTCCCGGGCGTCGTTCCTGAAGAGCATGCATTGGCGCTCTCCTTCCTGCACCACAATGTTCTCGCTCAGGGGGAGTGGGCGGTTTCCGCCCGCCCGGAGCTTCATCGGACCATGGACCTGATGCCCTCGGAAGCGATCAATCCCAAGAAGGCGCTTTCTGCTCTTCCGCCGCTGATCAAAGGCTACATGCGGCTCGGTGCGATGGTCGGCGAAGGCGCTGTGGTCGATCACGCCTTCCGCACGACCGATGTGCTGATCGTGCTGCCGATCAGCAATATTTCCGGCCGCTACCTCAACTACTACGGCGCGGACGCCGGGCGATTTGCTTCGACCGTATCCTGAGCGGCGGACTTCAGTATTAACCAGTTGTTAAGGATGTGTTTGACTTTCCTTGGTGAAAGGACGAAGTGTATTTCCATGGTTGATCTGGATTTCATGACGAAGGAATGTAAAAAATAAAGGGAAAGATTCGCAATGCGTCTGGGGGCGCGTATATTGCAATCAATTTCCTCTCATTTTTATGACCTATGCGATGGATCTGCCATAATGTATTGAGCCCACTTCCTTTTCCTGAGAGGTGGGCTCTTGTTTTATTGAGAATATGTGTTCCGTTGCTGTACGTTCCGCCAAGCAATGTTTGCTGCCGGTGCAGCGCCTGTCTCGAAACGATACACCGCTTCTTGTTCGTCAGGTCCCGGCGTTGTAGGCGGCGATTGCCGCCATGTTGACGATATCCGAATCCTTGGCCGACATGGATGCGATTTGCACCGACTTGTCGAGGCCGACGAGCAGCGGGCCGATGACGGTCGAACCGCCGAGTTCCTGGAGCATCTTGGTCGAGATCGAGGCGGAGTGGAACGCCGGCATGACCAGCACGTTTGCGGTGCCGGAAAGTCGGCAGAACGGATATTGCTCCATCACGCGCTGATTAAGCGCCACGTCCGCCGCCATTTCGCCGTCGTATTCGAAATCGACGCGGCGCTTGTCGAGGATTTTCACCGCCTCGCGCACCCTCTCGGAGCGTTCGCCCGAGGGGTGGCCAAAGGTCGAATAGGCGAGCATCGCGACGCGCGGCACGTAGCCAAGGCGCTTGGCAAGTCCGGCGGCCTCCTCGGCGATGTCGGCCAATTCCTCGGCCGTCGGCATGTCGTGCACGGCGGTATCGGCGACGAGCACCGTGCGGCCACGGCAGAGCGCGATCGATACGCCGATGACGCGGTGGCCGGGCTTGGCGTCGATGCAGCGGCGCACGTCTTCGAGCGCCGTCGAATAATTGCGCGTCAGGCCTGTCACCATGCCGTCGGCGTCGCCGAGAGCCACCATGCAGGCGGCGAAGTGGTTGCGGTCGTTGTTGATCAGCCGCTGCACGTCGCGGAAAAGGTAACCCTTGCGCTGCAGCCGGGCGTAGAGGAAATCGGTATAGGCGCCGACGCGCTTGGAGAGGCGTGCGTTGACGATTTGGATGCCGGCGCGGTTGAGGTCGATGCCTTCCCGCTCGGCGGTTTCGCGCATCTGCTCCTCGCGCCCAAGCAGGATTGCCGTACCGAGTGCCTGGTTGGCATAGGCGATCGCGGAGCGCATCATCTGCACTTCCTCGCCTTCGGCAAAGACGATGCGCTTCGGCTGGCGGCGGACACGCTCGTAGATGCGCTGCAGTGTCGAGGCGATCGGGTCGCGCCGCGCCGAAAGCTGCTGCGCATAGTCGGAAAGATCGGTTATCGGCTTGCGCGCGACGCCTGTTTCCATGGCCGCTTTCGCGACGGCAATCGGGATCGCCGAGATGAGGCGCGGATCGAAGGGAACGGGAATGATGTATTGTGGCCCGAAGCGCGGCCGGTTGCCCTGGTAGGCGGCGGCAACGTCGTCCGGCACGTCTTCCTTTGCAAGGCTCGCAAGGGCCTCTGCCGCGGCGATCTTCATGGCGTCGTTGATCGTCGAGGCGCGCACGTCGAGTGCGCCGCGGAAGATATAGGGGAAGCCGAGAACGTTGTTGACCTGGTTCGGGTAGTCAGAGCGGCCGGTCGCGACGATGGCGTCGTCGCGGATGTGGGCGACTTCCTCCGGCGTGATTTCGGGATCCGGATTGGCCATGGCGAAGATGATCGGTTTCGGCGCCATGGAAAGCACCATCTCCGTCGAAAGCGCGCCCTTTGCAGAAAGGCCGAAGAAAACGTCAGCGCCCTCCAGTGCCTCGGTCAGGGTCCGGCGGTCGGTATCGACCGCGTGTGCGGACTTCCACTGGTTCATGCCATCGGTGCGGCCCTTGTAGATCACGCCCTTGGTGTCGCAGAGAATGACGTTTTCCCCGTTGAAACCCATCGCCTTGATGAGCTCGACACAGGCGATTGCCGCAGCGCCCGCGCCGTTGCAGACGAGCCTGGTCGTTTTGAAGTCACGCCCGGTCAGCGCCAGCGCATTGATGAGGCCCGCGGCGGCGATGATCGCGGTGCCATGCTGGTCATCATGGAACACCGGAATGTCCATGACCTCGCGCAACCGCTGCTCGATGATGAAACAGTCCGGCGCCCTGATGTCCTCAAGGTTGATGCCCCCGAAAGACGGGCCGAGAAAGCGCACGCAGTTGACGAATTCGTCGACATTCTCCGTATCGACTTCGAGGTCGATCGAATCGACGTCCGCAAATCGCTTGAACAGGACCGACTTGCCTTCCATGACCGGCTTCGAGGCAAGCGCACCGAGATTGCCGAGGCCGAGGATCGCCGTGCCGTTGGAAATCACCGCGACCATGTTGCCGCGCGTCGTGTAGTCATAGGCGGTTGCCGGGTCTTCGGCGATCGCCTTCACGGGCACGGCGACGCCGGGCGAGTAGGCGAGCGACAAGTCGCGCTGGGTCGCCATCGACTTTGTCGGGGAGATCTCCAGTTTTCCGGGCCGACCTTGTGAGTGGAAATCGAGCGCTTCCTGGGCGGTGACGCTTGTCATCGTGCGGTCGGTCTTGTCGGTAGCCGGCATGTTTCCTCAACCTCCTGTGGGCGACCGCCGAGGTCAGCCTCTTTGTTATTGTCGTCTATAAATGCTTGCGGATAGTGTGACATCTCTTTTTTTGGAACAATCATGAATTTCGTGACAGACCCATCGAGCCGCACGGGCGATGTCCTTTCCGTGTCCGATCTGGCAAGCGAGGAGAGCCGCTCCACCGCGACTCCGATGATGGAGCAGTACATCGAGATCAAGGCGAACAATCCGGATTCGCTGTTGTTCTACCGGATGGGCGACTTCTACGAGCTGTTCTTCCAGGATGCGGTCGAAGCCTCGCGCGCGCTCGGGATCACGTTGACGAAGCGCGGCCAGCACTTGGGCCAGGAGATCCCGATGTGCGGCGTGCCGGTTCACGCGGCCGACGACTATCTGCAGAAGCTGATAGCCCTCGGTTTCCGGGTCGCCGTCTGCGAGCAGGTCGAGGATCCGGCCGAAGCGAAGAAGCGCGGCAGCAAGTCGGTCGTGCGCCGCGACGTTGTCCGGCTGGTGACGCCGGGAACGATCACCGAGGACAAGCTGCTTTCTCCGGCAGAATCCAATTATCTGATGGCGCTTGCCCGTATCCGCAGCGGCTCGGAACCGGCCTATGCGCTCGCCTGGATCGACATATCGACCGGCATTTTCCGCCTTGCCGAGACGGCCGACGGCCGCTTGCTCGCCGATATATTGCGCATCGAGCCGCGTGAACTGATCCTGCCGGATACCGTCTTTCACGATCCTGAGCTCCGGCCGGTTTTCGACGTGCTCGGCCGGGTCGCGGTGCCGCAGCCGTCCGTGCTATTCGACAGTGCGACGGCGGAAGGCCGCATTGCCCGCTATTACGGCGTGAAGACCCTTGATGGCTTCGGCAGCTTTTCGCGCGCCGAGCTTGCGGCGGCCTCGGCGGCAATCTCCTATGTCGAGAAGACCCAGCTTGCCGAGCGCCCGGCGCTCGGGATTCCGGAGCGGGAAAGCGTCGCCTCGACGCTCTTCATCGACCCGGCGACCCGCGCCAACCTCGAACTGGTCAAGACGCTTTCCGGCGCGCGCGAGGGAACGTTGCTCAGAGCCCTCGACCGAACGGTAACGAGCGGCGGCGCGCGGCTTCTCGCGGAGCGGCTGATGTCGCCGCTGACCGATCCCGACCGGATCAACATGCGGCTCGATTCGATCGAGGTCCTGGCCGACCAGCAGCGTTTTGCGACGGATCTGCGCGACGCCTTGCGGCGCGCGCCCGATATGCCGCGCGCGCTGTCGCGGCTGGCGCTCGGCCGTGGCGGCCCGCGTGATCTTGGGGCGATAATGGCCGGGCTTCGCGCCGCGGCGACGATATCGGCGCTGTTGTCGCGCGGCAACCTCTCGACAGAACTGACCGAGGCGCATGCCGCGATCGAGGCATTGCCGGAGGCGTTGCTGGCGAGACTCGAGTCGATGCTCGCGGAAGAACTCCCGCTCTTGAAGCGCGACGGCGGCTTCGTGCGCGAAGGAGCGCATGGCGAACTCGATGAGATGCGAGCGTTGCGCGATCAGTCGCGCCGGGTAATTGCGGGCCTGCAACTGCAATATTGCGATGAAACCGGGATCAAATCGCTGAAAATCAAGCACAACAACGTGCTGGGTTATTTCATCGAGGTGACCGCGGGAAATGCCGGGGCGATGACCGACACCGACGCAGGGCGCGCGCGCTTCATTCACCGCCAGACCATGGCGAATGCGATGCGGTTCACGACGACCGAGCTCGCGGAGCTCGAAACCAAGATCGCCAATGCGGCGGATCGGGCCCTTGCGATCGAACTCGAAGCGTTCGAGGCGATGGTGGGCGAGGTCGTTGGGCATGCCGAGGCGATCAAGGCGGCGGCGCTGGCGCTCGCAACGCTCGATGTGTCGACCGGCCTCGCTGTCCTTGCCGAAGAGCAGAACTATGCACGCCCCGTGGTCGACCGCTCGCGGATGTTCGCGATCGACGGCGGACGTCATCCGGTCGTCGAGCAGGCGCTCCGGCGCCAGGCGGCCAACGCCTTCGTTGCCAACGGCTGCGACCTGTCGCCTCCGGAAGGTTACGAGGGCGGGGCGATCTGGTTGCTCACCGGTCCGAACATGGGCGGTAAATCGACCTTCCTGCGCCAGAATGCGCTGATTGCGATCATGGCACAGATGGGGTCGTTCGTCCCGGCAGCGGCGGCGCATGTCGGCATCGTCGACCGGCTTTTTTCCCGCGTCGGCGCGTCCGACGATCTCGCCCGCGGCCGCTCGACCTTCATGGTCGAGATGGTCGAAACCGCAGCGATCCTCAACCAGGCGACGGACCGCTCGCTGGTGATCCTCGACGAAATCGGCCGCGGTACCGCGACCTTCGACGGCCTGTCGATTGCCTGGGCCGCGGTCGAGCACCTGCACGAGGTCAATCGTTGCCGCGGGCTCTTCGCCACCCATTTCCATGAACTGACGGTGCTCTCCGAAAAGCTTGGCCGGCTCTCGAACGCGACGATGCGGGTCAAAGAATGGGACGGTGACGTGATCTTCCTGCACGAGGTCGGTCCCGGCGCCGCCGACCGGTCCTACGGGATCCAGGTGGCTCGACTTGCCGGTCTGCCGGCGTCGGTCGTCGCGCGGGCCAAGGATGTGCTTGCCAAGCTCGAGGACGCCGACCGCAAAAACCCGGCAAGCCAGCTGATCGACGACCTGCCGCTTTTCCAGGTGGCGATACGGCGCGAGGAGTCGGCGAGGGCCGGGCCGTCGAAGGTCGAGGAGGCGCTGAAGGCGCTCAATCCCGACGACATGACGCCGCGCGACGCCCTCGACGCCCTCTATTCGCTGAAGAAGCAACTTGGCGCCCGCTGATCTCCCGCGAGGGCGGAATCGACCGCGATGATGCTGCCTATTTTTCCTGTCATTTGAGGAATAGAAAGGCTATACAGCGCCGCGCGCCTTTCGAGGCCCAAAGGACGTGGCATTTTGAAATGCTGCATGTTTCCGGCCGGTCCACGGCGACATGCAGGAGCGCTGGCAGATGCAGCGGATTACTCAACCAGTCGGACAGGACGCCCCTCGGCACTTCATGGCCAGACACGAAACTTCCTTTCCCGAAATTCTCGATGTTGCGGCGCTGCGAGCGAAATGCAGCTTCATCGCCTCCGCTCATGCGGAGCAGCGAGAACCGATGCGTCAGGCCCTGCTTGCCGCATTCAAGCAGGCCAATCTTTCGGGCCGCGCCAAGGCGCGCGAGTTGCTTGCAGCCGACGGCGCCGGGATCAAATGCGCTGAACGCATCTCCTGGCTCCAGGACCAGCTCATCACCCTGCTGCATGATTTCGTGCTGAACGAGGTCTTCGACGCGGCGAAGGCGCCGCCGGCATCTCGCATCGCGGTGACGGCCGTCGGCGGCTACGGACGCGGAACTTTGGCGCCGGGGTCGGACATCGACCTTCTCTTCCTGCTGCCGGCAAAGAAAGCGGTCTGGGCGGAGCCGGCGATCGAGTTCATGCTCTATATCCTCTGGGACCTGGGCTTCAAGGTCGGTCACGCGACGCGCACGATCGAGGAATGCATCCGGCTGTCACGCGCCGACATGACAATTCGCACGGCGATCCTTGAATGCCGCTACATCTGCGGTTCCGAGGCACTGGCGAGCGAACTCGAAACGCGCTTCGACCGCGAGATCATCCGCAACACCGGTCCCGATTTCATTGCCGCCAAGCTTGCCGAGCGCGACCAGCGCCATCGCAAGGCGGGCGATACCCGCTATCTCGTCGAGCCGAACATCAAGGAGGGTAAGGGCGGGCTTCGCGACCTGCACACGCTGTTCTGGATCGCCAAGTATTTCTACCGGGTCAAGGACTCGGCCGATCTCGTCAAGCTCGGCGTCCTGTCGCGACAGGAATACAAGCTTTTCCAGAAATCGGAGGATTTCCTCTGGGCGGTGCGCTGCCACATGCATTTCCTGACGGGCAAGGCGGAAGAGCGACTCTCCTTCGACATACAGCGCGAGATCGCCGAGGCGCTTGGCTACCACGATCACCCCGGCCTTTCGGCTGTCGAGCGCTTCATGAAGCACTATTTCCTCGTCGCCAAGGACGTGGGTGATCTGACGCGCATCTTTTGCGCCGCGCTCGAGGACCAGCAGGCAAAGGATGCACCGGGGATTTCCGGGGTGATCAGTCGTTTCAAACACCGCACCCGCAAGATCGCCGGTACGCTCGACTTCGTCGATGATGGCGGGCGCATCACGCTGTCGAGCCCCGATGTCTTCAAGCGCGATCCGGTAAACCTTCTGCGGCTCTTCCACGTCGCCGACATAAACGGCCTGGAGTTCCATCCGGCCGCGCTGAAGCAGGTAACCCGCTCGCTGAGCCTGATCACGCCGCAACTGCGCGAAGATGAGGAAGCCAACAGGCTGTTCCTCTCGATCCTGACGTCGAGGCGCAATCCGGAGCTGATCCTGAGGCGCATGAACGAGTCCGGCGTCCTCGGCCGCTTCATCCCGGATTTCGGCAAGATCGTGTCGATGATGCAGTTCAACATGTATCATCACTATACGGTGGATGAGCATCTGCTGCGCACGGTCGATATTCTCTCGCGGGTCGAGCGCGGCATCGAGGAGGAGGCGCATCCGCTTTCGGCGACGCTGATGCCGGGCATCGAGGACCGCGAGGCACTCTATGTCGCCGTGCTGCTGCACGACATTGCCAAGGGCCGACCGGAGGACCACTCGGTCGCCGGCGCCAAGGTGGCCCGCAAGCTCTGCCCGCGTTTGGGGCTTTCTCCAAAGCAGACCGAAACCGTGGTCTGGCTGGTCGAGGAGCATCTCACCATGTCGATGGTGGCCCAGACGCGCGACCTCAACGATCGCAAGACCATCGTCGATTTCGCCGAGCGCGTGCAGTCGCTCGATCGCCTGAAAATGCTGCTCATCATGACGGTCTGCGATATCCGGGCGGTGGGGCCGGGCGTGTGGAACGGCTGGAAGGGGCAATTGCTGCGCACGCTCTACTACGAGACCGAGCTTCTGCTCTCCGGCGGCTTCTCGGAATTGTCGCGGAAGGAACGGGCAAAACATGCGGCCCGCATGCTGGAGGAGGCGCTGACCGATTGGTCCGAGGCGGACCGCGAGGCCTATGTGCGGCTACATTATCAGCCCTATCTTCTTTCGGTGGCGCTCGAGGATCAGGTCCGGCACGCGGAGTTCATTCGCGAGGCGGACCGGGCCGGCAAGACACTTGCGACCATGGTGCGCACGCACCAGTTCCACGCCATCACCGAAATCACCGTGCTTTCCCCGGACCATCCGCGCCTGCTGACGGTGATTGCAGGAGCCTGCGCCGCGGCGGGTGCCAACATCGTCGACGCACAGATCTTTACGACGTCCGATGGGCGGGCGCTGGACACGATTCTGGTCAACCGGGAATTTCCGGTCGACGAGGACGAGATGCGCCGGGCGGCGAGCATCGGCAAGCTGATCGAGGATGTGCTTTCCGGCCGCAAGCGCCTGCCCGAAGTGATCGCCAGCCGCACGCGCGTGAAGAAGCGCAGCAAGGCCTTCACGGTCACGCCGGAAGTGACGATCAGCAACACGCTGTCGAACAAGTTCACCGTTATCGAGGTCGAGGGCCTCGACCGGCCCGGTCTCCTTTCCGAGGTGACGGCAGTGCTTTCCGACCTCTCGCTCGACATCGCCTCGGCCCATATCACCACCTTCGGCGAGAAGGTCATCGATACTTTCTATGTCACCGATCTGGTCGGCTCGAAGATCACCAGCGAGAACCGGCAGACGAACATCGCGGCGCGCCTCAAGGCGGTGTTGGCCGACGAAGTGGACGAGGCTCGCGACCGCATGCCCTCGGGTATCATCGCACCGGCGCATGCGCCGCGCGCATCACATGGTTCCAAAGCGACAAAAGCCGAAACATGAGCCTCGTCAAGAAATTTGCAACCGTCGGCGGTGCGACGCTTGGAAGCCGCATCTTCGGCTTCGTCCGCGAAACCTTCATGGCGGCGGCGCTCGGCACCGGACCGGTTGCCGACGCCTTCAACACCGCCTTCCGGCTGCCCAACACCTTCCGCCGGCTTTTTGCCGAAGGCGCCTTCAACTCCGCCTTCGTGCCGCTTTTCGCCAAGGAGATCGAAGCACGCGGCATGGATGGCGCGCGTCGCTTTTCAGAAGAGGTTTTCGGTGTGCTCTTCACCGTTCTCCTGTTTCTGACGATCGCCATGGAGCTGGCGATGCCGTTCATCGTCCGGGAGTTGATAGCCCCGGGCTTTGCCGGCGATCCGCCGAAATTCGCAAGCACCGTATCCTTCGCGACGATCATGTTCCCCTATCTCGCCTGCATGTCGCTGGCGGCGATGATGGCGGGCATGCTGAATTCGCTGCACCGCTACTTCGCGGCGGCGATCGCGCCGGTGTTTCTGAACGTCATCCTGATCGGCGTTCTTGCCTATGCCTGGCATAGTGGCCACGACGCGGTTGCGGTCGGCTATGGCCTTTCCTGGGGCGTCCTGGCTGCAGGGCTGGTGCAGCTCGCGATCGTCTGGTTCGCCGTGCGCAACGCCGGGATCCGGATCGGGCTTCGCCGGCCGCGGCTGACGGCGAATGTCAGACGGCTTCTCGTGTTGGCGCTGCCGGCGGCGATCACCGGCGGCATCACCCAGATCAACCTTCTGATCAACACCAATATCGCCTCCGCTAAGGCGGGGGCCGTGTCGTCGCTCGTCTATGCCGACCGCATCTACCAGCTCCCGCTCGGCGTGGTTGGCATCGCGGTCGCGACCGTGCTGCTGCCGGAGCTTGCGCGGGCGCTTCGCGCCGGCAATATCAACGAAGCGTCGAACCTGCAGAACCGCTCCGTCGAATTTACGCTGTTCCTGACGCTGCCGGCCGCCGCCGCACTGCTCGTCATGTCGGAACCGATCGTCCGGCTGCTCTTCGAGCGCGGCAAGTTCCTGCCCGAATCGACCGTCGTGGTCGGCCATATCCTGGCGATCTACGGCCTTGGCCTGCCGGCCTTCGTGCTGATCAAGGCCTTCATTCCGGGTTTCTTCGCACGCGAGGACACCCGCACGCCGATGATCTTCGCCGCAATTTCCGTGGCAGTGAACGTGTCGCTGGCCTTGACGCTGTTTCCGACGCTCGCCGCGAGCGGCATCGCAATAGCGGAGATCGTCGCCGGCTGGGTGAATGCCGTGCTGTTATTCGCAACCCTCGTCTGGCGTGGCCATTGGGGACGCGACATCCCACTGTTGACCCGGATTCCGCGCCTGGTGATCGCCGCGGCGATCATGGCGGTTGCGCTGCATTTTGCGGTCCAGTGGCTGGCGTTCCCGCTTTCGTCCGCTGCCCCGCTTTTGACGCGGGCTTTAACCCTCTGCGGCCTGGTGGCGGCGGCGATGGTGATCTATTTCGCCTTCGCCTTCGGGCTTGGCGGCGCAAGCCTCGGCATGATCCGCCGCAATCTGCGGCGCAGGGGCGCCAGCGGTCCGGTCGAAGCTGCGGCGAGCCAGGAGCCCGATGCGCCATGAAGCAGACGATCGCCCGCGTCGCCATCGTCGTGCCGGATTACGACGACGGCATCGCCTTCTATTGCGGCAAGCTCGGGTTCGACCTGATCGAGGACACGGACCTCGGCAGCGGCAAGCGCTGGGTGCTCGTTCGGCCGAAAGGTGCCGCGGAGACGGCCTTGCTTCTCGCCAGGGCGGCGGACGAACGGCAGCGGGCCGCGATCGGTAACCAGACCGGCGGCCGAGTCGGCTTCTTCCTGTTCACCGACAATTTTGCCCGTGATCACGCTGCGATGCTGGCGGCCGGCGTCGAATTCCGCGAGGCGCCCCGCCACGAGGCCTACGGTTCGGTCGCGGTGTTTGCCGACCCGTTCGGCAACCTTTGGGATCTGTTGCAACCGGCGTCGTGATCCGTCACACGCCCGCACCCCCTTGATTGCACTTTGCCTGCCGTGCATAAGCGCGGCGGATATCAACTGGAGACGGGCCCTCCACAAGCCCGATTGAGGACGACATGAACGAATTCAAGCCGCTCGTATTTTCCGGCGTACAACCGACCGGCAACCTGCATCTCGGCAATTATCTCGGCGCGATCCGCAAGTTCGTTGCACTGCAGGAAAACAACGACTGCATCTATTGCGTCGTCGACCTGCACTCGCTCACCGCGCAGCTCGTGCACGAGGATCTGCCGGGCCAGATCCGCTCGATAGCGGCCGCCTTCATCGCCTCCGGCATCGATCAGGAAAAGCATATCGTCTTCAACCAGTCGGCGGTGCCGCAGCACGCCGAGCTTGCCTGGATCTTCAACTGTGTCGCCCGCATCGGCTGGATGAACCGGATGACCCAGTTCAAGGACAAGGCCGGCAAGGATCGCGAAAACGCCTCGCTCGGCCTGCTCGCCTATCCAAGCCTGATGGCAGCCGACATCCTCGTGTACCGTGCCACGCATGTTCCGGTCGGCGACGACCAGAAGCAGCACCTGGAGCTGACGCGCGACATTGCCCAGAAGTTCAACATCGACTTCATGGAGCATATCCGGGCGCGCGGTTACGGCGTCGATATCGTCGTCGGTGAAGAGCCGATCCATGCCTATTTCCCGCCCGTCGAGCCCTTGATCGGTGGGCCGGCGCCGCGCGTCATGTCTCTGCGTGACGGCACGAAGAAGATGTCGAAGTCCGATCCTTCCGATCTGTCACGCATCAATCTGATGGATGATGCCGAGACGATCTCGAAGAAGATCCGCAAGGCCAAGACCGACCCCGACGCGCTTCCGAGCGAAGTAGACGGCCTCGCCGGCCGGCCGGAGGCGGAAAACCTCGTCGGCATCTATGCGGCGCTTTCCGACAAGACGAAGGATGAGGTTCTCGCCGAGTTCGGGGGCCAGCAGTTCTCGATCTTCAAGCCGGCTCTGGTCGATCTCGCCGTCAACGTGCTGTCGCCGATCACCGGTGAGATGCGCCGCCTGATGGATGATACCGCGCACATCGACACAATCCTGAGGCGTGGCGGCGAGCGGGCGCGCGCGCGCGCCGAAAAGACAATGCGCGAGGTTCGCGAAATCATCGGGTTTTTGCAGTAGCGCGCAAAAATGAGACCTTGCGGGCGGCGAACGGCAATGTAATGTTCGCCGCATGGTTTCCACCCGACTCTCACGACTGGAAGGTCATCGCCGCAAGTTCATGGCGGTGATCGACGATACGCCCGAATGCGGCCGCGCCGTGCACTATGCCGGCATGCGCGCGAAGAACTCCAACGGCGGCCTGGTGCTGCTCTACGTGATCGCCGATGGCGACTTCCAGCAGTGGCTGGGGGTCGAGGAGATCATGCGGGCGGAAGCGCGTGAAGAGGCCGAGGCGACGCTGGCAAAGGTGGCTCAGACGGTGCGCGAAAGCATCGGCATCGAACCGGAAATCGTCATTCGCGAAGGGATCGCCACGGAGCAGATCCACGCCGTCATCGAGGACGACCGCGACATCGCCATTCTGGTGCTCGCAGCGGGATCGGCGAAGGAAGGGCCGGGGCCGCTGGTGTCGTCCATCGCCGGAAAGGCCGCGGCCTTTCCGATTCCCGTGACCGTCATTCCCGATATGCTGACTGACGAGGAAATAGACGCGCTGAGCTAGAGCCCTATTTCCGTGCGGCATCGCGCCGTTTCCAAGTCGGGAAGAGGCGGTCTTCCGCACGCTCCCCCGTCCCGATCACAGCGGTTCACGTGCGACGGGATGCGCCCTTGCGAGGGCGGGGCGAAACACCTATATTTTTGAACAATTCTAAAGAGCCGGTCGGGAAGCTTCCGGCGAAACGGAGAGAAAGATGTTCATCCAGACGGAAGCCACGCCAAATCCGGCCACGCTCAAGTTCCTGCCGGGCAAGGTGGTGATGGAGAACGGTACGGCCGAATTCCGGAGCGAAGAAGAGGCCCGTGCAGAATCGCCTTTGGCGGCGCGGCTCTTCTCGATCCCGGGCGTCACCGGCGTCTATTTCGGTTACGACTTCATCACGGTCAGCAAGGAAGCGCAGGAGTGGCAGCACCTGAAGCCCGCCATCCTTGGCTCGATCATGGAACATTTCATGTCCGGCCAGCCGGTCATGTCGGGTGCCGGGCGCGCCGAGGAGGCGGACCAGGAAGGTGAGTTCTTCGACGAGGGCGACGAAGCCATCGTTGCCACAATCAAGGAATTGCTTGAAACCCGCGTTCGTCCGGCCGTTGCCCAGGACGGTGGCGACATCACCTTCCGCGGCTTCAAGGATGGCACCGTGTTCCTGAACATGAAGGGCGCATGCTCCGGCTGCCCATCCTCGACTGCGACGTTGAGGCACGGAGTCCAGAACCTGCTGCGCCACTTCGTTCCAGAAGTCGAAGCAGTCGAATCCGTCTGATCCGGGCGCCACTGCATGTTCCCTTAAATCCTAGCCGATTTAAGAATAAAAACATGCAGCACTTCAAAGTGCTACAGCGTCCCTTTGCGCGTCTGATAAGGCGCGCGGCGCTGTAGAGCACTTCGCGCCGGATCTGCGCGCGAAGCAATGGAGGGAGGCCATTGCGGCTGATATGTTAGTGCTTGCCATCGATACATCGGGGAGCGGTTGCTCCGCTGCGGTTTATGACAGCGCCTCCGCCGAGCTTCTGGCCCGCGCGGGTGCGAACATTGGACGCGGCCACGCCGAGCGTCTGATGGAGTTCGTCGACGAGGCGCTGCTCGCCGCCGACAGGCAACTTGCAGACATCGACCGTATCGCAGTCACAGTCGGCCCCGGATCCTTTACCGGCATTCGTGTCGGGGTTGCGGCCGCACGTGGCCTCGCGCTTGCCCTCTGCAAGCCGGCCGTCGGGATCACCACGCTTGAGGTCGCCGCCGAAGGTGCCAGGCTGGCGACACCCGGCCAGCCGGTTCTCGTCGTCATCGACGCGAAGCGGGACGAAGTCTATACCCAGCTTTTCGACGCCTCCGGTGGGGCAAGGGGCGAGCCCGAGGTTCTGCCGGTGACAGAGGCGCGCGAGCGGTTTTCCGGGTTCAAAGGCACGGTTTGCGGCTCCGGCGCTTCCCTCGTCGGCCATTTGCAGGCGGGTGGAATGCCGGACAACATCGACATTGCTGTCGTTGGCCGGTTGGGTGCCGGCGCCGATCCAGCCTCAGCCAAGCCGAAACCGCTATACTTGCGTGGACCGGATGCGAAGCCTCAGGCAGGCTTTGCCGTAACCCGAGCCTAGACCGCGATGAGTTTGACCGATTATTTCACCCGTCGGACGGAGTTCGATATCTTCCCGCTCGAGGAGGGCGACCTCGTTGCCGCCGCGGCGCTGCATCGCCAACGCTTCGCTTCTCCTTGGAGCGACGGTGAAATTCACGCATTGCTGTCGCAGGATACCGTCTTCGGTTTTGTGGCGCGCCAGACGAACGGTGCCTTTCGGCCTGCATTTGGCGGTTTTGTGCTCTCGCGCGCCGTGGCCGGAGAGGCCGAAATCCTGACGATCGGCGTCGATCCGCGTTTCGCCCGGTCCGGCCTCGGTTGGCGCCTGATGCAGGCGGCCATGCGTGAGGCATTCGTCAAAGGTTCCGAGGCGCTTTTCCTCGAAGTCGATGAAACGAACCAGGCCGCGCTCGGTCTCTATCAGAAGCTCGGCTTCCTCAAGGTTGGCGAACGCCGCGCATACTACCAGGGCTCGACAGGAGCGCGCACGGCGGCGCTTGTCATGCGACTCGATCTTCGCTAGTCCGATTCACCACATGGTCTGTGTTTGCGCGTCTCCCGTTCGGATGCGTCTGGCCGCGTTTCGAAAGTGGCGCGCTTGCACGCGGGGCCGAACGATGAAGGAAAGTTGAGCGGGTTGGAAAGCCTTCGCGGATGATCAATTGGGTCCGGGTTGCCCTGTGCGGCGCGCTGCTGGTGCTGGTCTCGCTGGTGCTGATGCCGGTGCAGATCTTTTGCCTGTGGCTGGATTTGAAGCCCCGACGGTGGCTGCCACGTTTCTGGCACCGCGTGGCATGCCTGCTGCTCGGTCTTCGCGTTCGCGTTCATGGCGAGCCAGATCGCCGGCGTCCGTTGCTGCTCAGCGCCAATCACGTGTCCTGGAAGGATATTCTGGTCCTGTCCTCCGTGGCCGACGTCGTCTTCGTCGCTAAATCCGAGGTGAAGACCTGGCCCGTTTTCGGGCTTCTCGCCCGCCTGCAGGCCTCCGTTTTCATCGAGCGCGACCAGAAGCGCTCGACTGGCCATCAGGTGAACGAGATCGGTCGAAGGCTCGCCGATGGAGAGATCGTCGTGCTCTTCCCGGAAGGGACGACCTCGGACGGCAACCGGCTGCTTGACATCAAGACCTCGCTGTTCGGTGCTGCCGCTTCTGCGGTTCCGCACTCGCCGACCGGGGTGGTCCATGTTCAACCATTGGCCATCTCCTACACCGGAATCCACGGCATGCCGATGGGGCGCTACAATAGGCCGATTGCCGCATGGCCCGGCGACACCGGACTGCTGCCACACCTTCTTGGCGTGCTGCGGGAAGGCGCGCTGGACGTGGATGTCGATTTCGGCGAGGCGGTGGACTATGACCGCCATGCCAATCGGAAAGACGTGAGCCGCACGATCGAGCAGCGCATTCGCAGCATGCTGTCGGACCGCCTGAGAGGGCGGCCGAGGTTGGATCGGGCCGTGGCGCGGGCCGAAGGATAGCGATCTGCGCCGAAAATGCTTCAACTTTGGGCCGCCATGCACTAAAGAACCGCGCATGACCCAGGAAACAGCTCTTTTGTCGAAAACGCCGGTGCCGGGCGAGGAACACACACCCTCGCGCAAGGTCTTCGTCAAGACCTATGGCTGCCAGATGAACGTCTATGATTCCGACCGCATGTCGGATGCGCTTTCGCGCGACGGCTACGTTTCGACCGACGTCCTGGAGGAAGCGGATTTCGTCCTGCTCAACACCTGTCATATCCGCGAGAAGGCGGCGGAAAAGGTCTATTCCGAGCTTGGCCGGCTGCGCGAACTGAAGAAGGAGAAGGCGCGCGAAGGCCGCGAAATGGTCATCGGCGTCGCCGGCTGCGTCGCGCAGGCTGAAGGCGACGAAATCCTTCGCCGCGCGCCGGCGGTCGACCTCGTCATCGGCCCGCAGACCTATCACCGTCTTCCCGAGGCGTTGAAGCGAGCGCGGGGCGGCGAGCGCGTCGTCGAGACCGACTATGCGATCGAGGACAAGTTTGAGCATTTGCCCGCACCAGACAGGGCGAAGACACGCGCCCGCGGCGTAACCGCCTTCCTGACGGTGCAGGAGGGATGCGACAAGTTCTGCACCTTCTGTGTTGTGCCCTATACCCGCGGCTCGGAAGTGTCGCGACCGGTGGCTCAGATCGTTGCCGAGGCCGAAAGGCTGGTCGAAGGCGGGGTGCGCGAAATCACCCTGCTCGGGCAGAATGTCAACGCCTGGCATGGCACCGGCCCGGACGGCCGCGACTGGGGATTGGGCAATCTTCTCGTCCGCCTTGCCGAAATCGACGGCCTTGCGCGCCTGCGTTATACGACCAGCCATCCGCGCGACATGGATGACAACCTGATCGAGGCGCATCGGTCGATGGCGAAGCTGATGCCCTATCTGCATCTGCCGGTCCAATCGGGATCCGACCGCATCCTGAAGGCGATGAACCGGCGTCATACGGCAGCCGAGTATCTCGCCCTGATAGATCGCATCCGCGCGGCTCAGCCCGACCTTGCCCTATCCGGCGATTTCATCGTAGGCTTCCCGGGTGAAACCGACGAGGACTTCGAGGATACCCTGCGTCTCGTGGAGGCGGTGGGTTATGCACAGGCATTTTCCTTCAAGTATTCGACCCGTCCCGGCACGCCGGGGGCCGAACTCAAGGATCAGGTATCCGAGGACGTGAAGGCCAAGCGTTTGGAAAGATTGCAGACTTTGCTCATGAAGCAGCAGCGCGACTTTGCTCAAGCCTGCATTGGGCGCGAGATCGATCTGCTTCTGGAAAAACCCGGCCGTATGCCCGGCCAGCTCGTCGGTCGTTCACCTTGGCTGCAGCCGGTGAATGTTGATGCAAAAGCATCGCAAATCGGTGACATTATCAAAGTACGAATCATCAAAGCGGGCTCCAATAGCCTCTTTGCCGAGATGATCGGGTAGCGCATGGCCCCGAAAATCGGAATCGATTTTCAGAAAGGCTTATGCGCAGTAAGACGTTACAGCGTCTTTTGCGTGTCAATTCTGACGCGCGGCGCAGTAAAGCGAGAGCGAGGAGCCTAACCGCTTGAACGGACACGAATTGATTTCTTCATCATCGCGCCAGTCAAAAACATCTGCGACAGACGCCAATCACTTCGTGCTTACTTTCGAGAACAACCGCTTTGCCAGCGAGCTCTTCGGCCAATTCGACCAGAATCTGAAGTTGCTTGAAGAACGCCTGCGCATCGATGCGAGGCCGCGCGGAAATTCCGTTGCGATCTCGGGCGACGTGGTGGCGACAAACCAGGCGCGGCGCGCCCTCGACTATCTCTACGGAAGATTGCAGAGTGGCGGATCGATCGATACGTCCGATGTCGAGGGAGCGATCCGTATGGCGGTCGCTGCTGACGACCAGTTGCAGTTGCCGACCATGGAGCGCAAAGCCAAGTTGACGATGGCGCAGATTTCGACGCGCAAGAAGACCATCGCTGCGCGGACGCCCATGCAGGATGCCTATATCCGCGCGATGGAGCGGGCGGAACTCGTCTTCGGCATCGGCCCGGCCGGCACCGGCAAGACCTATCTTGCCGTTGCTCATGCCGCTCAGCTTCTTGAGCGCGGCGCGGTCGATCGTATCGTTCTTTCGAGACCGGCGGTCGAAGCCGGCGAGCGCCTGGGCTTCCTGCCGGGCGACATGAAGGAAAAGGTCGACCCCTACTTGAGGCCGCTCTACGACGCGCTCTACGACATGATGCCCGGCGACAAGGTCGAGCGGGCGATCACCGCGGGCGTGATCGAGATCGCGCCGCTCGCTTTCATGCGTGGGCGAACGCTCGCCAATGCCGCCGTAATCCTCGACGAGGCGCAGAACACGACATCGATGCAGATGAAGATGTTCCTGACCCGCCTCGGCGAAAACGGCCGGATGATCGTCACCGGCGACCCCAGCCAGATCGACCTGCCGCGCGGCGTCAAGTCGGGCCTCGTGGAGGCGCTGCAGATACTCAATGGCGTGGAAGGCGTTTCGGTAATCCGCTTCAAGGATGTCGATGTCGTCCGTCATCCGATGGTGGCGAGGATCGTCAGGGCCTATGAAGCCCACACCGCGGTTCACGACGAGAGCGAGCAGAGCGATCGTTAGTCCTTGTTTATCGCGTGATCTGTTCGAAAACCGGTTCCCACTTCTTGGATCACGCTTTAGAGCGGGAGGAGGAAAAGCGTATGCGGTTTTCCGCCCGCGTCCCGCTCTATTTTGTTGGAATCGATCAGGTTTATGATTTTCGGTCGAATCGACCCAAAATCATCGTGATCTAACGGCGTTTCGTTGCGACCATGACGGCTTTGGACATTCAGATCAGCGTCGAAGAGGGCGATTGGCCATCGGAAGATGAGCTGCAATCCTTCTCGGCGCGTATTCTCGAGGCGACGGCCGACTTCCTCGCGCGCGAGGAAAAACAGCCTTTTCCGCCGGAGGCGCCGGAAGTTTCTCTGGTCTTCACTGATGATGCTTCGATGCGAGCGATCAACGCGGAATGGCGAAGCCAGGACAAGCCGACCAATGTGCTGTCTTTCCCCGCCTTTCCCGTGACCCCCGGCAAGATGCCGGGACCGATGCTCGGCGATATCGTCGTTGCCTATGAAACGCTGAAGCGCGAGGCGACCGAGATGGAAAAGCCGTTTGACGCGCACCTGACGCATCTTCTCGTACATGGATTCCTCCATCTTTTCGGGTATGATCATCTGGAAGACGACGAGGCGGAAAGAATGGAAGGCCTTGAGACTCGCATTTTGGCGCGTCTTGGCCTATCTGATCCATACGGGGACCGATCCCCGGATTGATAGTTTGGAACGATGAGCGACACCAACACACAGCCGGCTGCCGTTGCAGCCGAGGAAGCGGAAGCTTCCGGAGAGGCCGAGGCGGGCAGTAGTAGTACCGCCGCTCCCCGACAGGAGAGCAGCAAATCCACAACCTCCTTCTGGAGCCGTGCCGCGCGCCTTTTGCGCGGGGCAAGTCCGTCGAGCCTGCGCGAAGATCTTGCCGACGCTCTGCTGACGGACGCGGATAGCAACGCCGCGTTCTCGCCCGAAGAGCGGGCAATGCTCAACAACATCCTGCGTTTCCGAGAGGTTCGCGTCGAGGACGTGATGGTGCCGCGCGCCGATATCGAGGCCGTGGACCAGAGCATCACGATCGGCGAGCTCATGGTCATTTTCGAGGAGTCGGGACGCTCGCGCATGCCGGTCTACAACGAGGGCCTGGATGACCCACGCGGCATGGTGCATATCCGCGATCTGCTCGCCTATGTCACCAAGCAGGCGCGCAACCGGCGCCGCAACGGCAAGGCACAGCCCACGGCCCCGGCCGTGGTGGAAAAGATGCCGCGCCAGCAACGGGCGGGTTTCGACCTTTCGCGCGTCGATCTCGGCAAGACGGTGGAAGAGGCCGGCATCGTTCGCCAGCTCCTGTTCGTGCCGCCGTCCATGCTGGCCTCGGACCTGATGCAGCGGATGCAGGCGGCGCGCATCCAGATGGCCCTCGTCATCGATGAATACGGCGGCACGGACGGTCTGGTGTCGCTGGAGGACATCGTCGAGATGGTCGTCGGCGATATCGAGGACGAGCATGATGATGAAGAGGTCATGTTCGCGCGCAGTTCCGATGACGTCTTCGTCGCCGATGCCCGTGTCGAACTCGAGGAGATCGCCGAAGCGATTGGCCCGGATTTCGACGTGCGCGAGCAGCTCGAGGATGTCGACACGCTCGGCGGGCTGGTTTTCGCTTCGCTCGGACGCATTCCGGTTCGCGGCGAGGTGGTCCAGGCCATCCCCGGTTTTGAGTTTCAGATCCTTGATGCCGACCCACGGCGCGTCAAACGGGTGCGCATCATGCGCAAGCGCCCGCTGGCCCGTCGCCGCGTGTTGAAGACGGAGCGGGAGGCGCCCGCCGGTCGCGACGCCGAGGTCGGCGCCGGATCACCGCCGACATCCGAACAATAGCCGTACCGGCGGCCGCCTTCCCTATTTCAAGCAGTGAGAGCCCTTCAGGGTCAAATGGAAACAGTTCTGTTGGCTCAAACGGAGTCGGATGGTCGACCGGCCGGCGCGCGGCGTAGCCAACGCATACGTCCAAGCCGGCCGGTCGATCAGGCGGCCCGTTTCAGCCAACCCGAAGGGCCGGGCATCTTTCCGCCAGGCGCAGAGGCGATCGGCTCGGACGTACATCCGGGTACGCCCCTTCGCCAATCGCCTCTGCCCTGACGAAAACCTGCTCCGGCAGAACTGCTTCCATTTAACCCTGAAGGGCTCTGGGATCGTTTCACCGTATCGGCGAAACCGGTGAAACGATCTGGGATAGCCCAAGAACCTCTTCCGATTCCTTGCGCGATGCCATGGCGTGCAACGTATGCGATCGGGACAAGCAGCCGCTTTTTTGGAACACTGCCGCGGAATGATTCGGTCGTTTTTCCTGCGCAGGGGTCGAGCGGTGATCCCGCGTCTATTGGAGGCTGTATGGCAAGGCTGGCAGGCAGGATTATGCTCCTCTCCGGGGTGTCGCGGGTATTTATCGCCTTCCTCGCGGGGCTCTTGACAGTTCTCACCCAGCCGCCCCTCGGCATCTTCGCGGCCGCTTTCGTCTCGTTTCCTGTCCTCGTCTGGCTGATCGATGGCGCGCCGGGTGATCCTGAAAAAGGCCGGCTCGCAAGGCTTTGGCCGGCCTTGTCGATCGGCTGGAGCTTCGGCTTCGGCTACTTCCTTGGCGGCCTCTGGTGGCTTGGCAACGCCTTGCTGATCGAGGCGGATCTTTTTGCCTGGGCGCTGCCGCTCGCCGTCGTCGGCCTGCCCGCCGCTCTCGCGCTTTTTTACGCCCTTGCAGTCGCGCTGGCGCGTTGTCTCTGGTCTGACGGCCTGGGCAGGATCGCAGCCCTTGCATTCGGCTTCGGCGTCGCGGAATGGCTCCGCGGGTTTCTGTTCACGGGCTTTCCCTGGAATGCCATCGGCTATGCCTTGATGCCGATGCCTCTGATGATGCAGTCGGCGAGCGTCGTGAACCTTGCAACGATCAACATGCTCGCGGTCTTCGTGTTTGCGGCACCTGCTCTCATAGCCACCGGCAAGGGCGCGCGTGCGGGCCTCGCAATTGCCGTCGCGCTCTTTGCCGCGCATCTGGCTTTCGGCTTCTATCGTCTTGCCCAGCCGGCGCCTCAACCGCTGGCGCCTGAGTTGACGGTGCGCCTGGTTCAGCCGGTGGTCGACCAGGCGAAAAAGCTCGATGACCGCGAACGCTCATCGGTCTTCGAGGAGCATCTCGTTCTCACGACCGCACCGGCGATGGACGGCGGAAAACGTCCGGACATCATTGTTTGGCCGGAAACGTCGATCCCATTCATACTCACCGACAACCCGGACGCGCTGGCCCGCATCGCAGAGGTCTTGGAGGACGGGCAGGTCCTCATTGCCGGTGCCGTGCGCGTCGAAGATGCCGGGGCCGGCCTGCCGCGGCGCTATTACAACTCGATCTATGTTATCGACGATCGCGGCCAGATCGTCGGTGCGGCAGACAAGGTTCACCTTGTCCCCTTCGGCGAATATCTGCCGTTCGAAGACGTTCTTGCCTCCTGGGGGCTAAGCGCTATCGCGGCCTCGATGCCCGGCGGCTTTTCGCCTGCCCAGAGCCGTGCGCTTCTTACCCTGCCGGGCGGCAAGACGGCCTATCCGCTTATCTGCTATGAAGCGATCTTCCCCGACGAGATCGATGGCAACGGCCCTTTGGCCGATTTCCTGCTCAACATCACGAACGACGCCTGGTTCGGCGACACTCCCGGTCCGCGCCAGCATTTTCACCAGGCGCAGTTGCGCGCAGTCGAGACCGGAACGCCGATGATCCGGGCAGCCAACAACGGTATATCAGCAATTGTTGATGCACGTGGTGTTTTAGTGGTAGGATTGGGATACAATTACAAGGGGGTTACAGACACAATTCTGCCGGGAAAAATGCTTAACGTAACCAATACCGCGACGCGCGGTCGAATCTTCTGGTTGACAGCCGGAATACTCTTTTTGGTTGCAGCATTTTCGCGCGTTGGTTTCAATATTAGGAAGAATTGACCTAAAACCCCTAAAATTGCATAGTGGCCGAATCCCTCAACCTTCACCCGCGGGTGGGGCTCTTGGTTGCCGGTAAGGTTGCGACGGAGCGATCTGCGCGATGCCAGGTTGCGGGCACCCGAAACAGCGTGTTTAGGAACGCGGACATGATTGAAAACAAGAAGAAGCCGAACCCGATCGACATCCATGTCGGGAGCAGGATTCGCCTCCGCCGGACGATGCTCGGCATGAGCCAGGAAAAGCTCGGCGAAGCCCTGGGGATCACCTTCCAGCAGATCCAGAAATACGAGAAGGGAACGAACCGCGTCGGCGCGAGCCGGTTGCAGAACATTTCTTCAATTCTCAACGTCCCGGTATCGTTCTTCTTCGAGGATGCTCCTGGGGAAGGCGCCGGCGGCGTATCCGGCATGGCTGAGACCTCAAGTTCCAACTACGTGGTTGATTTCCTGTCGTCCTCCGAAGGACTTCAGCTCAACCGCGCCTTCGTCAAGATTTCCGACCCTAAGGTGCGCCGGAAGCTGGTGGATCTGGTAAAGGCATTGGCCGCCGAGGCTGAAGCCGAATAATCGGGGTAGTTCACTGACCACAAAAACAAAGCGGCCCGAGTGCCGCTTTTTTTGCGCGCTTTCCCTTCAGCCGCTCCACTTTATCGGACACGCAAAGGACGCTGCCGCACTCTCAAATCGCGTACGATTTAAGGAAACGTGCAGGTGGACCGTTCAGGTGGCAATATCGATATAAAGATATATTTATGTCGTTGTTCGCTTGTTTTTCGACGGCAAAACCACTAACACGTTCGCACCGCTTCTTTCATTGAGGGGACTTCCCGCATGCGCGCAAACTACCTGTTCACGAGTGAATCCGTAGCCGAAGGTCATCCGGACAAAGTGTGTGACCGTATTTCCGACGAGATCGTCGATCTGGTCTACCGCGAAGCGGCGAAGACGGGCGTTGATCCCTGGGGTGTGCGCATTGCCTGTGAGACACTGGCAACGACGAACCGCGTCGTGATCGCCGGCGAAGTCCGCCTGCCTCCGAGCCTCCTGAAGAAGGACAAGAACGGCAACGAAGTCATCAATCCGTCGAAGTTCAAGTCCGCCGCCCGCAAGGCGATCCGCGACATCGGCTATGAGCAGGACGGTTTCCACTGGAAGACGGCGAAGATCGACGTGCTCTTGCACTTCCAGTCGGCTCACATCGCGCAAGGCGTCGACAACGCTTCCGACAAGCAGGGCGAGGAAGGTGCCGGCGACCAGGGCATCATGTTCGGCTATGCCTGCCGCGAGACGGCCGAATTGATGCCGGCGCCGCTTTACTACTCGCACCGTATCCTGCAGACGCTTGCGGCCGCCCGCAAGAAGGGCGAAGGCGAAGTTGCCAAGCTCGGACCTGACGCCAAGAGCCAGGTGACCGTGCGCTATGTCGATGGCAAGCCGGCCGAAGTCACCTCGATCGTGCTTTCGACGCAGCATCTCGATGAGAGCTGGGACTCCGCCAAGGTCCGCTCCGTCGTCGAACCCTATATCCGCGAAGCACTCGCCGATCTGAAGATCTCCGACGATTGCTCCTGGTACATCAACCCGACCGGCAAGTTCGTCATCGGCGGACCCGACGGCGACGCCGGCTTGACCGGTCGCAAAATCATCGTCGACACCTATGGTGGCGCAGCCCCGCATGGCGGCGGCGCATTCTCGGGCAAAGACACGACCAAGGTCGACCGCTCGGCGGCTTACGCCGCGCGCTATCTGGCGAAGAATGTCGTCGCCGCCGGCCTTTCCGACCGCTGCACGATCCAGCTTTCCTATGCGATCGGCGTTGCCCAGCCGCTGTCGATCTATGTGGATCTGCACGGCACCGGCAAGGTCACGGAAGACCAAGTCGAAAATGCCATCCGCAAGACGATGGATCTCTCGCCGTCGGGCATCCGTCGCCACCTCGACCTCAACAAGCCGATCTATGCCAAGACCGCCGCTTACGGCCATTTCGGCCGCAAGGCCGGCCGCGATGGTTCATTCTCCTGGGAGAAGCTCGATCTCGTCAAGCCGCTGAAGGAAGCGATCGAGCTTGACGCGGCTGCCTACTCCGAACCGAGAGCATCCGGCCGCGCTGCCTGACGCTGCTGTTGACTTGCTTCCACAGCGCCTCGCGTCTTTTCAGACACGCAAAGGACGCTGTAGCACTTTGAGTTGCTGCATGTTTTATCCTTAAATCGGCTAGGATTTACGGAACCATGCAGTAGCGAAGCCACGGGCGTTGAAAAATATTGCAATGGTCCGGTGCGCTGCTATTCAGGCGCACCACATTGCGGGATCAAGAGCGGATGCTCCCGGTGGAGTGTCCGCTTTGCTGTTTGAAGGAAGATCGTGATGACCGAACCGCGCCGCGCCAGAGCCACGGAGGCCTTCTTTGGCCGCCGCAAGGGCAAGCCCTTGCGCGAGCGCCAGGCTGGCCATCTTGCGCATCTGCTGCCCGCGCTCCGGCTCGATCTCGCTGAGCCGGCGCCAGCTGACCTGACGACGCTCTTCCCGCAGCCGGTGAAGCGCATTCGCCTGGAAATCGGGTTTGGTGGCGGGGAGCATCTCGTTCACCGCGCCGCGGAGGATCCCGCAACCGGCTTCATCGGCGTCGAGCCCTTCGTCAACTCGATGGCGAAGTTGCTCGGACAGATCGAGGCGCGAGAGATCGCCAATATCCGGCTCTATGACGACGACGCGACGCAGGTGCTGGACTGGCTGCCGGAGGCTTCCGTCGACCAGATCGACCTGCTCTATCCCGATCCCTGGCCGAAGCGGAAGCACTGGAAGCGGCGCTTCGTTTCCAAGGTCAACCTGGATCGGTTTGCGCGCATCCTGAAGCCCGGCGGCCTCTTCTGCTTCGCCTCGGACATCGACACCTATGTCAATTGGACGCTGCTTCACTGCCGCGATCACGCGGCCTTCGAGTGGACGGCGGAAAAATCAGCCGACTGGCTTACGCCTTTCACGGGTTGGCCGAGCACGCGCTACGAGGCCAAGGCGCGCCGGGAAGGGCGGAGCTCCGCCTATCTCACCTTCCGGCGCGTTTAGGACCCTTGGATTTTGTCCTTCACGCTACAGCGTTCTTTGCACGTCCGGCTACGACTTAAGGAACATGCAGTGGCCCACTCCCGCTCGCCGGGAGGGGGCTGAGGCGGCTCCGCGAGTCACCTTCTCCCCGCTGGCGGGGAGAAGGTGGCCGGCAGGCCGGATAAGGGCGACTCACGCCGCGTCGATGATAGCGCTCGTAGGCCTGGACAAAGAGAATATTCGCCAGCCGCTCAATGCAGGCTGACGGTACGAAGATCGTCCTCGGCTGCCTTGAAGAAGGTGCTGGACCGATTGTCGGTCAAAAGGATCGGTGTGCCGTCGGCGCCGAACAGGGCCCACAGGTCGATTCCGGGTCCCATCTCGGGAGCTTCCGGGAAACAGCGGGAGACCTCCTCCGAACGCATCTTGCGGATATAGCCGACTTCGCCCTCGCCGAGATGCGCAAGGTCGTTCTTCGACAGCGATGTGTTGATGGCTTTCAGTCCCATGGTGACACTCCGTGGTCGCCGGACAGGGGAGAATCCCGCCGGTTATCCTACTCTGGGACGGAAATGTTAATTTTCTTTACCATACGGACCGGTTCGGGCCGCACGAGGTCGACTGAGAGAAGACCGTTGCGCAACTCGGCCCCGAGGACCTTCATGCCGTCTGCGAGAACAAAGGTGCGCTGGAACTGCCGGGCGGCAATGCCGCGGTGCAGGTAATCCCGCTCGCCCGTATCGACCTGGCGGCCGCGAATGACCAGCTGGTTTTCTTCCGTCGTGACGTCCAGGTCCTCCTCGGAGAAGCCGGCGACGGCGAGCGTGATCCGCAGCCGTTCCGGCGCATCCGAAGATGCGTCGCCGCGAATGCGCTCGATATTATAGGGTGGATATCCGTCATTGCCCTTGGCGATGCGCTCAAGGGTCTTTTCCATCGTGTCAAAGCCCAGCAGTAGCGGGCTGGTAAAGGGCGTGATCCTGCTCATTTCCCAAGTCCTTGCAGCTCAAGCGACCATCTTTGCGGACCTGCCAAGCAGCATCCACGCCGCAATATGGTAGCTGTGAGCAACGAGTGCAAGCCGCTTGCCTCGGCTGCGCACGCAAATCATAGTTCGCTGCGCCAGATCAGAGCGGGAAGAGGAAGTGCCAAGCGGTTTCCGTCTGAATCCTACTTCGATATCTTAGAGAATTGGCCATGTTCTCGGATCAAAGAGATCAGCTATCATCGTGGCCCAGGAGGATCGAGAAAGTGTCAAACGCGAGAAAGATTATCATCGACACCGATCCTGGGCAGGACGACGCAGCCGCCATCATGCTCGCCTTCGGTAGTCCGGAGGAGATCGACCTCCTTGGCATCACCACTGTCGCCGGTAACGTTCCGCTTTCGCTGACAGCCCGCAACGCACGCATCATTTGCGAGCTTTGCAACAGAACGGATGTGAAGGTCTTCGCGGGGGCGGAGCGGCCGGTCGCGCGCCCGCTGGTCACGGCGGAGCATGTCCATGGCAAGACGGGGCTCGACGGGCCGGTGCTGGCGGAGCCGACGATGCCGCTGCAGGAACAGGCCGCCGTCGATTTCATCATCGAGACGCTCCTCGCCGAGGACGCGGGCACGGTCACGCTCTGCACTCTCGGCCCCTTGACCAACATCGCGCTTGCCCTGACGAAGGCGCCGGAGATCGCACCGCGGGTGCGCGAGTTGGTGATGATGGGCGGCGGGTTTTTCGAGGGCGGCAACATCACGCCGGCGGCGGAATTCAATATTTACGTCGATCCGGAAGCCGCCGAAATCGTTTTCCGCTCCGGCATCCCGATCGTGATGATGCCGCTCGACGTCACGCATCGCGTCCTGACCCACAAGGCCCGCGTCCAGAAGATTCGCGCGATCGGCAGTCCCGCGGCGATCGCGATGGCCGAAATGCTGGAGTTCTTCGAGCGCTTCGACATCGAAAAATATGGCACAGACGGCGGGCCGCTGCATGACCCGACGGTGATCGCCTACCTGCTGCGCCCGGAACTGTTCACCGGGCGCGACTGCAACGTCGAGATCGAGACGACGTCCGCCCTGACGGCCGGCATGACCGTCGTCGACTGGTGGCAGGTCACCGGCCGCGAGCACAATGCCAAGGTGATGCGCCACATCGACGACGAGGGCTTTTTTGATCTCCTGACGGAGCGCCTGGCGCGTATCTGACCTCCCGTTAGAGCAATTCCAGGAACAGTGTGTAACGGTTTTTCCGTCCGGAATTGCGTCATCTCAAAGGGTTAGATCATTTCACGGTTTCAATGAAACAAGGAAATGATCTATCGGCCCCCTCCGCGGGTAACCCGTTACTTCATACGAAGACGGCGCCTCTCGGGCGCCGTCTTGTTGTCCATTTCCATCGTGGGCTCAGAACTCTTCCCAATTGTCGTGGGCGAGCGCGTTGGCACCGGATGTCTGGGCAAGGACGCGCTGCGTCGATGTCGAATAGCTGCCGGTGCGTGCCGTGGCGGTCCGGCTGTCTTTAGCGGCAGGCGGAGGAGAGGCGGGACGTTCCGCCGCGCGCATCCGCTCGGCTGCACCGCGCAACATCTCGGACGAGGATTGCGCCGGCGCCTGCTGAGCGACACGGAACCGGGAGACCAGCGCGCTCAATGCGCCGGCTTCGTCGTTCAGCGCCATGCTGGCGGCCGTCGTTTCTTCGACCATCGCCGCGTTCTGCTGGGTCACCTGATCCATCTGGTTGACGGCGGAATTGATCTCCTTCAGGCCGACCGCCTGTTCCGAGGCGGAACTTGAGATCTGGCGGATCAGGCTGTTGATCTGCACCACCTGCTCGGCGATCTTCTCGAGCGCGCTGCCCGCCTTGCCAACAAGGTCTACGCCCTCGCGGACCTGGCCTGCGGAGGTGTTGATCAGCGTCTTGATCTCCTTCGCAGCGTTTGCCGAGCGCTGTGCAAGCTCGCGGACCTCCTGGGCGACGACCGCGAAACCCTTGCCGGCGTCACCGGCGCGCGCAGCCTCGACGCCTGCGTTAAGCGCCAGCAGGTTCGTCTGGAAGGCGATCTCATCGATAACGCCGATGATCCGGCTGACTTCGTGGGAGGATTGCTCGATACCCCGCATGGCCGCGATTGCCTTCTGCACGACCTCGCCGGACCGCCCGGCGTCGCTGCTAGCCACCTCGACCGATTTTGCCGCGACCTTGGCGTTCTCGGCGCTGGCGTTCACCTGGGAGGTGAGCTGGTCGAGGGCGGCTGCGGTTTCTTCGAGGCTCGCGGCCTGCTGTTCCGTCCGGTGCGACAGGTCGTTGGCGGCATTGCTGATCTCGGAGGTACCGCTGCCGATGTTGACGACCGAGTGATTGACGGTCCGGATGGTCTCCTCGAGGCTCTCCATGGTCGCGTTGAAGTCACGCTTCAGCTGCGCGTATTCACCAGGGAATTCGTCGGTGATGCGGAAGGCGAGGTCGCCGGATGCAAGATGCGACAGGCCGTTGCCGAGGCGGGCGACGATATCGCGCTGCAGGGCACCGCTCTCGGCGCGCTCGGTTTCCGAGCGGCTGCGTTGCAATTCCGCCTGCTCGCGCTGGTGGCGGGCTTCTCCTTCGAGGCGCTTGGTGTCAGCGAGCTGATGGCGGAAGCCTTCCAGCGCCTTGGCAACGGAACCGGTTTCGTCCGAGCGATCCTGGCCGGCGATCGGCCGGGTATAGTCGCCGTTGCTGAGCGTCTGAACGTCGCTGACAAGGCCTGCCAGCGGTTTCTGCACGAAGCCGCGAACTGCGAAATAGAGGCCGGCGAGCACGGCGCCGAGGACGACAAGACCGCCGAGGATCATCATATAGGTCTGATCGCGGACCGGCGCGTTGATTGCCGTGTGCGGCACATCGACGAGCACGACCCAGTTGGCATTCACGTTGGGCAGCTTGAAGGGATAGACGACGCGATCGAAGGGCTCGTTTCCGTCATAAGTGAGGTTCTTGATCATGCCGGACGTCGCCGACGACAGGGCGTCCTTGACGATATCGGCGCCTTCGCCGTCATAGTCTTTCGTCAACAGATCGGGGATCGGCGACACGAGCCATTTGCCGCTCTGTGACAGAAGGTAGACCCGGCCCGTGCCGAAAGGCTTGAGCTTTGCGAGGTCATCGGCGAGCGAGGCGAGCGAAATGTCGACGCCGGAGACGCCGATCAGCTTGCCGTCGGACATCACCGGATAGGCGATCGAGCTCATCGTGGTGGGGACGTCGGTCCCTTCGGCGAGGTAGGGCTGGGTGATTGCACCCTTGCCGCTCTTGGCAGCCAGGCTGTACCACTCGGCGGCATAGTCCGCCTTGAAGGTCGAGAACTGCGCTTCGCCGTTGCGGTCCTTCGACCAATAGGGCGTGAAGACGCCTTCCTCGTTGCCGCCAAGTTCCTTGTTGTTGACCACGTCTTCCTGGCGCCCATCATATGCCTTCGGCTCTTCCGCGAACCAACTGCCGAACGCAAAGCTGTGCTGCTCGAGATTGGCCTTGAGGAGGTTGATCGCGCCGACGCGATCGGTCGATTTTCCGGCGTGACCGCGGCCAAGCACTCCCGACATGGTGCGCGCGGCGGCGGCGAGTTCGCCGACGCTTCCCGCAATGTCGGAGGCGATGGCTCGTGCTTCGGCCTGAGCTCCATCGAAGACCAGCGTCTCGACGCGATCCTGTGTCTGGGAGATGAGAACGAAATTCGAGGCGAGCAGCACGAGTGCGATCGTACCGCCTGTCACAGCGATCAGTTTGGTCGCCAGTGATTTGGCTTGGAACTTGAACATGAAATCCTCACATACTGAGAGGTCCGCGGGTTTGCCGCCCACGGCGTGACGCATTCCGAATTGTGGGGTGAAACTCCGTCATGGAGCGCCAGATGCCAACCGGCACGAAGGAGGCAGCCAAACCTTACTGCATGTTTCCTTAAATCGTACCCGATTTAAGGATAAAACATGCAGCACTTCAAAGTGCTAAAGCGTCCTTTGCGCGTCTGATTAGACTCGTGGCGCTGTAGGTGCGGTCGACCTTCTCATGCGTCTGAATAGAGGATCAAATCTTAAGATCCAGCCAACGCCGAGGCTAAATCATAGTCGCGGCACGCAAGTTTTGCCCGCCGAGTTTAATCGGCGCGACGTAAACTGTCGGGTTTGCGAAGCGGGCGCAAATGGGAGGCGAAAGGAGGCGTTGTCTCACAGACGGGCCGCGACCTCGGATGCCAGCGGTATTGCCGGTTGGGCACCGGGCTTGAGGCATGCAAGCGATCCGGCGACCGCCGCTTGCCGCAGCGCATCGGGGAAGGGGAGGCCAGCGTCGAGGCCCGCGGCCAGATAGCCGCAGAAAGTGTCGCCGGCGCCGACCGTGTCGACGGGTTCGATGGTCAGGCCCTTGGCGCGATGAACGGCACCGTCGTGAATGGCGATCACGCCGTCGGCGCCAAGCGTGACGATCACGGTCCGGCCGGTCTCGTCGTGGAGCCGCTTCATCGCCGCCTCGCGCTCGGCGCCGTCGATGCCGCTCTTGCCGGCCAAGAGTTCGAATTCGGTTTCGTTGGCAATCACGATATCGGCCATCCGGCCGAGACGGGCGGCTTCGGGCGTCAGCGGGGCGATGTTGATGATCGAGCGGATACCGCGGCGTTTGGCTTCCACAAGCGCCTTCTCGACCGAAGCGGCGGGAATTTCGAGCTGTAGCATCAGCGTATCGCCGGGCGACATCTGATCGAGCGCCGCCGTTGCGTCGCTTTCGCTCATGGTCGCGTTGGCGCTGGCGACGACCACGATGACGTTTTCGCCATCGCCGCCGACGATGATATGCGCCGTGCCGGTGGGGGAATCGACGGTCTTGATGAGGCTAAGGTCGGCGCCGGCCGCTTTCAACAGCGCCAGCGCGCCTTCGGCGAAGCTGTCCCAGCCGACCGCGCCGGCCATGCGCACCGACGCACCGGCGCGGCGGGCGGCCAGCGCCTGGTTTGCACCCTTGCCGCCGGCGGCGGTGGAAAAGCCGGTCCCGGCAACGGTTTCGCCAGGCTTCGGCAGGCGCGCGGTCGTGGCGATTAGGTCCATGTTGATGGACCCAAGGACAGTGATCATGTGGAGATGCCCCGTCGGATTATTGACTTTCGCGAAGAGTGCCCGACCGCGTCAGTCCTCGTCAACCACCCGAAGCTTCAATTGCCCCATCCGGTTGTCGAGGGGCCGTCCGCCTTGCTCGCCGTCTCCGGGCACGGCTTCGGCCGCGAGTTCCAGCGCCTCGATCTTGGCGCCGCGCCTCGTAAGCTTGTCCGACGAGATGAGGATGTCCTCGACATCCTTCTGCGTCATGGCGAAATGACCCTGGAGCTTGCGCACACGTTCGTCGAGCCGTGAAAGGTCGTCCATCAGGCGCGCGACTTCGCCCTGGATCAGGTGCGCCTGCTCGCGCATGCGGGCATCCTTCAGGATCGCCTGGATCACCTGGATCGACAAAAGCAGCAGTGACGGCGAGACGATGACGATGCGCTGGCGATGCGCCTTCTGCACGATCGCCTCGAAGTGTTCGTGGATCTCGGCGAAGATCGACTCGGAAGGAACAAAGAGGAAGGCCGTCTCCTGCGTTTCTCCCGGCAAGAGATACTTGCTGGCGATATCGCGGATATGCACTTCCATGTCGCGGCGGAAGGCCTGCGCCGCCTGCTGCCGCCGCTCGGCCGTCGCCGCGTCGCGCATTGCGTTCCATCCTTCGAGCGGAAACTTCGCGTCGATGACAAGCGGCGGCTGGCCGTTCGGCATGCGGATCGTGCAATCCGGACGGGCGCCGTTCGAAAGTGTTGCCTGGAAGGCGAAAGCGCCCATCGGCAACCCGTCGGCAACGATCGCTTCCATGCGCGACTGGCCGAAGGCCCCGCGCGTCTGCTTGTTTGCCAGAATGTTCTGCAGCCCGGCCATGTCCTTGGCCAGCGATTGAATGTTGTTCTGGGCGTTGTCGATCACGGCAAGCCGTTCCTGCAGGCGCCGAAGGTTCTCATGGGTCGCTTTCGTCTGCTCGCTGATCGAGGCGCCGATCCGGTGCGTCATTCCGTCGATGCGCTGGCTGATGGACTGGTTGAGTTCCGCCTGGCGGGTGCCGAAAACATCCGTCATCGCGGCGATGCGGCCCTGCAATTCCGTCTGCGCGGCAAGAAGCGTCGCCATCTGCTCGTCTCGCTCTCCGATGCGGGCAGAGCTCGCCCGGCGCGCGAACATCAGGCACGCAAGCGTCATGAGAAGCGCGGCAGCCGTGGCGAGATGACCGGCCGTGACGGGCAGGGCGCCGAGCTGCAACAAGGGCTGGTCGAAGGAAAAGTCGATGGGCTCCATGGCGGCAGCCTAACAGATTCGCGCCCGAAGACCAGATCAAAACAAGAACAAACATATGGCGGCTTGGCAAGCCGCAAGTACCGCGTGTGCGGTCTTGACGAGAGGCAATGTTCTTGCGCGCAAGCGGAAAGATCGGCTATGGGATCAGCATGACGATCAAGCCACTAATCATCCTTCCCGATCCGGTTCTGCGCCAGGTGTCCAAACCGGTGGATACCGTTGACGACGACATCCGCCGCCTCGCCGACGACATGTTGGAAACCATGTACGACGCGCCGGGCATTGGCCTTGCAGCAATACAGATCGGCGTACCGAAGCGCCTGCTGGTGCTCGACGTATCGAAGGAAGGCGACGAGAAGACGCCGCTCGTCTTCATCAACCCGAAAATCGTCAGATCCTCCGATGAGCGCTCGGTCTACGAGGAAGGCTGCCTGTCGATCCCGGACTACTACGCCGAAGTCGAGCGCCCAGCGGCCGTCACCGTCGAATATGTCGACCGCCACGGCAAGGAGCAGACGCTCGAGGCGGACGGCCTGCTTGCCACCTGCCTGCAGCACGAGATCGATCATCTGAACGGCGTTCTGTTCATCGACCATATCTCCAAGCTCAAGCGGGACATGGTGATCCGCAAGTTCACCAAGGCGGCCAAGACCCGCGGCGCCAAGGCGATCTGACATCCACTGCATGTTTCCTTAGATCCTGGCCGATTTAAGGATAAAAACATGCAGCAATTCAAAGCGCTGCAGCGTCCCTTGCGCGTCTGACAGACGCGCGGCGCTGTAGAGCGGGATGAGGAAAGTGTGTGCGGTTTTCCGCCCGCATCCCGCGTCTCAACCTATTTAGAATCGATCACGTTTGTGATTTGGGCCGTTCGACCGACATCATCGTGATCCAGAGCGCCGCGTCGGTGCGGGAAATCCCGGGGCGCAGCCTGATTTCAAGAGACGGAGTTTGCCGCCTTGCCGCTTCGCATCATTTTCATGGGAACGCCGGAATTCTCGGTGCCGACGCTGGTCGCCCTCGCCGAGGCAGGCCATGAGATCGTCGCTGTTTACACGCAGCCGCCGCGTCCTGGCGGGCGGCGCGGTCTCGACCTGCAGAAGTCGCCGGTCCACCAGGCGGCCGAGCTTCTCGGCATCCCCGTCCTGACCCCGCCGAACTTCAAGGACGCCGGCGATCGCGAGACCTTCGCCAAGTTCAATGCCGACGTCGCCGTCGTCGTCGCCTACGGCCTGCTCCTGCCCGAGGAGATTCTCCAGGGGACAAGGCATGGCTGCTACAACGGACACGCGTCGCTCCTGCCGCGCTGGCGGGGGGCGGCGCCCATCCAGCGCGCGATCATGGCCGGCGACCGCGAGACCGGCATGATGGTGATGAAGATGGACAAGGGGCTCGACACCGGCCCGGTCGCGCTCACCAAGGCCGTTGCGATCGGCGAAACGATGACGGCTGGCGAGCTGCACGACAAGCTGATGCAGGTCGGAGCGGCTTTGATGAAAGAGGCGATGGCGAAGCTCGAAGCGGGCGACCTGCCGCTGACGCCTCAGCCGGAAGAGGGCGCGGTCTATGCTGCCAAGATCAGCAAGGCGGAAACCCGGATCGATTTCACCAAGCCGGCGGGCGAGGTTCACAATCACATTCGCGGTCTTTCGCCTTTTCCCGGAGCCTGGTTCGAACTGGCGATCGCCGGAAAGCCGGAACGGATAAAGGTGCTGAATTCCGAGAAAGCCGCCGGGGCTGGCGAAGCCGGCACCATTCTGGACGAGGCGTTGACCATTGCCTGCGGCGAGGGTGCGGTGCGGCCGACCCGACTGCAGAAGGCCGGCGGCAAGCCGCTCGCTGTCGCCGAGTTCCTGCGCGGAACGCCCGTCGCCCGCGGCACGAGGATCGCCTGATGCCGCGTTATCGCCTCACCGTCGAATACGACGGCTCAGACTATGTCGGCTGGCAGCGACAGGAAAACGGTCCGTCCGTCCAGGGCGCGATCGAGAAGGCGATCTTGTCGCTGACCGGAGAGACGGTGTCCGTCCGCGGGGCGGGACGCACCGATTCCGGCGTCCACGCCATGGGCCAGGTCGCGCATGCGGATCTCACGCGCGAATGGAAGACGCACACGTTGCGCAATGCGCTCAATGCCCACCTGGCGCTTGCCGGCGAACGTGTCTCGATTCTCGACGCAGCTGAGGCGCCGCCGGGTTTTGACGCGCGTTTCTCCGCGGTTCGCCGCCACTATCTCTATCGCATCATCTCCCGCCGCTCGCCGCTGGCGCTCGAAGCAAGGCGTGCCTGGTGGGTGCCGAAGACGCTCGACCATGAGGCCATGCATGTGGCCGCACAACGGCTGGTCGGCCACCACGACTTCACGACGTTCCGCTCGGCCCATTGCCAGGCGACAAGCCCGCTGCGCACGCTTGATCGGCTAGACGTGACGCGAGCCGGGGATCTCATAGAGATCCGCGCGACGGCCCAGAGCTTTCTGCACAACCAGATTCGCTCCTTCGCCGGCTCGCTGAAGTTGGTGGGCGAGGGCAAGTGGACGCCGGACGATTTGCAGGCGGCGCTCGAAGCGCGCGATCGAAAGGCCTGCGGGCCGGTCGCGCCTCCGGACGGCCTCTACTTCATGCAGGTCGATTATTGAGTTGCGCGAGGCGCGGCCTGCAGGACTCGCTTTTTCCCAGAGCCCTTCAGGGTTAAATGGAAGCAGTTCTGCCGGAGCAGGTTTTCGTCAGGGCAGAGGCGATCGGTGAAGGGGCGTACCCGGATGTACGTCCGAGCCGATTGCCTCTGAGCCTGGCGGAAAGATGCCCGGCCCTCCGGGTTGGCTGAAACGGGCCGCCTGATCGACCGGCCGGCTTGGCCGTATGCTTTGGCTACGCCGCGCGCCGGCCGGTCGACCATCCGACTCCGTTTGAGCCAACAGAACTGTTTCCATTTAACCCTGAAGGGCTCTAACTTGGAACAAGACCAAAGAAGCGCTGCAGTAACTCGCCGATCATCATCGACGGCAGCAGGAAGAGTGTCGTCAGCGCGGCCGCCAGCAAGGTCTGGTTGCCGGTGACGGTGCGCAGAAGCCGGAAGAGCAAGCCGACGCTGACGACCAGCAGCAGGAGCCAGATCAGGCTGGTCAGCCCCTGACTGCCCGGGATCAGCAGACGGATCGCGGCAGGCAGCGCCATGGCGTAGGAAAGCGGCACCGAGAGCCAATTGGTGGTAACGATCACCGGCACCACAAAAATCGCAAAACCCAGCGGCCGGGACAGGATGACGATCAGGATGATCGGCAGCAGCCAGCTGGCGAGATCGACGACAAGCAGCTTCACGATGAAGCCGAAGCCGATTGTCGTGCCGGCCGGCATGGCCGCAAGGTAGTAGAGCCGCCAGGATGCCCAGGTCACGGCGATCGCCGGCAGAGACCAGAGTATTGCCGCGAACGAGCGCCACAGGCCGCTTTCGCTGATGTCCAGCCAGCGAAAGCCCTCGCGGTTGCCCTGGATGAGCAACCACAGTCCCTTGACGTAGGTGAGGACCTCCTCAAGCAGCGGCATGACCGAACCAGCGGGCTATGAAGGTCTCGTAGATCCCGGTCAAGGTTTCGAGATCGGCAACGGCAACGCGCTCGTCGACCATGTGCATCGTCTGCCCGACCAGGCCGAATTCGACGACGGGGCAATAGTCCTTGATGAAGCGCGCATCCGAGGTGCCGCCGGTGGTCGAGAGCTTCGGCTGGCGTCCGACGACAGCCTCCACCGCGCCGGAAAGCGAATCGATGAGGGCGTTGTTGCGCGTGAGGAACACGTGGCTCGGACGCTCGTTCCAGACGATGTCGTAGCGGACCGGCGCGCGGTTGGGCCTGAGCTTGTCGCTCGCGGCGGCGCCATCAAGCCGCGCGACAATCTCCGCCATGAGGCTTTCGGCGGTCCAATTGTCGTTGAAGCGGATGTTGAAGCTGGCGCTCGCCTTCGCCGCAATGACGTTGACGGCCGGGTTGCCGACATCGATGGTCGTGACCTCGAGGTTCGATGGCTGGAAGCTCTCGGTGCCGCTATCGAAGGGCGGGTCCATCAGCGCCTCGGTGAGCTGCAGGATGCCGCGCACCGGATTGTCGGCGAGATGCGGATAGGCCGCATGTCCCTGGACGCCGTGAACGGTGATCCGGCCGGAGAGCGAGCCGCGCCGGCCGATCTTGATCATGTCGCCGAGCGTATCGGGATTGGTAGGCTCGCCGACGAGGCAGGCATCCCAGCGTTCGCCTTTCGCCGCCTCCCACTGAAGAAGCTTCACCGTACCGTTGATCGCCGGGCCTTCCTCGTCGCCGGTGATCAGAAACGAGATCGAACCTTTCGGCGCTCCGTGCTTTTCGATGTGGCGCGCGACCGCAGCCACGAAGCAGGCGATGCCGCCCTTCATGTCGACGGCGCCGCGGCCATACATTTCGCCACCTGCGATCGTTGCGGAGAAGGGCGGGTGGGTCCAGGCGGCTTCGTCGCCGACCGGCACAACGTCGGTATGCCCGGCGAACATCAAGTGCGGGCCATCGCTTCCAAGGCGCGCGTAGAGGTTTTCGATGTCCGGGGTCCCGGTGTCCTTCGCCACCACGCGGTCCACGATGAAGCCGAGCGGCTTCAGCATCGCTTCGAGAGCGGCAAGCGCGCCGCCTTCGGCGGGGGTGACGGAGGGGCAGCGAATAAGGGTGGCAAGATTGGTAATCGGATCGGTGGACGTCATCTATCGGAATGCCATCTGCGGGGCACGCAGGCCTGTGAGGTCGGAGGTTGCTGGTTTATCCGATCGAGTGCCGGCTGTCACGCGTGATGGCGGCGCTACAGCCCCGCGCTACGGCCCAAAACGTGAGCGGGCCGGACGATTTCTCGTCCGGCCCGCTTGAGGCGCCGTCGGGCAGGGGAATCCCGTTCACTCGCCGGGGGCGAGGTGAGGCGCTTCGATGTGCGCTCCGGCGTGCTTCAGCGGCCGCTCGCCGGCGAGCTTGCGGATCAGCACGTAGAACACCGGCGTCATGAAGATGCCGAAGGCGGTGACGCCGATCATGCCGGCAAACACCGCCACACCCATGGCCGAGCGCATTTCCGCACCGGCACCGGTGGAGGTCACAAGCGGCACGACACCCATGATGAAGGCCATCGAGGTCATCAGGATCGGCCTCAGACGCAGCCGGCTCGCCTCGATCGCGGCAGCGACCGGACTGCTGCCGGAAAGTTCGAGCTCGCGGGCGAACTCGACGATCAGGATCGCGTTCTTGGCGGACAGGCCGACGAGCACGATCAGGCCAATCTGGGTGAAGACGTTGTTGTCCCCGCCGGTCAGCCAGACGCCCGTGAGCGCGGCCATGAGGCCCATCGGCACGATGAGGACGATCGCGATCGGCAGCAGCAGGCTTTCATACTGGGCTGCCAACACGAGATAGACCAGCAGCAGCGCCAACGGGAAGACCAGGATGCCCGAGTTGCCGGCGAGGATCTGCTGATAGGTCAGGTCCGTCCACTCGAAGCCGATGCCGGGCGGCAGCGTCTCGGCGGCGATCTTTTCGATCGCGGCCTGCGCCTGGCCGGACGAATAACCCGGTGCCGGACCGCCATTGATATCGGCGGACAGGAAGCCGTTGTACCGGATCGCCCGCTCCGCGCCGACGGTCTGATCGACCTTCAATAGCGCCGAAAGCGGAATCATTTCGCCCGACTGCGAGCGGACCTTCAGCCGGCCAATGTCGTCGGCATGGCTGCGGTAGCTCGCATCGGCCTGTACGCGCACGCTGTAGGTTCGGCCGAAGGCGTTGAAGTCGTTGACATAGAGCGAGCCCAGATAGATCTGCAGCGTTTCGAACACGTCGGTCACCGCCACGCCGAGCTGGCGCGCCTTGACGCGGTCGAGGTCGGCATAAAGCTGCGGCACATTGATCTGAAAGCTCGAATAGAGCCCCGCGAGTTCCGGTGTTGCCATCGCTTTCGCGAGGAATGCCTTGGCCGCATCGTCGAGTGTCCGGTAGCCAAGCCCGTTCCGATCTTCGATCTGCAGCTTGAAGCCGCCGGTCGTACCGAGGCCCTGAACAGGCGGCGGCGGGAACATGGCGATGAACGCGTCCTGGATCGCGCCGAACTCCTGGTTCAGTTGCATGGCGATCGCCCCGCCGGAGAGTTCCGGCGTCGTGCGCTCCTCGAACGGCTTCAGCGACACGAAGACGATGCCGGAGTTCGATGAGTTGGTGAAGCCGTTGATCGACAGGCCCGGGAAGGCGATGGCATGTTCGACGCCCGGATGCTTGAGCGCGATCTCGCTCATGCGCCGGATGACGTCTTCCGAGCGGTCGAGCGTCGCCGCGTCCGGCAATTGCGCAAAGCCGATCAGGTATTGCTTGTCCTGGGCCGGCACGAAGCCGCCGGGGACGGCACGAAACAGGACGAAGGTGACACCCAGCAGGACGACGTAGACGCCCATGACCAGCGACTTGCGCGACAGGATGCCGCCGACGCTCCGGCCGTAGGCTTCCGAGCTTTTTCCGAAGAAGCGGTTGAAGCCGCGGAAGAACCAGCCAAAGAGCTTGTCCATCACGCGCGTCAATAAATCCTTCGGCGCGTGGTGATCCTTGAGAAGAAGCGCGGCCAGCGCCGGCGACAGCGTCAGCGAGTTTATGGCTGAGATCACCGTCGAGATCGCAATCGTCAGAGCGAACTGGCGGTAGAACTGACCGGTGAGGCCGGTGATGAAGGCGAGCGGCACGAAGACCGCGACCAGCACCAGCGCGATCGCGATGATCGGGCCGGAAACTTCCGACATGGCGCGATAGGTCGCCTGCACGGGCGAGAGACCCTGCGCGATGTTGCGCTCGACGTTCTCGACGACGACGATGGCGTCGTCGACGACGATGCCGATCGCCAGCACGAGGCCGAAGAGGCTGAGCGCATTGATCGAGAAGCCGAAGACATACATCACCGCGAACGTGCCGACGATCGAGACGGGCACGGCGACGAGCGGGATGATCGAGGCGCGCCAGGTCTGCAGGAAGACGATGACGACGAGCACCACCAGCGCGATCGCCTCGAGCAGCGTATGAACGACCGACTCGATCGAGGCTCTGACGAACTGCGTCGTGTCGTAGACGATCTCGTAATCGACGCCCTCCGGCATGGTCTGCTTCAGCTCGGCCATGGCCTTGTGTACGTTCTCGGAAATCTCAATGGCGTTGGAGCCGGGTGCCTGGAAGACGCCCATGCCGACGGCTGCCTTGTTGTCGAGGAGCGAGCGCAGCGAGTAGTCCGCCGCTCCCATTTCGACGCGCGCGACGTCGCCAAGGCGCGTGATCTCGCCGTCGGTCCCCGATTTGACGACGATGTCGGCAAAATCTTCGGGTGTCCTCAACCGGCCTTGGGCATTGACAGAGAGTTGCAGGTCGAGCCCCGCCACTGAGGGCGATGCGCCGATGACGCCGGCGGCAGCCTGGACGTTTTGTCCGCGAATGGCATTGGCGATGTCGCTTGCCGCAAGCCCGCGCTCGGCAGCCTTTTCAGGGTCGATCCAGACACGCATCGAATAGTCGCCGCCGCCGAAGATCTGCACCTGGCCGACGCCGTCGACGCGCGCTAGCCGGTCTTTGACGTTCAAGACGCCGTAGTTGCGCAGATAATTGATGTCATATTGGCCGTTCGGCGAAATCAAATGCACGACGAGCGTAAGATCGGGCGAGCTCTTGACCGTCGTGACGCCGAGACGTCGCACCTCTTCCGGCAAGCGGGGTTCTGCCTGCGAGACGCGGTTCTGCACGAGCTGCTGGGCCTGGTCCGGATCGGTCCCGAGTTCGAAGGTGACGGTCAGCGTCATCAGGCCGTCGGCGGTCGCCTGGCTCTGCATGTAGAGCATGCCTTCGACGCCGTTGATCTGTTCTTCAAGCGGGGTCGCAACAGTCTCGGCGATCACCGACGGGTTGGCGCCGGGGTACTGGGCGCGCACGACGATCTGCGGCGGCACGACTTCCGGATATTCGGAGATCGGCAGACCGGTCATGCCGATCAGGCCCGCGACGAATATGAATACTGAAAGAACGCCCGCAAAGACCGGGCGGTCGACAAAAAAGCGAGAGAAATTCATAACGATCCCCCTTGGGACAAAAAGTCAGGCATCCGCGGCGAGGATGTTCGCGGCGAGCGTGGAAGCATGCTTAGGTGTTCGGTCGGCGCCGCCACGGGTCCCCTCAAGGAAGGCGAGGCGGCGCGTTCGACTATCGCTTGGCGATCGAGGCGGTGGCCTCTTCGGCCGGCTGCGGAGCAACGAGGACGCCGGGCCGGACGCGCTGCAGCCCGTTGACGACGATGCTCTCGCCCGGCTTCAGCCCGGCGTCAACGATCCGCAGGCCATCGGCAGTCGGTCCGAGAGTCACCTGGCGGTACTCGACCTTGTTATCGGCGCCGACGACCAGCACGAATTTCTTGTCCTGGTCCGAGCCGATCGCGCGATCGCTGATTACAAGCTTCTCGGTCGGAGCCGGATCGCCGATGCGGATACGGACGAACTGACCGGGGATCAGCCGGCCGTCGGCGTTGTTGAGCGCCGCCCGTACGCGGATCGTGCCGGTCGTGGCGTCGACCTCGTTGTTGATGAGCTGGATATGTCCGGTGATCGGCGTGCCCGCGTCGGCGGCGGTGCCGATCTCGACGGGAATGCGCTCGATTGCGTTGCTGCCGGCGGAGGCGGAAAGCTTCGCCAAAGCCGCGGCGACCACCTCCTCATTGACGTTGAAACTCGCATAGATCGGATCGATCGAGACGAGCGTCGTCAGGACTGGCGAGGCGGAGCCGGCAGCCACCAGGTTGCCGGCCGTCACCTCGAGCCTGCCGACACGCCCCGAGATCGGCGCACGGACCTCGGTATATTGAAGGTCCAGTCGGGCCGAACGCAGCGCCGCCTTCGCGGAGCGGACGTTCGCCTGCGCTTCGTCGTAGACGCTCAGGCGCTGATCGACTCCGCTTTGCGGGATCGCGCTGGTGGTGACCAGCTTGCGGCCCCGTTCGAGCTCGGTTTTCGCCAGCGCGACGCGCGCTTCGGCCGCCGTAACCTGCGCCTCTGCGCGATCGACGGCAGCGGCATAGGGTTCGGGATCGATGGTGACAAGGAGGTCACCCTTCTCCACCAGCGCGCCTTCGCGGAAATGCGCTTGGAGAATGGCGCCGCCGACACGGGGACGCACCTCGACGCGCTCGATCGCTTCGAGACGTCCGGAGAAGTTCTCCCAGGTCGTGATCCGGCGCGATTCAGCCTTCGCAACGGAAACAGGGACGGCGGGCGGCGGCGCGGCCGCGTCGGTCGCGGCATCAGCCGTGAACCGATAGGGCACGCCGAGGAAAACAGCGGTTCCGCCGGCAATGGACAATAAGATACTCAGGCCGGCGCCCCAAAGGACCCGGCGGGTAACGGTCGATGTCATATTTTCTCCTTGCCGGTTGGGAGCCGGCCTAGTTCGTTTTCATCTGCGATTTTGGCTTCGCCCCCGCTTCCTGGAAGAAGCGGGAGAAAATGCCGGAAATGGTCTGTTCCTGCGCGGGCCAGTTTTCCTGCCACGAGGTGTTGGCAGGTAGCCAGGCGGCGCCCCCCGGCAGCACGTGCATTTTTACCGGGACGCCGGCCTTGCGAAGCCGCTCTGCATAGGCCTCGGTTTCGTCGCGCATCGGACATTGCTCGCTAGTGATAACGAGGGCGGGAACGAGCCCGCCCAGTCGCGTACAATGGCCGGGCGCCGCGTAGGGATGGGTCAGTCCGCTCCGTTCGCCGAGGTAGCGTTGCCAGCCGTCGGCGATCGACTCCACCGAAGTCTGCGGGCAGTACTTCCGGAACGATGCGGTCGCCATGCAGGGATCGAGCAAAGGCGACAGCAGGATCTGCCCTTTGAGATCCGGGAGGAACTGGTCGCGCGCCATCAGCGCGAGGCCGGCTGCGAGGTTCCCGCCCGCTTCCTCGCCGGCAACGAACAGCATGGACTTCTTGTGCGCGAACTGCGGACAGCGGCTGCGCATCGACGACAGCATGGCGTATGACGCCTCAAGCGCCGCCGGAAACGGGCTGAGGCATGCCGAAGGGTATTCCGGCGAAATGACCACGGCCCCAGCGGCCGCAAGCGCGCTCGCAACTTTCTCGCCGGCCGCGACCGATTCCCCGACGAAAGAACCGCCGTGAAAATGAAGCACGACCGGAGGCGGAACGAGCAACGACGCGCCGCGGTAGACGCGCGCGCGGCACGCCCCGTGGGCCGTCTGCATCGTCTCTTCGGTAAAATGCGCGTTCATCTCTCTTGTCTCAGCCATAGGGCAATCCCTAGATGAGGGACAGCCCGCGATGTTTGCAGCATAACATTGTCTTTCGTCTGGAATAGTCGGCGGGATCTGATTACACTATTCGACATTTCGAACAATCCGGTATTGAAAATGGACCAGCTCACGGCCATGCGCGCCTTTCTTCGTGTTGTGGAGACCGGCAATTTCACCCGGGCATCCGCATCGCTCAACATGCCGAAAGCAACGGTGACCAACCTTATCCAGGGGTTGGAGGCGCACCTGAGTACCAAATTGCTCAATCGCACGACGCGGCGAGTCCTGGTGACGCCAGACGGCGCACTCTATTACGAGCGTGCCGCACGGCTCGTTTCCGATCTCGACGAACTGGATGGCAGCCTGTCGAGCGCGCAGAGCCTGCCGAAGGGGCGGCTGCGGGTCGAAATGGCGAGTGCGATCGCCAATCTCATCATCATTCCCGCGCTGCCCGAGTTCCACAAGAAATATCCCGACATCCAGATCGATCTCGGCGTTTCGGACCGGACAATCGACTATGTCGCCGAAAACGTCGATTGCGCGATCCGCGGGGGCACGCTGACCGATCAGTCGCTGATTGCCCGGCGCATCACGGAGATGAGCTTCATCGCCTGCGCGTCGCCGGCCTATCTCGAGCGCCACTCGATGCCGCAGCATCCCGCCGACCTCGAGAGGAATTGCTATGTCGTCGGCTATTTCCGGCCGCAGACCGGACAACCGATGCCGTTCTATTTCAAGCGTGGAAGCGAGGAGATCGAGGTCAAAGGCCGCTACGCTGTGGCAGCAAACGAAGCGACGACCTATCTTGCCGCCGCGCGGGCCGGGCTCGGGGTCATCCAGGCGCCACGCTTCATGGTGCGAGACGATTTGCGGACCGGCGCGATGAGGCCGGTGCTCAATGATTGGCAGATCGAGCCGATGCCGATCTATCTCGTCTATCCGCCCAACCGGCACCTGAGCAGCCGGCTGCGGGTTTTCGCTGACTGGGCGGTGAAAGTGGTTTCGCAGTCGCAGATGGACGGAGATTGATCGGCAGGGGGCGCTGAACTGGTCCGCGTGGTTCAGCCGCCGTGCTCCGCGTCGTAACGCTCGCGCGCCGCATCGAGTTCGCCGAAATGGGTTTCGGCCCAGTGGTCGAGAATCACGAGCGTCTCGCTCAGCGACCGCCCGACCGCGCTCAGGCGATATTCGACATGCGGCGGCACGGTCTGCTTGTCGTCGCGGATCACCAGTCCGTTGCGCTCCAGTTCTTTGAGCGTCTGTGTCAGCATCTTCTGCGATACGTCGCCGAGCTTGCGGATCAGCGCGGCGTTGCGCATGGGCCCCTCATCGAGGGCGGAGATGATCAGCATCGCCCATTTGCTGGCGACAAGCTCCAGTGCATGACGCGAGGAACATGTCGGGTCGAAGACGCTCGGGCGCGAATCCGCGGATTTCTTTGCCGACTCTGTAGACATTTTTATAGTTACCAAAAGGTGCGTAATTGTCCGTTGGTGCCTACCCTACCAGATTGGATCCAGAGTTCAAAAATCTGGATGGAGATGCCAATGGCATGGATCACTTTGCTGGCAGCGAGCGCCGTCGAAATCGCCATGGGGCTTGCCCTCAAATATGCCGAGGGCTGGACGCGGCTTGTTCCAAGTATCATCGGTGTGGTCGCGGCACTCGCCAGCGTCTATCTTTTGACGATCGCAATGCGGGAGCTGCCCGCCGGCACCGCCTATGCTGCCTGGACCGGCATCGGGTCGGTGGGCATCACCGTGCTCGGCATCGTTCTTTTCGGCGATCCGGTGTCCTCGCTTCGCCTCGTCTGCATCGCCATGATCATCGTCGCTGTGGCAGGGCTGCGGTTTCTGGAGGCTTGAGCCCGGCCGTCTTCAACAAAAGCCGGCGACCCATGAAGCGCCAGGTGAACGCTTCATGGGTCACTTGTTCAACGCCGCTGCGAGTTGCAGGTGTTACGCCGTCGGCTGCTTCGTCTTCCGGAGATAGGGCAGGACCGTTTCGAAGGAACCGAAGCGCTGGATCGCATCCTCGTTGGATACGGCAGCGGTGATGATGACGTCCTCGCCCTGCTGCCAGTTCGCGGGTGTCGCGACCTGGTGCTTGGCGGTCAGTTGGATCGAATCGATCGCACGCAGGATCTCGTCGAAATTGCGGCCGGTCGTCATCGGGTAGGTGAGGATCAGTTTGATCTTCTTGTCCGGACCAATGACGTAGACCGAGCGCACGGTGGCGTTGTCGGCCGGCGTGCGGCCCTCCGCCGTATCACCGGCGTCGGCCGGCAACATGTCGTAGAGCTTGGCCACCTTGAGGTCCTTGTCGCCGATCAGCGGATATTCGACGTCGAAACCGGTTGCGACCTTGATGTCGTTCTTCCACTTGCTGTGGCTTTCGACCGGATCGACCGAGATGCCGATGATCTTGACGCCGCGCTTGCGGAATTCATTCTCGATCCCGGCCATGGCGCCAAGTTCGGTGGTGCACACGGGTGTGAAATTCTTCGGATGGGAGAAGAGAACGGCCCAGCCGTCGCCGATCCATTCATGGAAATTGATCGTGCCTTGCGTGGTTTCGGCGGTGAAGTCTGGGGCGGTTTGGTTGATACGGAGGCCCATGGTCTGCTCCTTTGCGGCTATGCGACTGTTTCGCGCAGAATAGCGCAATCGTGGCGCTTTTCGAGGAGGAAACGTGCAGGAACGATCCGCAAAAAGGATGTCAGCGCCGTGATATACCGCTTTTGGAGAAAAATATCGCTCAGGTACACGCAGTGCTGGTATTCATCGAATGATGCTCGAATAAAAGGAAAGGCCTTTCGCACTGCGGGGAGGTGCCCGGTCGTGTCACTCGAAGGCGTCCGGGCGAGCCGGACGCGCTTCCGCCGAAGGCGACGGCAGGCAAGAACGCGAGCGCATCAACGAAGGCATCAGTAGAGCGGGATGAGTGAACGGTTTTCCGTCCGCATCCCGCATCTCAATTTATTAGAATCGATCGCGTTTACGATTTTGGGTCGATTCGACCCAAAATCATCGTGATTAGTATTGCTTGTTCTTGGCGTTGGCGCGTTTCGTTTTGGGCTTAAAGCCGCCAGCGTCCTTTTGGGCTCCTGGCTTGCCCTTCTTGCTCCGGGGTTTGTCGTTCCCCTTCTCTGGACGTGCACCCTCGGCGAAGGCCGGCTTCTTTTCGAACTTGCGCTTCGGTTTGAAATCCTCGCGTGCTGCGTCGGGCGTCTGCTTCTTCGCGAAGGCGGGTTTCTCCTGTCGCGGCTGGGAGAGATCCGGGGTACCCGCGAGCGCCTTGACGCGAATGCCCTTTTCGAGCGTCCGGTTTGGACCGATTGCCGAGAGGAAGCGTTCGGCGCCTTCGGCCGTCAGTTCGACATAGGTCTCCTCCGGCTGCATCCGGATCGCGCCGATATCGCGCTTGGAAAGCTTGCCGTGGCGGCACAGCATCGGGATCAGCCAGCGCGGCTCCGCATTCTGCTTGCGGCCGACGGAGAGCGAAAACCAGCTGCCGTCGGTGAAGTCGGCGCGCGGTGCGTCAAAATCGTCGCGCGGCATGGCGGCAGTATCGCGCCGACCCTTCTTGCGGTCGTCGGCGAACGAGACATCGGCGAGGTCTTCCGGGGCGGAGCGACCGGAGCGGAATTGCCGCACGAAGGCCGCTGCCAGCTTCTCTGCGCCGTGGTGATCGATCAGAGCCCGCACGATCGCCTGCTCGTCCTCGCGCAGCGGCTCATCGAATGCCGGATCGGCGACGATGCGCTCGTCGTCGCGGCTCGTAACCTCGTCCGCTGACGGCGGTTTCGCCCAGGTCGCGGTGATGCGCGCATTTTCCAAAAGCCTTTCGGCCTTGCGGCGCGCATTGACGGGGACGATCAGCGCGCTGACGCCCTTCTGGCCCGCACGCCCCGTGCGTCCGCTTCGATGCAGCAAGGTGTCGGGGTTGGTCGGCAGATCGGCGTGGATCACGAGTTCCAGTCCGGGCAGGTCGATGCCCCGTGCTGCAACGTCCGTCGCGATGCAGACGCGGGCGCGGCCGTCGCGCATCGCCTGCAGCGCGTGGGTGCGTTCGTTCTGGCTGAGTTCGCCGGATAGCGCCACAACCGAGAAGCCGCGATTGTTGAAGCGAGCCGTCAGGTGATTGACCGCCGCACGGGTGGAGCAGAAGACGATCGCGTTTCGCGCCTCGTAGTAGCGAAGCACGTTGATGATTGCGTTCTCGCGGTCGCTCGGCGTGACAACGAGCGATCGATACTCGATATCGCCGTGCTGCTTCTGTTCGGATGCGGTGCTGATGCGTATGGCATCCCGCTGGTAATTCTTCGCAAGCGTTGCGATCGAGCGCGGCACGGTCGCCGAGAACATCAGCGTGCGCCGGTCGGCGGGCGCCGCTTCGAGGATGAACTCCAGATCCTCGCGAAAGCCAAGGTCCAGCATCTCGTCCGCCTCGTCCAGTACGACGGCGCGGAGTGCCGATATGTCGAGCGAATGCCGACGGATGTGGTCGCAGAGACGTCCCGGCGTACCGACGACGATATGGGCACCGCGTTCGAGCGCGCGCCGTTCGGTGCGCATATCCATGCCGCCGACGCAGGAGGTGATGGTGGCGCCCGCCACCTCGTAAAGCCATTCGAGTTCGCGCTTGACCTGCAGCGCGAGTTCACGCGTCGGAGCAATGACAAGCGCGAGCGGTGCGCCGGCCGCGCCGAAACGTTCTGTGCCGCCCAGCAGCGTCGGCGCAAGCGCCAGGCCGAAGGCCACTGTCTTGCCGGACCCGGTCTGGGCGGAAACCAGCGCGTCGGCGCCATCGAGCGCCGGATCGAGCATCGCCTTCTGCACCGGCGTCAGCTCGTTGTAACCGCGTCTTGCCAACGCCTCGGCGATCGGGGGCGCGATCCCTTGGAACTCAGTCATATCTTGTCTTTCGGATATCGGTCTTCACGCCGACGGACGAGCGGACTTGGATCAGGTCGTCATCAGGCGTCGATTGCCGCGGCCAACACGTCGCGGGCCTGTTCATGGCGCGCTACATACGCGGCGGGAACGCTAATGTACAGGCGGAATCTTTATCGACCAGGGCCGCTGTCGGGGCCGCCGAACTCGTTCTCGCCCTTCGTGCCCGGCCACAGACAGAGCGCGATGAAAACGATCGGGCTCAGCACCGGAATGAAAAGACAGAGCGCCAGCGGGCCTGGATAGCCGATGTCATGCAGGCGCTTGATTGCCAGCATGGCGATGGAAACGGTCGAAAGGACGCCGGAGACGACGAGCGCCAGTGTCCAGAGCGCCAATGCGGTGTCCTCGTTTTCGTTCTTCAGCATCTGCATGAGGAAGACGCAGCCGACGAGGAACCAGAAAAGCCAGGAAAGGAAGAAGGGCAGGCGGCCAATGCGGCCAGAGGGGCTGAAGAACAGCCAGGTCATGCTCGGCTGCCGCCCCTCCTGCGCCATCGCATCAGTCTCTGAGCAGTTCGTTGATGCCGGTCTTGGCGCGCGTCTTCTCGTCGACACGCTTGACGATAACCGCGCAATAGAGGTTCGGCGCCGGCTGGCCGTTTGCCATGGTCGAGGCGGACGGCATCGAGCCTGCCACGACGACGGAATAGGGCGGCACTTCGCCGTACGTCACTTCGCCTGTCGCGCGATCGACGATCTTGGTCGACTTGCCGATGAAGACGCCCATGCCGAGAACCGAGCCTTCGCGCACGATGCAGCCTTCGACGACCTCCGAGCGGGCGCCGATGAAGCAATTGTCCTCGATGATCGTCGGTCCCGCCTGCATCGGCTCCAGCACGCCGCCGATACCGACGCCACCGGAAAGGTGCACGTTCTTGCCGATCTGGGCGCAGGAACCGACGGTTGCCCAGGTATCGACCATCGTGCCCTCGCCGACATAGGCGCCGAGATTGACGAAGGACGGCATCAGGATCGCGTTCGGCGCAATATAGGCCGAGCGGCGGACGACGCAGTTCGGGACAGCGCGGAAGCCGGCCTTTTCGAATTCGTTAACGCTCCAGCCGTCGAACTTGGAGGCAACCTTGTCCCACCAGACGGACTCGCCGGGGCCGCCCTTGACGAGCTCCATCGGGTTCAGGCGGAAGGACAGAAGAACGGCCTTCTTCAGCCATTGATTGACGGTCCAGGTGCCGTCCTCACCGCGTTCGGCGACGCGGGCCTTGCCGCTGTCGAGCAGGTTCAGCGCCGCTTCGACCGCTTCGCGGACCGCGCCGCGGGTGCCGGTGTTGACGGCTTCGCGATCGTCGAAGGCGGTCTCGATGGTCTGCGACAGAGAGGCAAGATCGTGGGTCGTCATCGGAATTCCTTGTGTTCGGCGTTGTCGTGCAAGCTCTACTGCATAATTCCTTAAATCGGAACCGATTTGAGGACAAAGTTATGCAGCAACTCAAAGGCTACAGCGACCTCACGCGTCTCGATGACGCCCCGCGCTGTAGAGGCATAAATCTGAAAAGTTGAAGCGCTTTTTGGTTCGACCTCTCAGCAGGACTTGGCAAACTTCCGTGTTTCCGGCAGTAGGGGACGCCTCTATGACCGAGGAAACACGACAAGGCGCGTCCGGACGAGATGCCGTCTGTTCGAAACGCGACGGGAAGATGAAATATGGCACGCATGAAGAAGCGCAATCTGCGCCGCAAGGATGGGGTCTGGGATCCGCTGGCCGACAGCTCGCAGAGCAGGCTGCGTGCCTCGACCGTGCCGCTGACGCCGCAGTCGACCTCGCCGACCTATCGTCTCGCCTATGTCGACGATGATTTTCTCTGCCGCGAAGAATTGAGGCCGGTGCGCCTGCAACTCGAGCTCCTGAAGACGGAGATGATGCTCGAGGAGCGGGGGATCAATTCGACCGTGGTGATGTTCGGCGGCGCGCGCATCCCCGAGCCGGGCGGCGAGGCTTGGGCCGCCAAGAACGATACGCAGCGCAAGAACCTCGAAGCGGCATCGATCTACTACGACGAAGCACGCAAATTCGCGCGGATCTGCTCGGAGCAGTCCGCCAAGCTTGGCCACAAGGAATATGTCATTGTCACCGGCGGCGGCCCGGGGGTGATGGAGGCGGGAAACCGCGGCGCGGCGGATGCCGGCGCGCCTTCGATCGGGCTCAACATCGTGCTGCCGCACGAGCAGGCGCCGAACCGCTTCGTGACGCCGGAGCTATCGTTCAATTTCCACTATTTCGCCATTCGCAAGATGCACTTCCTGCTGCGCGCCAAGGCGGTCACGGTGTTTCCGGGCGGCTTCGGCACGCTCGACGAATTGTTCGAAACGCTAACGCTGATGCAGACGGGCCGTCTGGCCCTGGTGCCGCTCATCCTCTTCGGCGAAAAGTTCTGGCGCACCATCATCAACTTCGAGGCATTGGCCGAATTCGGCACGATCGCGCCGAACGACGTCGATCTCGTGCATTTCGTCGAGACCGCGGAAGAGGCCTGGGAGATCATCGCCCGGTTCTACGAAACCATCGATCCGCGGTCGATACCGATGGCGTCGGGCCGGCGCTAGAGCATCCCGCTTTCAAGTGGAAACGCTGAAAGCGGATAAGATGCTCTAGCACTTTGAATTGCTGCACGTTTTTGGGCGTCTCGCCCTCCTCCATGGCAAAGAGGGCGAGACGGGTCGCATCAGACCTTCCTGGTAAAGTCGGCGACGTCGATCATTCCGTCGCCATTGCGGTCGCGGCGCTTGAACATCCTTTCCGTGGCAGCAGCCACTTCGGCTGCATTGAGAGCGCCGTTGCCGTCTGCATCGATGCGCGCGAAGGCACGCGGCCGCATCCCTGGCAGCATAGCAGGGCGAGCTTCGCGGAGCTTGGCGAGCGCCTGGTTCCGCTCTGCGCCGGTCTTCGCCCGGGCGTCGCGCCATGCTTTGCGCGCCTCGCGGAATGCCTGGCGCTTTGCCTCTATCTCGTCGCGGCTGATCTCGCCATTGCCGTTGGTGTCGAAGCTCTTGAAATTGGTTGAAACTCGCGCCTGGAGCTCCTGAAGGGAGACCTTGGAATCGCCGCTCGTGTCGAGGCGCTTGATCATGCGCTCCGCGCGCTGTTCGGGCGTAGGTTTGCTTTTGGCTGCAAATGAAGGTGCTGAAAGACCGGTCAGTGCCACGGCGAGGGCGGTGGCGCCGAGAATGAAAGTCCTGCTGCGCATCATGCTTCCTTTCGATCAGTTATCCTGAACAAAGGATAGGCAAGTGCGGGCACGGCACCAGTTAAACATTGGTAATTTAAGCCTCTGCAGCGCCGCGCGTTGTATCAGACGCGCAAAGGACGCTGTAGTACTTTGATTGCTGCATGTTTTCATCCTTAAATCCTAGGATTTAAGGAAACATGCAGTAGCGGAAAAGCGGATTTTCAGTGCGTCAGGCCTGCGCCACGATCCGCTGCAGGAACCCGGTGAGGTTCTCGGTGACGTAGTCGATCTGCTCGTCCGCGTCGCTCGACGTCTCCCAGGCTTCGGCGAATTCGTATTCGAGGTTGTGCGGCACGAGCAGCACGGTCTTCATGCCGAGCGCCTTCGGGACCAGGAGGTTGCGCGGCAAGTCCTCGAACATGACCGCGTTGCGGGTGTCGACGCGGTGAAGGCTCATGAACTTGTCATAGGTGTCGCCGGCCGGCTTCGGGACGAAATTGGCAGCGACAATGTCGAAGATGTCGTCGAAGTGGTCGAGAATGCCGAGTGCGCGCGCCGTCATCTCAGCATGGTGGACGCTGCCATTGGTGAAGATGAATTTGCGGCCCGGCAGCGCCTTGATCGCCTCGCCAAGCGCGGGGTCGGCCGGAACCACGCTGTAGTCGATCGCGTGCGCCCGCTGCAGGAAGTCGTTCGGATCGACGCCATGGTGGATCATCAGCCCCTGCAGCGTCGTGCCGTGGTCGCGGTAATATTCCTTCTGCAGCTTTTTCGCTTCTGCCGGCTCGAGCGACAGGAGTTCGGCGACATAGGCCGTCATGTTGCGGTCGATCTGCGCGAACAGATTGACGTGGTGCGGATAGAGCGTGTTGTCGAGATCGAAGACCCAGTCTGTGACATGGGCGAATTCGGCATGGGTCGGAAGGCGATCGAGCTTTTTCATGGCCGGGTTATGACATGGCAGGCTTACGAAGGAAAACGGATTTATTTCATCTCGCGCCGCGCGCACCAATGGATTGTCCGTCACGCGCGTGCTAGCTCGCGAAAATGGAAACCTGGGTTCTCATCACCGTTGCCGCGGCCTTCCTTCAGAATGTCCGCTCCGCCATGCAGAAGCACCTGAAGGGTGTCATGGGCACCACCGGCGCGACCTTCGTGCGCTTCGGCTTCGGCCTGCCTTTCGCGCTCTTCTACCTCGTGGTTCTTTGGCGTGGCGCCGGGCATCCGCTGCCGGTCCCGAACGCCACCTTTTTTCTCTGGGCGGTTATCGGCGGACTGGCGCAGATCGCCGCGACCTTCCTGCTCGTCCATCTCTTCTCCTTCCGAAACTTCGCCGTCGGCACGGCCTATTCTCGCACCGAACCGGCGCAGGCAGCTCTCTTCGGCCTGATCTTCCTGGGCGAGAAGGCGAGCCAGGGCACGCTGGTGGCGATCGCCATTTCGGTGGTCGGCGTCATGCTTATCTCCGTTGCCCGCACCACGCTCAGCCCGCGATCCCTGGTAACCTCGGTTTTCAGCCGCACCGCCGCGATAGGCCTTATGTCCGGCACGTTCTTCGGCCTGTCGGCGGTTTCCTATCGCTCCGCCTCGCTGGCGCTGGCGCCCAGCCTGCCGGCGCCGGATTACATGATGCAGGCGAGTTTCACGCTCGGCTTCGTCATCCTGCTTCAAACCGTCGTGATGCTTGCCTGGATCGTGGTCCGCGAGCCGGAGGAACTGCAACGGATCGGCGCCGCCTGGCGACCGGCCTTCGTCGTCGGCTTCGTCGGCGCTTCCGCATCCTTCGGCTGGTTCATGGCGATGACTTTGCAGCAGGCCGCGATCGTCAAGGTCGTGGCGCAGGTCGAGATGCTTTTCACCTTCGCCTCGTCCTTCTTCGTCTTTCGCGAGTGGATCAACCGCCTCGAATTGCTCGGCTGCCTGCTGATCGTGCTCGGAGTCGTGATGCTCATCATTCTCTAAAGGCTCCCGAAAATAGACGCCCGAATTTCGGCGGACGAGTCGTCCGTCGGATGTTACAACTGCGGCATGCTTTTCGATTTGCCGAACGACGACATCCTCTATGACGCGCTTCTTGCCCGAAGTGTCGATTACGAAGGCCAGGCCTTCGTCTGCGTCAAGAGCACCGGCGTATTCTGCCGGCTCTCCTGCCCTGCCCGCAAACCAAAGCGGGAGAATACGCTGTTTTTCGACAGCATTGCCGCCTGTATCAACTCCGGCTTCCGGCCTTGCGAGCGTTGCCGCCCGCTGGACCAGCCTTCCGGCAAGGAACCGCTGGTCAACGACCTTCTGAAGCTGCTTGACCGCGCCCCGGATCGTCGCTGGACCGAGGACGACATTGTCCGGCGCGGGTTCGATCCGTCGACGGTGCGTCGCGCCTTCAAGCGGGCGTTTGGCGTCACATTTCTCGACCTCGCGCGTCAGCGGCGGATGGGCGAGGCAGCTCGTCAGCTGTCGGCTGGCGCCAGCGTCATCGAAGCGCAGATCGATGCCGGTTATGATTCGCCAAGCGGATTTCGCGCCGCCTTCGCGAAGCTGATCGGGGAGGCGCCTGCCATGTCGCAGGGCCGCCAGTTGCTCTTTGCCGATACGATCGAAACACCGCTCGGGCCGATGGTGGCGGTCGCTGACAAGACGCATCTTCATCTGCTCGAATTCCACGACCGCAAGGCCCTGCCGACAGAAATGGAAAGCCTGAAACGCAAGACGCGATCCGCAGTGGCGCCGGGCAGGGCGCCACCGATCGACCAGATCGAGGCGGAATTGAAAGCCTATTTTTCCGGCGAGTTGAGCGAATTCCGGACGCCCATGGCGCTGGACGGCAGCGCCTTCGAGCGGGAGGTGTGGGCGAAGCTTTTAAAAATACCGGTAGGCGAGACGCGGTCTTACAGTGATATCGCGCGGGAGGTTGCTACGCTGCAGGCGGTGCGTGCCGTCGCCAAGGCAAATGGCGCCAATCGCATCGCAATCGTCATTCCTTGTCACCGTTGCATCGGCTCGGACGGATCGCTGACCGGCTATGGCGGTGGCCTTTGGCGAAAGCAGTGGCTGCTACGGCACGAGGGGAAGATGAAACCCGTTGGATTGTTTGCGGAGGATGTTCGATGAATCAGCAGGAAAAGGCGCTTGCCTTTGGGGCCTTGCATCGCAAGGGCAACCCGATCGTTCTGTACAATATCTGGGATGCCGGCAGCGCCCGCTGCGTGGCCGAGGCTGGCGCAAAGGCGCTTGCCACCGGAAGCTGGTCGGTGGCCGCGGCGCAGGGTTTTGGCGATGGCGAAAAAATACCGCTCGCCCTCCTGCTCGAAATCGTCCGGCTGATCGCCGGCGCCACGGATCTTCCGCTCTCGGTGGATTTCGAGGGTGCCTATTCCGAGGATCCTGCTGGCGGCGCGATGAACGTCGCGCAGCTCATCGATGCCGGGGCGATCGGTATCAATCTTGAAGATCAGGTGATGGGCAAGGGCGGTGTCCACACAATAGACAAGCAGGCGTCACGCATCCGGGCGATCCGCGAGATGGCGGAGCGGCGTGGCCTAGCGCTTTTCATCAACGCTCGAACCGACCTCTTCCTCCAGGAAAGCGATGCCACGCGTCACACTGGCTTGCTCGACGAGGCGATCGCCCGCGCCAAGGCCTATGCCGAGGCCGGTGCCAGCGGCTTCTTTGCGCCCGGACTGGCCGATGCCGAGTTGATTGGCAGGCTTTGCGCGGCGTCGCCCTTGCCGGTGAACGTGATGATGAAGCCAGGCGCGCCGGATCTCGCGACGCTTGCGGCAGCTGGTGTCGGTCGCGTCAGCTACGGGCCGTTTCCCTACCGGGCGATGATCGCCTGGCTCCGCGGTGAGGCGGAGAAAGTTTACGAGAGCGCCGCCATATAATGATCACGGCGCTCTCGCGCCAAATCACGGCACGATCAGCGTGCCGGCGCCGCGTTCGGTGAAGATCTCGAGCAGGACCGAATGGGCGGTCTTGCCGTTCAGAATGACCACGCCCTGCACACCGGCCTTGATGGCGTCGATGCAGGTCTCGACCTTCGGGATCATGCCACCGGAAATCGTGCCGTCGGCAATCAGCGCGCGCGCCTGAGCCACCGACAGTTCCTTGATCAGTTCACCCTGCTTGTTGAGCACGCCCGGCACGTCGGTGAGGAAGAGCAGGCGGGTGGCATTCAGCGCTCCGGCGATGGCGCCGGCAAATGTATCGGCATTAATGTTGTAGGTGTGACCATCGCGGCCGGGCGCCACCGGCGCGATCACCGGAATCATCTCAGAACGCGCAAGCAGATCGAGCAGGGTGCGGTCCACCTCGACCACGTCGCCGACAAAACCGAGATCGAGAACACGTTCGATGTTGGAGTCCGGATCGCGAACGGTTTTCTTGGCCTTTTCGGCAAACACCATGTTGCCGTCCTTGCCGCAAAGCCCGATCGCCCATTCGCCGGTCTGATTGATAAGCGCGACGATTTCCTTATTGATCGAGCCGGCGAGCACCATCTCGACGATCTCGACCGTCTTCTCGTCGGTGACGCGCAACCCGCCTTCGAATTTCGATTCGATGCCCATCTTCGAGAGCATGGCCCCGATCTGCGGTCCGCCGCCATGCACGACGATCGGGTTAACGCCGGACTGTTTCAGGAGCGCGATGTCGCTGGCGAACGCACGCCCCAGTTCCGGATTGCCCATGGCATGGCCGCCGTATTTGACGACAATCGTTTTGTTCTCGTAGCGCTGCATGTAGGGCAGTGCTTGCGCGAGCAGACGTGCCTGGATTTCACTCTCTGATGCGGACATGGCGGACCCTCGAAGAATATCGGCTGCTGTTTAGAGCCTTTCATGGCGAAAACGCAAGTTCCGAAAGGATGGAATGATCGGGGCGCAACATAAAGCCCTAATGACACTGCTGGTTCTGGCGGTCTCTCTATCCTATGGTGATGCTTTGAAGCCGTAAGGGGCGCAATCGCCATGGCCGATGAGGAGATCTCCGCGCTGCTCGGCCGCGTGGTCCTTAGAGACCGCGATGCCTTCGCGGCGCTCTATCGCCAGACGAGCCCGAAACTATTCGGCGTCTGTCTGCGTATTCTCAAGGATCGCAGCGAAGCGGAAGAAGCGCTACAGGAAATTTACGTCAAGATCTGGCAGCGCGCCGACCGTTTCGTGACAGGCCAGGCAAGCCCCACGTCCTGGCTGACGGCAATCGCACGCAACCATGCAATCGATCTCATCCGGGCGCGAAAACCAGTCGCAAACGCGATTGACGAGGCCTATGATTTGGCTGATCCTGCTCCAGATCCGGAACGATCGGCGGCAGTTCGATCGGAAGGCAGGCGGATCGACGCTTGCATGGAGGAGCTCGAGAAGGATCGCGCCGAGGCGGTGCGCCGAGCCTATGTCGAAGGATTGAGCTACCAAGAACTGGCCGAGATGTTCGCGGTACCGCTCAATACAATGCGGACCTGGTTGAGACGCAGCCTCCTGAAACTGAGAGAGTGCATGGAGCGATGACGACGCAGAATCCCGAAAGCGGAGATTTTCGCCGCGACGAGGTGATCGCGGGAGAATACGTGTTGGGCGTTCTGTCCGCCGAGGACCGCCGCAAGGTCGAGGCGCGCATGGCATCGGACCGGAATTTTGCCGCCATGGTCGATCGCTGGCAGCACAATCTCGCCTCTTTCGACGATGCCTATGAAGCGGTGAGCCCACCGGCCCACGTGCTTGCGGCCGTCGAGCGCAGCCTCTTTCCGCCGTCGCCGGCGGTCAGCCCTCGGGTCGGATTCTGGAACTCGCTTCTTCTCTGGCGCAGCCTGGCCGTCGCTTCGCTCACTGCCGTCGCAATCATGGGAGCGTCCATGGCTGGCCTCTTCAGCGAGCCGCAAAGACAGCCGCTGGTGGCGGAACTCTCCGGCGAAGGCAATACCATCAATCTCGTGGCCCGCTTCGACAGAGCGTCCGGGAGCCTGAAGCTGACGCCGGTGGCGGCGCGGCAGACGGAGGAGAAGTCTCTCGAACTCTGGCTGATCGAGGGCGACAATCCGGCAGTCTCGCTGGGCGTACTGCCACAGTCCGGCGAAGGTGAAATCCTGGTGCCGCCCGGGATGCGGACGAGATTCGACGAAGGTTCGACCCTTGCCGTCAGCGTCGAGCCGCTTGGCGGTTCGCCGACCGGCGCGCCCACCGGCGCGGTTGTCGCGCAGGGTACGGCCCGCCATCTCTAAGACGGCCGCCAGCGAATCCAAAAAAGATACCATCTTTTCAAAAGGTTACAGGCAAAGCGCGTGACCTGAAACTCTTCCCCCGCGCCTCCCGTTGCTTGTGATGTTCCCAGGGAGGAACAGCAATCGCCCGAGCGGACACTTTCAAGGTGGTCTCAGAGGGCAAGCGCAACAGGAAGGAAGAGAGATGTTCAAGTTTGTGATCCGTTCGGCACTTGTCGCCTCAATGTTTACGACAGGTGCGGTCATCGCCTACGCCGAGAACCCGATGGTCGGCGGCGCGCCGATGTATGCCGACAAGAATATCGTCGAAAATGCCATAAACTCGAAGGACCACACGACGCTGGTTGTGGCCGTGAAGGCTGCCGGTCTCGTCGAGACCCTTGAGGGCAAGGGGCCATTCACCGTCTTCGCACCGACCAACGAAGCCTTCGCGGCCCTGCCGGCCGGCACAGTCGACACACTGTTGAAGCCCGAGAACAAGGACAAGCTCACGACTGTGCTGACCTGCCATGTCGTAGCAGCCGACGCGATGTCGTCGGCGATCGCCGAGATGATCAAGGATGACGGCGGAGAACACGACGTCAAGACGGTCGGCGGGTGCATCCTGAAGGCTAAGGCCGACGGCGGCAAGATCAGCCTGACCGATGAGACGGGCGGCACGGCCTGGGTGACGATTGCCGACGTGAAGCAGTCGAACGGCGTCATCCATGTCATCAACAGGGTGCTGCTGCCGAAGGGGTGATCCGGTTGCGGGCGGCGGGCGTCGGCCCGCCGCCTAAGCGGCGGGTGGCGCTTTCACGGCGGTTTGATGGACTTTGTTTTGTCCTGGTTCTGCCGGACCGCTAAGCTCCAATCGAGCACACGTGCCTACTGCATGTTTCCTTAAATCCTAGCCGATCCAAGGACAAAACATGCAGCAATTCAAAGTGCTACAGCGTCCTTTGCACGTCTGATAAGATGCGCGGCGCTGTAGTACCGGAGGTTCCCATGACGAACCGTCGCAATTTCCTGATGGCGGGCGCCGCGCTTGCTGCCTGTGCGGCGATACGTGGCTTTGCGCCCGCCGCGCGTGCAGCCGGCGGTGAAAGCTTCGAGGTCGTGAAGACGGATGAGGAGTGGCGAGAGATCCTGAGCCCGGAGCAATACAGCATCTTGCGGCAGGAGGACACGGAGCGGCCATTCACCAGCGCGCTCAACAACGAGAAACGCAAGGGGATATTCCACTGCGCAGGATGTGGGCTCGCCCTCTATTCCTCGGAGGCGAAATATGACAGCGGCACCGGCTGGCCGAGCTTCTGGCAATCGCTTCCGGATGCAGTCCGCACACGCGAGGACAACACCCTGTTCATGACCAGGATCGAATGCCACTGCCGCCGCTGCGGCGGGCATCTCGGCCACATTTTCGACGACGGCCCGCCGCCGACCGGCAAGCGGCACTGCATCAACGGGCTGGCGCTGACATTTGCGCCAGCCGCCGCATGACGGCAGACGAGGCTTTTGCCCACCAACTTAATCCCTTCTCCCCATCAAATGGGGAGAAGGTGGCCGGCTGTCCGGGTTAGGGGCTATCCGGGATCTAGAGCAATTCCAGGAAAAGTGTGTAACGGTTTTCCGTCCGGAATTGCGAAGTTTCAAAGAGTTAGATTATTTCACTGTTTCAATGAAACAATGAAATGATCTAGGACGCGGTGGCCTGCGGCGAAGCCTGTACGTCGGAGAGCGCAGCCTGCAGTCGCTGCTCCTGCTCGGGCGAGAGCGACGTTTTCAGCACGCGGCCGCGCAGCCCCGAAAACTCAGCGAGTACCCTTTCCGGTTGCACCTTGCGCACCAGAACAAAGAGTGCAGAGGAGTTGTTCGGGATCGTATTGCCGAGCGACTTGATGAACTCGTCGTCGATGCCGTAGTCGGTAAGCGAGCCGGAGAGCGCCCCGGCGCCCGCGCCGAGTGCCCCGCCGATCGCGAAGCCTGCAAGCGGATTGAGGAAGAGCAGGCCGACGAGCCCGCCCCAGAGCGAACCCGAAAGAAGGCCCGAGGTTGCACCGACGGCGGTGAGATTGAGGCTCTGCTTCAGGTGCACCTTGCCTTCGCTGTCGCGCACGACCACGACCGCATCCTCAAGGTCGATCAGATATTCTTTCTTAAGGCTGTTCAGCTTCAAGAGGACCTTGTCGGCCTCTTCCGTCGAATCGAATCCTACGACAATCAAATCGGACATGTCTCTCTCCTGCATCTTGGCCCGGCCGGCAAGGAATGCGGCCGCTCGCAGAAATAGAGCGCTTTGCGTGTCAGGGTAGTGACGAAGATCAAAGACTTTTGTCTCCGGGTGGGAGACGCAGCCGTCTCAGCGGGCGAGAGCGAGATCGATCGCTGCCCGAAGCTCTTCGATGCCGGCGCCCTTTTCCGAGGAAGTCGACAGCACTTCGGGAAAGGCGGCCGGGCGCTTCTTGATCTTCTCGATGGTTTCGGCGATCAGCCGCGGCACGCCCGCCGCTTTGATCTTGTCCGTCTTGGTAAGCACGATCTGATAGGAAACGGCGGCCTTGTCGAGCAGCGCGAGCACCTCTTCGTCATTCTTCTTGATGCCGTGACGGGCGTCGATCAGCACATAGACGCGCTTCAGCGTGGAGCGGCCGCGCAGATAGTCGAAAACGAGCTTCGTCCAGGCGTCGACCTGTTCTTTCGGTGCCTGTGCATAGCCGTAGCCCGGCATGTCGACGAGCGCCATCGGCGGCAGGTCGCCGGCCTCGCCGGAATAGCCGTCCGGCACGAAATAGTTGAGTTCCTGGGTGCGGCCCGGCGTGTTCGATGTGCGCGCGAGACCTTTCTGTCCGACAAGGGCGTTGATCAGCGACGACTTGCCGACATTCGAGCGGCCGGCAAAGGCGATCTCCAGAGGACCCTCGGGCGGCAGGAACTTCATGGCCGGAACGCCGCGGATGAAGATCCACGGGCGGCCGAAGGCGGAGGATTCGTTCTGGTCTTTCTTCTTCGCGGTCATCGCTCGCTTTCCCGTTGCCCGGTCGGCTTCAATGTTTTGCGCCGTCTTGTCAAGCGCGACGCGGATTTGCACCAGCTTCAGCGCGCAGCCGGCGTTGCCGCCAGAGTTCGACGGCGAGATAGGCAAAGAGGGCGAAGAGCACGATCGACCCGCCGAGGATGGTATTCGTGCGGGGAATTTCGTCGTGGATGACGGCAACCCAAAGGGGCGCGAGAACGGTTTCGACCGTGCCGAATAATGCTGCGAGCGCCGAAGGAAGCAGCCTTGCACCGGTGACGAACAGAGCCAGTCCGAGGCCGAAATTCAGCGCCCCGAAGGCTATGAGAATACCGAGTTCGGAAGCGGTGACAGAAAATCCCGACGCCTGCGTCGCGGCGATCGTTGCAGCAATGAGTGTGCCAAGGCAGGCCGCGGGGGTCATGCGGACATCGGCGTAGCGCCGGGTGATGACCGTGGCACAGGCGAAGGCAAACGCGATCAGGAGAGCGAGCGCATCCCCGACTGGCGAGACTGCGCCGGTAATCGAATCCGAAACCATCACCAGCACGCCGGCGATGACTGCGGCGATTGCCAGCCACGTAAGTTGCGAGACGCCTTCTCGGAATAGGACCCAGCCGATGAGGGCGGCAATCAGTGGCACGCCCGCTTGAACGAGCAGGATATTGGCGACGGTCGTATAGGCAAGCGCGAGCACGAAGCTTGTCGACGCGGTGGCGAAACAGCAACCGACCGCCACGCCCGGCCAGCCCATGTCGCGGAAGAGCCGCGCCATGTTCGAGGCGCCGTCGCGCACGAGCATGAAGCCGAGCAGGAAAAGCGCGGCGAAGATCGACCGCCAGAATACGACGATCCAGCTGTCGTCGATGTCAAGGAAACGCGCCAACGTGCCGCCGAAGCTCCACACGACCGCAGAGCCGAGAACAAGCGCGATGCCGGTCGCGCGGCCTTGCGCCGGCATTGCGGAATTCGGCAGGACGGTTGGCTGCGACATGATCGGACCCCGGATCGAAGCGGGCAAACAGTAGAACGCTTGGCGGTTGCGGGCGCGGGTGTCTGCGACAGATGGTTGTCGTAAAGCGGAACGACAAAGAAAAAGCCCCGGATCGTTTGATCCGGGGCTTTTGAAGCGGACGAGAGCCGGCGGCTATTCCGCCGGTTTGGGTTTCTTCGCGAACAGCGATTTCAGGTTGTCGAAGAGCTCGATCTTCACGCCCTGGCGCTTCATGATGATCCCCTGCTGGAGGATCGACAGCGTGTTGTTCCAGGCCCAATAGATCACGAGACCTGCCGGGAAGGACGCCAGCATGAAGGTGAAGACCACCGGCATCCAGGTAAACAGCATCGCCTGGGTCGGATCCGGCGGCGTCGGATTCATGCGCATCTGCAGGAACATGGTGATGCCCATGATGAGCGGCCAGACACCAAGGTGCAGGAACACCGGTACGTCGAAAGGCAGCAGTCCGAACAGGTTGAAGATCGTCGTCGGATCCGGAGCAGAAAGGTCCTGGATCCAGCCGAAGAACGGCGCATGGCGCATCTCGATGGTGATGTAGATCACCTTGTAGAGCGCGAAGAACACCGGGATCTGGATGATGATCGGCCAGCAGCCCGCCAGCGGGTTGATCTTCTCGTCCTTGTAGAGCTGCATCATCGCCTGCTGCAGACCCATGCGGTCGTCGCCGAACTTCTTCTTCAGTTCCTCCATCTTCGGCTGAACTTTCTTCATGTTCGCCATCGACGCATATTGCTTGTTGGCGAGCGGGAAGAAGATAAGCTTGACGACGATCGTGGTGATCAGGATCGCGACGCCGAAATTGCCGACGAGACGGAAGAAGAAATCCATCATTTTGAACATCGGCTTGGTGATGAAGTAGAACCAGCCCCAGTCGATCAGCTTGTCGAAGTTCGGGATCGAGTAGGCTATTTCGTAGTTGTCGACGACAGGAACTTCCTTGGCGCCGGCGAAGACGAGGTTCTTGACCTCCGAGGTCTGGCCGGGTGCGATGGTGATCGCATCGGCCTTGTAGTCGCTCTGATAGCGGGCGCGACCATCGGTGAAGTGTGAGAAGCGGGTGTCGAAGGGCGTCTCCTGCGGCGGAACGACTGCGGTCGCCCAGTATTTGTCTGTTATGCCGAGCCAGCCGCCGGTCGCTTTGCCGGGTTCTACGGTCTTCTCATCCTCGACATCCGAGTATCCGTATTCCTGGAGGCCATTGTCGCCGGTAACGCCGATGAAGCCCTCGTGCAGGACATAGATGCTCGGAGTGGTCGGCTTATTGAAGCGGGTGACGCGGCCGTAGGAGGAGAGCGAAATCGGTGCCGCGGTTTCGTTCTTGATGCTGTCGACCACCTGGAACATGTAGCGGTCGTCGACCGAGATCGTCCGGGTGAAGGTGATCCCCTTGTCGTTCGTGTAGGTCAGCGTCACCGGCGTGGAAGTGGTGAGCTTGTCGCCGCCCGAAAGCGTCCACACGGTCTGCGGCCCGGGTACCGTTCCGGTCGCATCGGAGCCGATATAGCCGATTTCGGTGAAATAGCCCTCGGCGGCATCCGCCGGGCTCAAGAGGGTGATGATGGGGCTCTTCGGGTCGACGGTCTCGTGGTAGCCCTTGAGCTTCAGGTCGTCGAAGCGTGCGCCGGTCAGGTTGATGGAGCCAGAAAGCGCCGGCGTATCGATTGCCACGCGTGCAGACTTGGCGATTGCCTGGTCGCGGTTTTCGCCGGCGCCGGGGATGGCACCGCCGCCAGGCGCCTGGCCCGGTGTCGCCTGCTGCGTACCGCCCTGAGGTTGAGCCTGTTGCGTCTGCTGGGCTTGTTCCGCAGCGATGCGGTCCTTCTCGATCCTCGGGTTGACATAGAAAAATTGCCAAGCGACGAGGATTAGCACGGACAGTGCAATCGCCACGAAATAATTGCGGTTGTTTTCCATCATGGTTTCCTGGAACCGGCCGAAGGCCGCTTCTGTTTCGGCTTGTTTTCGATGCGATCGCAGAGCGCCCGGGTCAATGTGTCGAAGGGGGCATGCAGCAGATCGCGTCGCGCGACAATCACATAGTCGTGTCCGGGTTTCATTGCAAACCCGGCTGAAAGCCGCACTGCTTCTTTGAGGCGTCGACGCATTCGGTTGCGCTCTACGGCATTGCCGTGCTTCTTGGTGACTGTGAAGCCGACGCGGGCATCACCTTCCAGATCCTTGCGGTCGAGCACTTCGAGGAGAAATAGTGGGCCTTTGCGGCTTTCTCCAGCTCTGACGGCCAAAAACTGCGGACGGCTTTTTAGCCGCCCGACAGTCGTCTTGTCTTTATCTGACGTCATATGCCCGGACATAGCTTTCGGGCAAGCTCGGCTTAGGCCGAGAGACGTTTGCGGCCACGAGCCCGGCGGGCTGCGAGGACCTTCTGGCCACCCTTGGTGGACATGCGTGCACGGAAGCCGTGACGGCGCTTGCGAACAAGCTTGGACGGTTGGTAGGTACGCTTCATTTATTTAAACACCGCGGTGTGCGGCCCTTCTTGAGTTTGCATATTGCAAGAGCGTTTACGTAACCGGGCACAGCTCCGCCTTGCGGGCAGGGTGGCTTGACCGGACGTGCGCGGCTTATAAGGACAAAAGTCCGGCAAAGTCAATTCCCGACGGGCTTTGCGCTGTGCAGGCGGCTCGGACGGCCGGGCTCAACCGCGTGCCTTCGAGATCATGCACCCGGATCTGCAACTTGCTGACGCCCTGCGCCGCGACAACTCGACAGCCGAGCCGACAGCGTTCCATCAGGCGGCTGCGCGTACTGCTAGAAGTGGGTCGGATCGGTGAGGTCTTTGTTAACCACACGTATTTTAGAATTTAATCAAATACGTGTGAAGCGCGAGATACTTCCCGTTTTGGGCGAGTACGCGGTGGGGGCAGGAAATGAAAATTCGTGGGAAAATCTACTTGATCGTTGGCATCATGAGCCTGCTTGCGATCGTCATTACCGGCATGTCGTTGTTGATCGTCTCGGAGTACAACGACAAGCTACATCAATTCCAGAACGCGTCCGACCGGGCGTTCAAGGGCGAACGGCTCAACCGCCTGGTGACCGGTGTCGTCATGGAATCGCGCGGTATCTATGCCGCGCCGACGATCGAAAAAGCAAAGCCCTTCGCAGAGGGCCTCCTCAAGAACCTCGACAAGATCGACGCATTGCTCAAAGACTGGCGTCCGCTTGTTCCTGCCGACAAGCTGTCGTCCTTCGATGCGCTGGCGAGGCGTGCGGAAGAATTCAAGACTTTCCGCACCGAGACGGCCCGTCTCGGCCGAGAGGTTTCGCCGCAGGCTGCCAACGAGCAGGGCAACAACGACGCCAATCGCGCCAATCGCAAGGCTTTCCAGGCCGAGATAGACGTGGTCGTGGACGCCAATCTCGAATCGCTTGAGGCGATTACGGGTGAGATCGCGGCCTTTGAGCGCTCCATTATTCTCGTTGTGCTCGGCATTGCCGGCCTCGGCCTTGTCGCCGGCATCGGTACGGCCTTCTACATCGGCACCAACCAGCTCAGCCGGCCGATCCTCGACCTGACGGGCGTTATGAAACAGCTTGCCGGAGGTGACCTCTCCGTCGACGTGCCCTTCGCCGGCCGCAAGGACGAAATCGGCGACATGGCTGCCGCCGTCGGCATCTTCAAGCAGAACGGTCTCGCGGTGCGTGAACTCAACGCCCAGGAAGCGGCGCTCAGAGAAAAAAGCGCCGATCTCCAGTCGAGCATCGGCGTCGTCGTTTCGGCGGCCGCCGCGGGCGATTTTACCAAGCGCATCAGCAAGGACTACGGCAACGAGGACCTCAATCGCTTTGCCGCGAGCGTCAACGAGCTCGTCGGCAGCGTCGACAGCGGGATTTCCGAAACGCGGCGGGTAATCGCGAGCCTTGCAGCCGGCGACCTGACGCAAAGCATGAACGGCCAATTCCAGGGCGCCTTCGCGGAGTTGCAGAAGAACGTCAACGACACACTCACGACCTTGCAGAGAACCCTGCGCGAAGTGCGCACAACGACCGACTCGATCAATGGCAACGCATCCGAATTGCGCTCTGCCGCGGACGACCTGTCGAAACGCACGGAGCAGCAGGCGGCCTCGCTCGAGGAGACCTCGGCCGCGCTCGACGAGATCACAGCCGCCGTCCGCAGTTCGACCGAGAGGGCACAGGAAGCTTCGGTCATGGTCACCGAGGCCAATCACAGCGCTGCCGAGTCCGCTTCCGTCGTGCGCAGCGCGGTCGAGGCGATGGGCCGCATCGAACAGGCCTCGAACGAGATCGGCCAGATCACCAACGTCATCGATGAAATCGCCTTCCAGACCAACCTTTTGGCTCTCAACGCGGGCGTCGAGGCGGCGCGCGCGGGTGACGCCGGCAAGGGGTTTGCAGTCGTGGCACAGGAGGTGCGTGAACTCGCTCAACGCGCCGCCAGTGCCGCCAAGGACATCAAGGCGCTGATTTCGAAGTCGGGCAGCGAAGTCGCGACCGGCGTCAAACTTGTCCAGGCGACCGGAACCGCCCTCGGCGAGATCGAAACGCGCGTCCTGAAGATCAACGACCATATCCACTCGATCGCGACGGCTGCACGCGAGCAGTCGACGGGGCTTGCAGAGGTCAGCACGGCCGTCAACCAGATGGACCAGGTCACCCAGCGCAATGCCGCAATGGTCGAGGAGGCGAACGCCGCGACCCACAAGCTTTCAGCCGAGACCGGCAACCTTGCGGACCTGATCGCCTACTTCAAGGTCGACCGCGATGCCGCCGGGGCAATCGCGCCGGTAAAGGAAACGAGCCGTCCCGTTGCTTCGCCCGCCCGGCGTATGATGGGTAGCGTCGCTCGAGCCTTCGGCGGCAGTGCTGCCGTGGCGCGGGACGATTGGGAGGAATTCTGAGCCTACAGCGCCGCGCGTCTTATTAGACGCGCAAAGGACGCTGTAGCACTTTGAAATGCTGCATGTTCTTATCCTTAAATCGGCAACGATTTAAGGGAACATGCAGGAGCGCCGCGCGTCTACCGGAAGCGCAAAGGACGCTGTAGCACGTTGAATTTGCTGCCTGTTTCCTTAAAAGCTACGATTTAAGGAAGAGGCAGCAGGGCATCCGGCGTCACGATGTTTTCTCGCGGAGGGCCCTCTACGTTCTCCGCGAGGAAAAACCTTGGGGCAACTGCCCCAACAATGCCAAGGACGATGGCTCTCCTTTTCACGGCAACGTGAGTTGTCAGGGAGAACCGTTCACGGGGACGTTTGATGGCGCGACCATTCGTTATTGGTTCCGGGTCCGGATTCCCTCTAACTCAGGGGTAGATCTCGCCGAAAGCAAAGCCGCATGAACAATGGTGTCAGAAACGGGGCGGAAGGAGCAGCCCCGAACCCTTCGTCAAGGCGCAGTGACGCTGACCATGCGCCACGCCGTTCGCCGTGGCGGTTCGTGCCGTTCGCTCTTCTCGTTGTCGGTGGTGCCGCTTGTTATGCTTTTGGCCTGCCGGACTATCTTTCGTTGACGGCGCTTGTCCATCACCGCGAGACCCTCAGCACCTATGTCGATTCCTATCCGCTCAGAGCCGGTTCCGCCTTCTTTGCGGTCTATGTCGCGGTGGTTGTCTTCTCGATCCCGGCTGCGTCGGTGCTGACGATATTTTCCGGATTCCTGTTCGGCTGCATCACGGGCGGTGTTATTGCGATCGTCGCGGCGACACTGGGATCCTGCCTTCTGTTTCTTGCCGCGCGCGGGGTTCTCGGCGACCTTCTGCGCCCGCGTGCCGGGCGCTTTCTGGAGCGGCTCGCGAAAGGATTCCAGCGCAATGCGTTCCTTTACCTTCTGATCTTGCGGCTGGCGCCGATCTTTCCCTTCTTCATCGTCAATATCGCACCCGCATTCTTTGACGTGCGGCTGCGCACTTTCGCTGCCGCGACGCTGATCGGCATCGTGCCGGGCACACTCGCCTATGCCTGGCTCGGTCGCAGCCTCGACGATGTGATCGCCCGCTCGGCGGCGACCGGCGGCGAGCTTACGCTTTCGGATTTCGCGACGAGGGACATTTCGCTAGGGCTTGCGGCGCTGGCGCTCATCGCGGCATTGCCTCTGGCGTTCAAGCTAATACAGTCGCGCCGCAAGACGGTCTGACGGGGCGGGAAGCGGCGTGGTCCTCAATCCGGATATCTGCGTAATCGGCGGTGGTGCGGCCGGCCTGTCGGTGGCCGCGGGCGCCGCAGCCTTCGGCGTGCCGGTCGTTCTGATCGAACGCGGCCGAATGGGCGGGGATTGCCTGAACTTCGGCTGCGTGCCGTCGAAAGCGTTGATCGCGGCCGCGAAACACGCGCAGGGAATCCGCGCTGCGGAGGAATTCGGTATCGTCACGGGCGAGCCGATCGTCGACTACGAACGATTGCAGGCGCGGGTCCATGCGGTCATCGGCGCAATCGCGCCGCATGATTCGGCCGAACGCTTCGAGAGCCTTGGCGTGAAAGTCATCGCCGATGCGGCCCGTTTCGTCGACGACAGGACGGTCGCAGCCGGCGATCATCTCATCCGGGCGCGGCGCTTCGTGATCGCCACCGGCTCGTCGCCGGCCGTTCCAGCAATTCCCGGGCTCGCCGATACGCCGTATCTCACCAATGAAACGCTCTTCGATCTCAAGCGGCTGCCGGAACACCTCGTCATTATCGGTGCCGGACCCGTCGGGCTGGAAATGGCCCAGGCTTATCGCCGGCTCGGCGCACGCGTGACGGTCGTTGAGAGCGGCAAAGCGCTTTCGAGCGGCGATCCGGAACTGGTGGCGATCGTTCTGGACGCGATCCGTGATGAGGGCACTGTTCTTCACCAGGAAACCGCCATCCTGTCCGTAGAGCGGCACGCGGGCGGCGTGCGGCTGCATTGCGAAAACATTCAAGGGCGGTTTTTCATCGATGGCAGCGACCTGCTGCTGGCCGCCGGACGTGCTCCCAATCACGCTTCTCTCGATCTCGACGTCGCCGGTATTCGCCACGACGCGAAGGGGATCGCCGTTGGCACGGACCTTCGTACAAGCAATCGCCGCGTCTATGCGATCGGTGATGCCGTAGGTGGCCTGCAGTTCACCCATGTCGCGAACTATCACGCGCGGCTCGTGCTGCAGCACATCCTGTTCCGCCTCCCGGCGAGCGAAAACCGCGACATCGTCCCGAGGGTCACGTTTACGGATCCGGAACTCGCACAGGTCGGTGCCGGCGAGGCGGAGGCGCGGGAAAAGTCGGGCCGGGTCGACGTCGTCCGCTGGGACTTTTCCGCCAACGACCGCGCCCGCACCGATGGGCTCGGCCGGGGCCTGATCAAGATCATAGTCGGTCGGCGCGGACGGATCCTGGGTGCTGCGATCGCCGGAGCCGGTGCCGGAGAGATGATCAACGGCTTTGCTTTCGCCGTCGCCAATCGGCTGACGCTCAAGCATTTTCGCGGCTATGTGGCGCCCTATCCGACCTTGTCCGAGATTGGAAAACAGGCATCGATCTCCTATTATGCCCCCGTGGCGCGAAATCCGCTCGTTCGATCCGTGATCGGAATGCTGCGGTATTTCGGCTAGGTCACGATGATTTCGGGTCGAATCGACCTAGGATCATAAACGTGATCGATTCTAATAAGTTGGTACGGGATGCGGGCGGAAAACCGCGCACACTTTTCCTCATCCCGCTCTACTGCATGATTCCTTAAGTCGGAATCGATTTAAGGACAAAATCATGCAGCAGTTCATAGTGTTGCAGCGACCTTAGCGCGTCCGATTGGACGCGCGGCGCTGTAAGTTGCAGGGAATGTTCTAGGTTTATGGTGGAAGACGCGCGTCCGGCCAATGCGAGTGCGAAGCCCCGAGCGGCCGTGGGGTTCCTTCGCGGGCTCTCCGGCAAGCTGCTGCTTTTGACCGTGGCATTCGTCATGCTGGCGGAAGTGCTGATCTTCGTGCCTTCGGTCGCCAACATGCGGATCCGCTGGCTTCAGGATCGATTGAACACGGTGGCCGCTGCGGCCGTCGTGGTCGACGGGCTGCAGAACGTCGAGCTTCCGCGGGCAGTGCAGCGCGACACGTTGATGGCCACCGGAACCAAGGCCATCGTCATTCGCCGCAAGGATGCGTCGCGGATGATCGCCACTGTCGACATGCCGCCGGCAATCGACGGCGAATACGACATCGCTAACTTCACCCCCGTCGCTGCAATACGCGATGCCTTCGACACGCTGCTCTTCGGCGGCAAGCGGATCGTGCGCGTCTATGGCCCGCTCGGCGAAAGCGATGCGACGATCGAACTGGTGATGAAGGACGCCGGCCTGCGCAAGGCGATGCTCGTCTATTCGCGCAACGTTTTCCTTCTGTCGATCGCGATTTCGTTGATTACGGCGGCACTGATCTTTCTCGCCATCAACCGCATGCTGATCGTGCCGATCAGGCGGATGACGACGAGCATGCAGGAGTTTTCCGAAGAGCCGTCCAGCCCGGAGCGACTCCTCGTTCCGCCGGAGGGCGGCGATGAACTGGCGGTCGCCGGTCAGCACCTCGCGAGCATGCAGCGCGAACTGCAGAAAACCTTGAAACAGCAGAAGAGCCTCGCCGAACTCGGCCTCGCTGTTTCGAAGATCAACCACGACATGCGCAACATTCTCTCGTCCGCGCAACTCATCTCCGACCGGCTCGCCGATGTCGATGATCCGGTGGTCAAGCGCTTCGCGCCGACGCTGCTGAGGACAATAGACCGCGCCGTCGGCTATACGCAGGAGGTTCTCTCCTACGGGCGCACGGCGGAGGCAGAGCCGCATCGCCGCTTTGTCGCGCTGCGTCCGCTCGTCGAGGATGTCGCCGAACTTCTCGCCATCGATCGCCAGAGCGGCATCGATTTCGAGATCCAGATACGGGACGACGTCGTGGTCGACGCCGACAGCGAGCAGCTTTTCCGCGTCGTCCACAATATCTGCCGCAACGCCGTCGAGGCGCTGACGAACCACGAGCCGGAGGACGGCCGCAGCAGGTCGATCTCCGTTTCGGCCATGCGAACCGGAAGCGTGGTTACGATTTCCATCGACGACACGGGGCCGGGCATGCCGGCCAAGGCGCGCGAAAACCTGTTTGCCGCCTTTCGCGGCTCGGCGCGCTCCGGCGGCACGGGCCTCGGGCTCGCCATCGCCCGCGAACTGGTGCTCGCCCACGGCGGTACGATCGCACTCGTCGAAAAGCCGACGCCCGGTACGCTGTTCCGCATCGAACTGCCGGATCGCCCAGTGCCGTTGGACGCTTTCCGCTCGAAAGCGCGGCCCTGATATTCGGTCCTCGGGCCGCCGGCGTTCCTATCGCCGGGCCGTGATCGCTCCTTCCGAGCCTTATCCACTGTCGTCGCAAAAATGAAATTTTTCCCGAAAGGCGCTTGCAATCGCCGAAAGGACCCAGTAGAGGATCGCCACGCAAGCGGTTTTCATCGCTTCAGGCAAGCACCCGTAGCTCAGCTGGATAGAGCACCAGACTACGAATCTGGGGGTCAGGAGTTCGAATCTCTTCGGGTGCGCCATTTCCTTCGAAATGCTTGTTTTCCAACAGTTCCGTGGCGTCAGGACAGAGCCGGGAAGAGCGATTCGCTGCCGAATGACGTGCTGGATCTACTGCATGTTTCCTGAAATCGGGTACGAAGGAAACAGTAAACCGGAACGGGCAACTCCTCGAGGCGATGCCCAAATAGCGCCCGGCGCAGCGGGGAACTTCATCGCTTCTCGCCAATGACCACGAGATACTCGCGCCTGATGTGGAGCCCGGCCTCGACCTGGTAGTGCGCGTGATAGGCATCGACGTCGCGCTTCAGCGCGGCCCGTTCGCCCTCGTTCAAACCTTCGTAAAGCATCCGCAACGGCCCGAAGCCGCGCAGGTACCAGTTCCAGATCGCTTCGACGCTTTCATGGTAGGCGTTGTTGGTTCCGGGTTCGAAAGTGAGTGTGAATTCCCGCCCGAGCAGGTCTTCGACATAGGCCGGATCGCCCCAAGAGAGCGGCGATTCCTTCGGTGGCGGCGCGTGAGCGCCGATCACAGCGAAGAAGCGGGCAACAGCGCCCGTCGGCGACCAAGCCGACATGCAGAGCCGTCCTCCTTTGCGGCAGACCCGCGCCAGTTCGCTCGCCGCACGGCGATGGTCCCCGGCGAATATCACGCCGAAGGTCGAGAGCACCTTGTCGAAGCTTTCGTCCGGGAAGGGCAGGTTCTCGGCATCGGCGACACGATAGTCGATCGCCGGCTCGACACCGGTCGAAAGCCGCCGGGCCGCGTCGATCAGATCCGCCGATATGTCGATCGCTTTGACGTCTGCGCCGAAGCGCGCTGCATTGCGCGCGCTCCAGCCGGTGCCGGTGGCAACGTCGAGCACTTTGTCACCCGGCTTCGGGCTCAATCGCTGGACAGTATGTGCCAGCGCGTCCGAGATGGCGAAGCTGACAAGGTCGTAGTGCCTGCCGCCTGCTCCCCAGATTGCTGCCGCCTCGCGGTTATGTTCCTGGATCCCGTCGCTGTCATGTTCCGACATGAAACCCTCCTTCGGCTTTCGAGGACGCCATTTCACCACTTGGCGGGTTTGGTGGCTACTTCACGATCTGTAGTGGGATCGCAATCCTGCCGGGTGTAAACTGCCGCGCGAAAGGAAGTGATCGTGATGAGGAGCTACAACCAGTTCTGCCCGATCGCCAAGGCCGCCGAGATCTTTTGCGAGCGCTGGACGGCTTTGATCCTGCGCGACCTTGCGTTCGGCGCCACCCGCTTTTCCGAGCTGCAGCGCGGCGTGCCCCTGGCTTCGCCGACGCTCCTGTCGTCGAGGCTGAAGAAGCTCGAGGCGGAGGGCGTCATCGTCCGGTCCGTTTCCGACGACGGGCGCGGTCCGACCTATCGGTTGACGCATGCCGGCAAGGAGTTCGTCCCGATCATCATGGCGCTCGGAGAATGGGGCCAGCGATGGTCGCGGCGGACCTTGGCGGAACATGAGGTCGATCTCGGCCTGCTACTCTGGGCCCTTCAAAAGGGGGCGCATCCTGAGCTGTTCGGTACCGAACGCGTCGTCATTCAATTCGAGCTCACAGACCAGGCGGAGAATAAGCGCCACTGGTGGTTCCTCAATCAAGACGGCACCTGTGAACTCTGCCTGAAGCCGCCCGACCGCGACGCGCAGCTCTATGTCATCGTCTCACTTATCGACCTGACACGAATTTGGCGTGGTGACCTGCCGTTTGCTTCGGCACTCCATCACGGGGCGATAGAGCTGGACGGCAGCGCAAGGCTTCGCAAGGTCTTCCCGCTATGGCTCGGCATCAGCCCGCTCGCCCATATCCGATCCGAGCGGAGAGAGCCGTCGGCTAGATCATATACGTCATGGACTCCAAGGAGCCGGAGCGGCGGGAAAACCGAACATGACCGTAGACGGTGACCCACCTCACGGCGCGTCGAACTCCACGTCTCCGTCGAAATCGAAAACCGCTCGAACGCTGAAGATGTGAGCGGTTTCCTCATCGGCATTGCGTGCAAAGGTGTAAGCAGCGGCGAGTGTCCACCCCGTCCCTTCGAATGGCATGTCTTCGCCTTGCTCGTCGTCGGGCTCGTAGATGACCTCGAGATCAGCCAATTGCTCGCGTGTGTCCGGACCACCGGCAACAAGATTTAGCTGCCGGGTATAGGTCGCGACGTAAGTCAAGGGCTCCACTTCAAGCGCAGCGGAGCCGGTGAGGACCAGCGCATCATCCGGACCGCTGTCGAAATGGCGGAGATAGGCCGCCTCGCCGAGCAGCCTCAGCGTCATGTCGTTCATCTCCAGACTTGCGGTCGTGGATGCCAGGTAGGCCAGCTCGTCTTCAGGTGTGAGCCCTTCTTCCACATCCTCGCCGGTAGGCTCTCCGGCCCTCTGGTACCGGAAGCCCAGCCGGTAGCCGAAATCACCGTCCATGTAGCAATCCGTCGGCTCTGCCCCTCTGCAGCCGTCAAGGACAAGCGAGAGCGAAGACAGGCCATCGGTGTTACCGGCGCCACCATCCGACAGGCGCGTCCGCTCCCGGTTGGTGAGAAGGGAATCGCTGAAGATCGATCGGTCGGTCGTGAACGCACTTGCGGCCAGGGCCTGGTCCATCCCGAGACCGTCGAAGTCGAACACGATCTCGGCGCCGACGCGCTCATCCGCGTCGAAATCCGAGACCAGTTCGGTGGCGTTGATACCGGGCGCGACTTCGCTGGCAAGGCTGAAGATCGTATCGAATTTTCCGAGCCTCATGGTCGCCGGGCCCGCTTCGACGGTGGTGTAGAGTTCGGCCAGATAGGTGCCGATCCCTTCGAAAATCATGTTCTCGCCAGGCTCTGGCTCGACAACCGGCTCCGTGATGATGGACGTGACGAACCGCAAATAGTCCGTCGGCGCGAAGAACAGATCGACTGTAAGCGTCGGCTGCAATTCGTCGGATCTCAGAAGCGAGGGGCTGGCGGCAAACAACCAGTCGTTCTGGATCTCCGCGGAAACGTCGTACCCGGCACAGGGCGCAGTGCAGCCTTCGGCGAGCGCCGGCACGGCGTCTTCGGCCATTGCTGTGGTTGGGAGGGCCAGCAACAGCGTGCCGGCGCGGACGAAGGCGAGAAGACGCATACCGATCCGGTCAGTTCCTCGCGCCGACCGCTTGCCGCCGGTCGAACTTCCCCTTGCTCCCTTTCGTATAAAGCGAAATCCGCATGCCGTCGGTTCCTGTTTGACACTTGAGACCGACCATAGCGCATGAAGTGCCTTCCACCAATGTCGCCGCGAAGGGGGAGGCATCCGACACACTGTTCCCGCGAGCGGGATCCAGAGGATTGGACGATCTGGCGGCCTGCACATCTCACATCCGTGGGATGGGTCGCCCAAGTCTTTGAACCACTTGAGTCTTTTCCGCGTCACACCTGCCGGATTTCCGCGAAAGGGCAAACCGCCGCATGCTGCAACGGCGAGCGGGCGGTTGGGGCGCGTCCGCGACGCGTTCACCTCGGAGGACATGCCATGGCCATCTTACCCGATTTCGGTGCAGCGACCTTCGTTCCCGGAGCACCGATCGACAACCCTTACCTCCCGCTGATCCCCGGTCACGTCTTGAGTTACAAGGGCGATGAGATAGATCCCGATACCGGCGAGGTTACGACGGAGCGCAACGACCTCTTCACCACTTCTGCGACCTTTGAGGTCCGTGGCGTGAGCACGAGCGTGATCCGCGACACCGTCTACGAGGACGACGTTATTCTCGAGGACACCTTCGATTGGTATGCACAGGACACCGAAGGCAATGTCTGGTACTTCGGCGAGATCGTCGTCAATTACGAATACGACGACGACGGCAATTTCATCGGCGTCAACCACGAAGGCCAGTGGTCGGCCGATGATCCCGGCAACCAGCCGGGCTGGGCGATGAAGGCGACTCCGGAATTCGGCACGGCCTATTATCTCGAATTCGCGCCGGGTATCGCCGAGGACGAAAGCATCCTCGCGGAGACCGGGCTCAGCGTCAAAACACCGTTCGGGCAATTTGACGACGTGATCAAGATCATCGACAGCTCTGCCCTCTCTACCGGTGCCGAGTTCAAATATTACGCCCCCGGAGTGGGCCTGATCACCGAAACCGCCCTTGCGCCGGACGGCACGACGACGTCGACGGTTGACCTCTACCGACAAGGCGTGGTCGGCGTGCCGGATCCAGACGACACGGACGACGTCACGCCTGCTCTGGCGAAACTTCAAGAAGGCAAGGAGGTAAAGAATCTCCCGGACGTGCTTGACCTCAATGTGGCGGACTTCACCGGGACCGGGACGACGAAGCAGGTGACGGTGATCGGCGGTTCCACCGACAGCGCTGATGCGCTGGGTGCCTATTTCGTGGACGCGGCGACCGGTGCCTTCAGCGAAGCGCGCATACTCGTGTCGGATCTCTCCGATGCGGCGGGCGGCACCTCGGTATCTCTGGATGTGCCGGACGGCCAGTCTCTGTGCCTGTTCCTCGTGCGCGGCACCGACGAGATCGGCGTTGACCTGGGCCAGTATGCCGATGGCGGGCTGCACCTCAAAAACCTGCTGACCGGCGCGCCGGCGGGCATGAGCGACCTCTTTGCCCCCACTGTCATGGACGATGCCGGCAACATCTTGCCGATTCAGCCCTTGAGCGCGCTCGGGGCCGATGACGGTACAAATCTGTTGAACCCCGCCGGCAGCATGCAGGCGATCGGGCTTTCCTCGAAGGTGCCGGGGACTGCCGGGATCGAGATTGTCGGCTTCGAAGACCGGTTGAACACCAGTCCCGACTATGACGGCGATTTCAACGACGCGATCGTCGCGGTCAGCGATGCGCCGATCGCGTCCGAGATGCTCGGCCAGCTCGTGCGCGAAGCCGGCGCAAAGACCGGAGTGACAGGTGGCGGCCAGCCGAACAGCGTCAGCGCAGGTGACCTCCCAGCCGACGACCAAGCCGACGACCAAGTCGAGGATCAGGCCGAGGACCAGCTCGGAGACTGGCTCGATGACTGGCTGGCCGGCGACACTTTCCAGTTCGCCGACACGGCACTGTACGAGAGGCGCATCGCCGATTCCGGCGCCAGCGGCGGCCATTTGGTCGTGGCCGAGGATTGGGCCTTCTCCTTTGGCGAACGCATCCACGATGATTGGTTCGACGGTACCGATTTGATCGTCGCGGGCGAGGTCGATGTCGCAGCCTCCGGCGCCGCGCCGAGTGCCGATGGTTTCTTCTTCGCCTGAGCCCGCATTTTGCGCCCGTCTGTTGCGGAACCCGGCCCGCGGGCGCAAAATCCCCCACGGCACGGCACGTTGCGGGGCCACCGTGACGACTTGGGGAGGCGAACCATGGATTGGACCAGGGGACGTGGCCGACAGATCCTTGTCGCGGGTGCGGTATCGGCATTCGCGCTGTTGCTCGGCCTTGAGGTCGTGAAAGAGGAGGAGGAGTTAACAGTCGCGGAAGTGTTGACGGAAGCGGTGAGCATCGCGCTTCTCGTCGGCTGCTCCGCCTGCGTGGCGCTGCTTTCTTCGCGCCTTCGCGAACAGGAAGCGGGCAACCTCGATCTGCGTGACAAGGTCGCGCGCATACGCGAAAGCAATGCCCAGTGGCGCGCCGACCTTGCCGACCACTTTCAGGAACTCGGCGCAGCCATCCAGCGCCAATTCGCGGCCTGGGGCTGCACCCAAGCGGAGCAGGAGGTCGGCTTGCTGCTGCTCAAGGGCTTCAGCCACAAGGAGATCGCGCGGATCCGGGGCGCAAGTGAAGCGACAATTCGCCAGCAGGCGACCTCGGTTTACCACAAGGCCGAGCTTTCCGGTCGCGCCGCGCTCTCCGCCTATTTCCTGGAGGAACTGCTGATGCCGCCGGGGCCGACGTCGCCGTCTTCCGCCCACGGCGACGGCTTTGCTCATCCGGAGATCTCCGAAGCGGCCGGCCGCACCACCCCGGGCTGAGCGCGAGGATAGCGCGCCGTCACGGCGGTCTCGTGATCATCGGCAACCGTGATTCCTGAGCGGTCGGGTCTTCGATGGATCTCATCGTTCATCAACGCCGGCATCGACTTGCAATCGCGTCGCAACTCAATTGACTACCAGACGAAGGGGATGAGGCGGTAGCGCACCCGCGCCGCATAGTCGCCGTAGCCGGCAAGGCCCGCTCGGAGCGCAGTTTCCTCGATGCCGATGCGAATGGCGAGCAGCAGCGCCAGCACAACCGCCGTCGCGAGCCCCCACCACGAGCCGAGGAACAGCGACGTTCCGGCAACGTAGAGCAGGGCGCCGGCGTAGAGGGGATGGCGCACGTAACGGTAGGGCCCGGTGGAGACCACCCTTTGTCCCCGTTCGCTCTGAACCTTGACGACCGGCGACGCGAAGCTGTTTTCCCTGAACGTCCAATAATTGAGCCCCATGGAAAGCAGGAGCACCAGCGCGCCGAGCACCTGCACCCATGGCGGAACCGACGACCACCCGAACCGCACCGCATCGAGCGCCATGAACGCGAAGGAGCCGAACACGTACAGAATGATGACCGTGAGGAGCACCTTGTCGGCGAGGGGTTGCCCCTTCTGAATGGGTGCCGATAGCCGTTCCTTGAGAAGTGCCGGATCATGCCGCGCGAGCGACAGTCCCGCGATCAGGGAGACCGCCAGCATCACCGCGAGGAAGGTCCATCCGGCCGGCCAGGCGACGGTTCCGGCCGATGCGCAGAGCACAGCTGCGATGATTGCCAACCAGATGACGGTTTGCACGATCAGCCTGACGATCATGGGCACGTTCCAGATGATCGGGGACTCCTGGTTCTTCAGATAGTGCCGCCGCTCGGCATCGCAACCCTCCATTGTGCTGCATTCCCAATGATGCGGGAAAATCAAGGCCTCTGCGCCGACGATGCAGCGTGCAGCACTTTGATGCCGCCTACTGCCGATCGAAGACGGCTTTCTCCCTCAGCGAAGAGTGAAGCGCAGCTGTGATGGCAGCTCGCCTTCACGCTGTCGTGTGCAGGCCGCGGCTTAACAACCCTTTGCTCGATCCCCACATAAAGAGCGTGCTTCCCGACTCCGATCCGCCGGGAAGGAGGGTTTTATGTATCGCTATATGATGAAGGAACTCATGCTCGTCATCGTCGGACTGGCTGTCTTCTCGACGTTGATCCTGCTTGTCGTTCTGTAGACATTGTGAAGACGTCGGCGTCAGCCTTCACCGAGCTTTTCAAGCGTCCTCGGATCCCTCTCCCCGTCGAAATAGCGGTCGAGCGCCCTCGCGAAGACACCGACCGTGGGGGCGGCTTTTTCGAACAGCGTCATGGACGAGCGAAACTTGAGATCATCCGGTCGGCCGAAAATCTCGAGCGCGGACCGGCCTTGAACGGCGTTGACCGCCTCGGTGCACTCGAGGATGCGGTGGCCAAGCAGCGGATGCCTCAGATAGGCCCGCGCCTCGTCCAGGCTCGCGAGTGCATAATATTGCGCCGTCGGGGAATGGCCGAGGCCCTCGATCTGCGGAAAGATGAACCACATCCAATGGGTTCGCTTGGCGCCGGCGGTGAGTTCCGCGAGCGCGGCGCGATACGTGCTTTCCTGCGCTTTCACGAAGCGCTCCAGATCGAAGGCCTCTTGCATTGGTGCCTTCCTCCCCACGCTCACGCGTCTTCCGCGGAGCGCCGGTCTCCTACCATCTGTGATGAACATGAACCTTGATCAGCCGCTCGTAAAGTGCGGCAATCGCCGCCATGGTCGCGTTGTCTGGTGCCGGGAGTGCGCTTGCCGCGGCGTTCGACTGCGCCTGCGCCTCGTTGCGGGCGCCAGGGATAACGACGGAAACGGCCGGTTGCTCGAGGATCCAGCGAAGCGCGAACTGGGCCATCGCCACATTGGCCGGCACCAGCGCGCGCAACTCTTCCACCGCTTCGAGCGCGATGTCGAAAGGCACGCCGGCGAAGGTTTCACCGACATCGAACGCCTCGCCGTGGCGGTTGAAATTGCGGTGGTCGTCAGCCGCAAAGACCGTGTCCTTGCCGATCTTGCCCGTCAGCAGGCCTGAGGCGAGCGGAACACGCACGACGACGCCGACATTCTTCTTCCGCGCCTCGGCGAAGAACAATTGCTGAGCGCGCTGACGGAAGATGTTGTAGATGATCTGAACCGTGGCGACGCCCGGATATTCGATCGCCTTCAGCGCCTCCTCGACCTTTTCGACGGAAACGCCGTAGTGGCGGATCTTGCCCTTGGCCACCAGCCGATCGAGCGCCTCGAAAACATCCGGACGATAATAAACATCCGTCGGCGGGCAATGCAGCTGCACGAGATCGAGTGTTTCGACGCCGAGGTTCTTCAGGCTGCGGTCGAAGAAGGCCTCGATATTGGCGGCCGTATAGCCGTCGGCGACATGCGGATTGAGCCGGCGGCCGGCCTTGGTGGCAACGAAGGGCTTTTCGCCGCCGCGCTCCTTCAGCACCGCCGCGATGATCTTTTCCGAACGCCCGTCGCCATAGACGTCGGCCGTGTCGATGAAGGTGACGCCGCTGTCGAGCGCGGCATGAAGCGCGCGCTTGCCGTCTTCTTCGCTGACGTCGCCCCAGGCACCGCCGATCTGCCAGGCGCCAAAGCCGATTTCCGAGATCGTTGCACCCGTTCGTCCCAAAACTCGCGTTTTCATTTTGTCCTCGTCGTGTTCTGCGTCGGCGTGACTTCTATGCTGGTTGTGTTTCGCATGGAAGTTCAGTCTTCGAGCGAGACGGTCGCCTTGCCGCGACTGAGATCGGTGACGAGTGCAACGACCTCCGCCGCGATGTCCCGCCGCATCTCGGCTGTCAGGACCGCCCCTGTACCCGTGAATGCTTCTCCGGTGAGCGCTACGCCGCGGGCCGTCAGACGCGCCTTGATTAGGGCAAGATCGGTAAAGTCGCAGGCGATCGTGGCGCGCTGCGTGTCGACGAGTTCCACCTTTTCAGCGGCTCTCAGACAGAGTGCCGCAGTGCCGCCGTAAGCGCGGATCAGCCCGCCGCTTCCGAGCAGGACACCGCCGAACCATCGGGTGACGACGACCGCGACCCGATCGAGCGATTGGCCGTCGATCGCCGCAAGGATCGGCTTGCCCGCCGTGCCGCTCGGCTCGCCGTCGTCGCTGAACCGATAGCTCTGGCCGATGCGCCAGGCCCAGCAATTATGATTGGCGGTCGCGTCGGAATGCGCCGCGAGAAAGGCCTTTGCCGATTGTTCGTCCTCGATCGGGCCGGCGATCGCCAGGAACCGGCTTTTCTTGATTTCCTGTGTCGAAGTTTCGATGCGCTGGAGCGTGAACATCCGCTGCTTCCGTTTTTCTGGCGGTGATAGCGGATTGGGGAAGGGTGCGCCAGCAGGTATGCTCGGGCGATGGGGGCCCCTCATCCGCCTGCCGGCGCCTTCTCCCCGCTCGCGGGGAGAAGGGACAAGCCGAGACCCCTCAGTCCCCTCTCCCCGCGAGCCGGGAGAGGGCTAGGGTGAGGGGCAAATTCAGGGTGAGGCGCCCTTAGCCGATCGCCATCAGGCTGGCGTTGCCGCCGGCCGCTGCGGTGTTGATCGACGTTGAAATCTCTTCCAGGAGCCAGTTGAGGCAATAGGCGTCGGGGTTGCGGGCGATCTCTTCCTTCGACGCGGCCTGGACAAGCACCAGCGGGCCGGGCAGGGCGGCGATCGCCTTGTTGACGACGCGGATGCGCTCGGCGTCGCCCTCGACGAGGGCACCGGCGAAGGGTCCGTCCGCGGCCCAGTCCTTCGACCAGGAAAGACGGGCGGCGACGCTCTGGGGCAGGTCCTTGAGCGAAGGCTGCAGGCCGGAGGCGGCGTCGATGACGACGCTGTTGCCGGTCGCGAGCGCGGCGGCGAGCTGATGGTAGAGACCCGTCTCGGTCTCAGGCACGAGCAGGATCCGGCCGCGCGGGTGGAGCGCATAGAGATTGCGCTCGCCGACCGGGCCCGGCAGCTCCAGCTCGAGCCCGAGTGCCGAACTGCTGCCCGCGTTGCGCGCCGCTTCCGCTTCGGCTCTCGCGCCGCGGCCGTCGAGCCATTTGGCGAAGTCGAAGAGGGCAGGGTCCGTATGAACCGAGCTGTGCTGCGGCGGCACCGGCGCGGTCGTCACGAGGCGGCCGAGATAGAGCGGTCCGCCCGCCTTGGGTCCGGTGCCGGAGAGGCCGCGTCCGCCGAAGGGTTGCACGCCGACGACGGCGCCGATGATATTGCGGTTCACATAGAGGTTGCCGGCCTTCACGCGGCTGGTCACATGCGCGATCGTCTCGTCGAGGCGCGTATGGAGGCCGAAGGTCAGGCCGTAGCCGGTGGCGTTGATGTCATCGACCAGCCGGTCGAGATCATCGCGGCGGTAACGGATCACGTGCAGCACCGGCCCGAAAACCTCACGCTTGAGGTCGGAGAGTTTCTGAAGCTCGATAATTGTCGGCGGCACGAAGGTGCCCTGATCCGTCTCGGCGTCAAGACCGATCTGCTCCACCTTGCGGCCAAGCCCGCGCATCGTCTCGATGTGCTTTTCGATGATGCCCTTCGCCTCTGCAGTGATGACCGGGCCGACATCGACGGAAAGGCGGTCGGTGCGGCCGATGTTCAATTCGTGCAGCGCCCCCTTCAGCATGGCGAGCGTGCGATCGGCGACGTCCTCCTGCAGGCAGAGCACGCGCAGCGCCGAGCAGCGCTGGCCGGCGCTGTCGAAGGCCGATGCGATCACGTCGCCGACCACCTGTTCGGCAAGCGCCGAGGAATCGACGATCATCGCGTTCTGCCCGCCGGTCTCGGCGATCAGTGGGATCGGCCGTCCTGCAGGCGAAAGCCGGTCGGCGAGTTGCGCCTGAATGAGCCGCGCGACTTCGGTCGAGCCGGTGAACATCACGCCTGCGATCTCCGGTGCCGCGACCAGCGCCGCGCCGACACGACCGTCGCCGGGCAGGAACTGCAGCACATTGGCCGGAATGCCCGCCTCGTGCAGAAGGCGCACGCCTTCGGCGGCAATCAACGGCGTCTCCTCGGCCGGTTTGGCGAGCACGGGGTTACCCGCGACGAGCGCGGCGGCGATCTGGCCGGTGAAGATCGCCAGCGGGAAGTTCCAGGGGCTGATGCAGACGATCGGGCCGAGCGGCCTGTGGGCCGGACCGAGGGTGCGGCGGGTCTGTTCGGCGTAATAGCGCAGGAAGTCGATTGCCTCGCGCACCTCTGCGATCGCGTTCGGCAGTGACTTGCCGGCCTCGCGGGCGATCAGCCCGAGGAGCGTTGGCATGCGCGCCTGCATCAGGTCGGCCGCGCGGTCGAGGCAGGCGGCCCTTTCGGTCGGAAGAACGGCGGCCCACGCTTCGGCAGCCTCGAGGGCGAGGCGGGCCGCGCGCTTGGCATCCGCGTCCGACGTTTCCGTCACCGAGCCGACGATGTCGCGGTGGTCGCCGGGGTTGACGACCGGGCGCGTTTCGCCCGAGGCCGCGCCGGTCGCAAGCTGCGGCACGGAGGTCCAGGCGGTCGCGGCGCTCGCCTTCAGTGCTTCCGTCAGCGACGCGAGGTTGGCTTCATTCGAGAGATCGACGCCGGCGGAATTGGTGCGTGTCTCGCCGAAGATCTTCGCCGGCAAGGCGATCTGGTCGTGCTTCGCTCCGACCATCGGCATGGAACGGACGATTTCGACGGGATCGGCGGTGAGTTCGGCGACGGAGACTTTCGGGTCGGCGATGCGGTTGACGAAGGAGGAGTTTGCGCCGTTTTCGAGCAGACGGCGGACGAGATAGGCAAGCAGCGTCTCATGCGTGCCGACCGGCGCGTAGATACGGCACGGACGGTCGAGATTGCCGCGGCCGATGACCTCGTCATAGAGCGGCTCGCCCATGCCGTGCAGGCACTGGAACTCGTATTTGCCGACCTGAAAATCCTTGCCGGCCATGTGGTAGATGGTGGCGAGCGTCTGTGCGTTGTGGGTGGCAAACTGTGGGAAGATCACGTCTGTCGCCGAAAGCAGCTTGCGGGCGCAGGCGATGTAGCAAACGTCAGTATAGATCTTGCGCGTGAAGACAGGGAAATCCTCAAGCCCGTCAATCTGCGCGCGCTTGATCTCCGCATCCCAATAGGCGCCCTTGACGAGACGCACCATGATGCGCCGGCCCGAGCGGCGCGCGAGGTCGATGATGAAATCCAGAACGAAGGGGCAGCGCTTGCCGTAGGCCTGCACGACGAAGCCCATGCCGTTCCAGCCGGAAAGGCCGGCGTCGAGGCAGAGTTCTTCGAGGAGATCGAGCGACAGCTCCAGCCGGTCCGCTTCCTCGGCATCGATGTTGAGGCCGATGTCGTATTTCTTGGCGATGAGCGCGAGCGCCTTCACCTTCGGCAGCAATTCGCCGATGACGCGGGAGGCCTGCGCGCGCGAATAGCGCGGGTGGAGCGCCGAGAGCTTGATCGAGATGCCGGGGCCCTCGTAGATGCCGCGTCCGGCCGAAGCCTTGCCGATGGCGTGGATCGCGGTTTCGTAGTCCTTGTAATAGCGCTCCGCATCGGCCGCCGTGGTCGCCGCTTCGCCGAGCATGTCGTAGGAGTAGCGGAAGCCCTTCTGTTCAAGCGCCCGCGCACGGCGCAGCGCCTCGTCAATCGTCTCGCCGGTGACGAACTGCTCGCCCATCATCCGCATCGCCATGTCGACGCCGCGGCGGATCACCGGTTCGCCACAGCGGGCGATAAGCCGCGACAGCGCCGCAGCAAGGCTGCGGTCGTTGACGGTGGAGGTCAGCTTGCCTGTGACGACGAGGCCCCAGGTCGCGGCATTGACGAAGAGCGAGCGTCCGCCGCCGAGATGCGCCTTCCAGTCGCCGTCGGCGATCTTGTCGCGGATCAGCGCATCGCGGGTCGCCGTATCGGGGATGCGCAGCAGCGCTTCCGCAAGGCACATGAGCGCCACGCCTTCCTGGCTCGACAGCGAATACTCGTGCACGAGCCCCTCGACGCCCGAGCCCTTATGCTTGGCACGGAGCGCCTCGATCAGCTTGCGCGCGGTTTTGGCGGCGGCATCGCGGGTTTCTTTGGGCAGCGTCGCCGCCTCGATGAGCGCTGGCAGACATTCCGTTTCAGGACGGCGATAGGCGGCCGTGATCGCCTGGCGGAGCGTGGTTTGCGGCCGGATCGGTGGCGCGAAGTCGGCAAAGGGCGCTGGCGCAGCGTCCGTTGCTGGGGGGGATTTTTGAAGCTTGGTCTGGCTCATCGAACGCGGTCCTCCACGGAGCGGTAACAGGCGCTTGGCGCCTCTGATTTCGTGGGCAGAAAATATGCTTGGCGCCGCCGAAAATCCATCCGGCAATTTTCGGCATTCTCGGAATGTTTCGCTACCGATGTGCCAGCAAACTGCGGAACATGCGGAGTGTCTCCGCCAGTGCCGGATGATCCCTACTGCATGTTTCCTTAAATCGTAGCCGATTTAAGGATAAAAACACGCAGCAATTCAAAGTGCTACAGCGTCCTTTGCGCGTCTGATTAAGACGCGCGGCGCTGTAGTCAGGCGGCAGCACCGAAATGGCGTGCGCGCGCGATCAGACATTCGTCGTCGCCCGGCATGCACGTCCGGCACACGATCGGTCGCAACGCATAGATCTTGCAGGCGACGAAGCGGCCGAGCGTGCCGTCGAGCGCCGTGCATCGATCGTTCTCGCAACGCATGCCGCCAAGGTCGGCAGCGACATATTCCGCCGGAATGCGATCGAGTTCCTCGTCTGTCTCCAGTGAAAAGCGCGGCCAATCGGCCGAATAGGCACAACAGGCGCCGCAGCTTTGACAGTCGAAATCCTGGCTGGATGAAATGGAATGGCTCATGGCCCAGCCTAACACGAAGGCAGTGTCGTCGAAATGGCTGTCACGCCATTGCCGCGTCGCGCCGGGCAATTTCGTAGTCTTCCGTGTGGACGAGCACGCCGTCATCGGTAACCAGGATGATGCCATAGGCGGCCGGTTCATCGACGGAGAGCGAAGGGTCCGGTGTATCGAAGGGCATCGGCTGTTGATGAACCGGGCTCTTGAAAATCGAGAAGGGAATGCCGCGGCTGGAGCCGCTGATCGTGCGATGAACATGACCGGCGAAGATGTGGCGCACATTGCCGTGGCGTTTCGCGAGCGCGTAGAATTCCTCGCCGTTGATCAGGCGGATCATGTCGATACTCGTGAAGCCGGTCACATGCGGAGGGTGGTGCATGAAGATCAGCACCGGCCGGCCGCCCGCCTCGGCGAGTTGCCGATCGAGCCAGGCAAGACGCAGCTGGCAAAGATGCCCGGCGTGGCTCACGGGATAGTCGTAAGGCGGCGCGAACAGGGTGTCGAGCAGCACGGCGCGACAGTCGGCAAAATCGATCACCTGCTGGACGAAGCCGTTCTCGTCGGTCCCTGCGGCGGGAAAAACATCGAGGAAAACCTCGCGTCTGTCGTGATTGCCGATCATCATCGCCGCCGGCGGAACGAGTTCACCAAGGAGTGCCTTCAGGCGCTCGTAGGACGGGCGGTCAGCCCCGTGGGTGAGGTCTCCGGCAAAAATCACCCGATCCGCATCGGCATGGTAGCGGTTGACGTGAGCGATCCCGCTAGCGAGCCGCCGATAGGGGTCGAGCCCGATGATCGCCACACCTTCGGGAACCATGTGCAGGTCGGTGAAGATGATAAACTTCGTCATGCTCATTCCGGTGATATGCCGCGCTTTCACGCTCCCGCGCCGGGGCATGACCGTCAAGCGGCAACTTTGGGTGAATGGACAGCGGGCGAGGTGGGATGCGCTTGTCGAGACCGCCCATATTGCGGCAGGCCAATGAACCATGTATGCATCGCCGCTGTCTGATATATCAGGTGAGCCGCCGGGCCTGGTCGAGTTTCGGTGAACGGCGGGAAGACGCGATATCCGGAGATAGGTCATGAGATGGAAGCGCACGATCCAGTTGCTGGACGTTCATTGCGAGGGCGAAATCGGCAAGGTGGCGATCGGCGGCGTGCCGAAAATCCCGGGCAACTCGATCGCCGAGCAGTTGAACCACATCAACACGGTCGACGACAGCCTGCGTCGCTTCCTCTGCCTTGAACCACGTTCCGGATCGATCGGCTCGGTCAACCTGCTCGTGCCAGCAAAGCGCCCCGAGGCCGATGCCGGCTTCATCATCCTGCAGGCGGATCAGGCCCACGCCATGTCCGGCTCCAATTCGATCTGCGTGACGACGGCCCTGCTCGAATCCGGCATGATCGAGATGAAGGAGCCTGAGACCGTGGTGATGCTCGACACGGCTGCCGGCCTCGTCAAGGCGACGGCCACCTGCCGCGACGGACGGTGCGAAAGGGTGAAGCTCACCATGGTGCCGTCCTTCGTGCAGGAACTGGACGTCGAAATCGAAACGCCGGAATGGGGTCGCATCAAGCTCGATCTCTGCTTCGGCGGTATTTTCTATGCGCTGGTCGATGTCCGTCAGATCGGCACGACGATCGAAAAGGCGAATGCGCGGCGGCTTGTCGAGGCGGGCATGCTGCTCAAGGATCTCGTCAACCGCACGATCCCGGTCGTCCATCCGGAAATCCCCGAAATCAGCGGCGTCGCCTATGTGATGTTCCGGGACACCGAGGCGGATGGCACGGTTCGCACCTGCACGACGATGTGGCCGGGCCGCGTCGACCGCTCTCCTTGCGGCACCGGCAGTTCGGCCAATCTTGCGACGCTCCATGCGCGTGGCCACGTCAAGCCGGGCGACGTGCTGAAATCCCGGTCGATCATCGGCTCGGAATTCGAGGTGGGACTCGAGGGCGTGACGACGGTCGCCGGACGACCGGCAATCATTCCGACCATCTCTGGTCGGGGCTGGACCTTCGGCCTGCATCAGCTGGCGCTCGATCCGTTCGATCCGCTCGCCGAAGGTTTTGCGCTGACCGATACCTGGGGGCCGCAGGCGGGCGAGATCCGTTGAGACCCGATCGCGCGGCTGATTCCAACCAACCGCGCGGAGATGGCGTGTTCATTTGGGCCGGTCCATCTTTGCCAGCATGGCGGTATGTAAAATGCTGCCCGTGGCAATCGGGTCGAGCTTTTGCTGGCCAAGCGGATCGCCCCGATCCGCTGCCTGCCTGAACAGTTCCTGTGCGGCGACAGGATTGCGCCGCACGCCTTCGCCGCTTTCGAACATCAGCCCCAGGTTGATCATCGCGTCGACATTGCCGCGCTCGGCGGCGAGACCGTAGAATTTTGCGGCCTCGAGATTGTCTTCGGGCACCGCCTTGCCTTCGTCCAGCATCACCGCCAGGTTGAAGGCAGCGACATCGTCGCCGGCGAGCGACGCCCGCTCGAACCAGCGGACTGCAAGCGCGCCGTCAGCGGCGGTGCCGACACCGTCGCGATAGGCGACACCGAGATTGTAGGCGGCGAGGATGTTACCGGCTGCCGCCGCTCGCTGGTAGAGGTCAAACGCCGTTGCCGCTTCGCCCGCCTCGGCAAGCAGGGCGCCGTAATTCACCATGGCCAGCGCATGACCGTTGCGCGCGGCTTCCTCGAGGATGCGGCGCGACTGGATTTTCTGCCCGGCTTTGTCGAGGACACGCGCGAGTTGGAATTGTGTGCGCGCATCGCCGTTCTGGTTATAGGCTTCGCGGCAGGCGGAGAGCGCGATGCCAATGCGGATGTCTTCCGTGGAAACGGTCGGGAACGACCTGTTCCGCTCCAGGTCGAATTCGCTGCCCGCTTCCCGGTCGCATTGTTCGGCGGCGGTCAGATCGCCGGCACGCGCCGCGGGCAGCGCGATCGCAGCAAACGAAAGGAGCATGATCGCCGCCAGTAGCAGGAAATTGGCGATGCGAATGCGTTGATTGATCCGGTTGCCCATGATGGTCTCCCTCTTTGCGAACTGATGCTAGTGTGGTCACGGCGCGGGACCTGTTCCTGGGGAAACAGCGGCGATTGGGATCGGGCGGCGAAGTCGCGATTGAGGAGTGCCTGCGTCGCGCTAAGGCGAGATGCGTCTTGCTTCGCCTATGCATGCGGTTATCCTCGAAAAACGCCGGAGGCTCGAACAGGGAGCGTTGCGAGAGGCAGCGAGCAAGGCCGATGCGGCAGATTTATGTGAAAAGGCGGAGCTTTGTCGGCGGCCTGATGCTGGCGGCGGTCGCCGGCCCGTCGGCGCACGCGGCGCCCATTTCCGTGGTCGGCAAGGCGGAAAAGATACGCGGCAATGTTCGCCGTCGGCAGGGAGAGGACGAGGCGCGGCTTGCCGTTGGTGGTGACGTTCTCGACAACGATTATGTGTCGACGAGCACCAACAGCTTTGCCGATCTGGCGCTCAACGAAACGCGCATCCTGCTCGGCCCTCAAACGGAACTCTTGATCGACAGCTTCATCGCCGGTCAGGGCGGCACGCTCGAGCTCGGTCTCGGCCGGATGGTGTTCGACCGGCCGGAAGGGCTTTCGAAGGTGGACGTGGCGGTGCGCACGGCTTTCGGGATGATCGGCGTGCGCGGTACGAAGTTCTTCTGCGGCCCGAGCCGGGCGGCCTTCGCCGTTTTCGTGGAGCGTGGAGCGGTCTCGGTCCAGGGCGGCGGTGTGACGCGCACGGTTGCGGCCGGCCAGGGCGTCGACTTCGACCGGCCCGGCGCGGCACCATCGGAGCCGACAAACTGGGGGCAGGCCCGTATCCGGGAAGCCTATGCGAGCGTCGGCTTACTGTAACGCACGCCGTCACGCCGCCGGTGATGGCGGCTCCGCGACGGTGAAAAGCTCCATCGGCCCGAAACCGCGGATGTCATGGAGTCCCAGCGCCCGAAGAGGCGCGACCGACTGCGCCGCTGCCGCCGGCCCGATGCAGATTGCCGTTCCGAGGAATTTGTTCGCGTCCTGAAGCCGCGCCGCGAGGTTCACTGCGTCGCCATGAGCGGTGTAGTCGAGCTTGCCGCCCGCGCCTACCTCGCCGAGTATGGCCGGCCCTGTTTCGACGCCGATCCGCGTCCGGCCGAAACTGTTTTTTGAAAACTGCGGCCGCCGCCGCATTTCTTCGGTCAAGGCGTGGATCGCCACGGCGCATTCGATCGCCTTGTTGACGTGATCGTCGAGGTCTTCCGGTGCGTTGAAGAGCGCATGCACGGCATCGCCGACCACCTTGTCGACCATGCCGCCGTGGCGGGAGACCAGCGCGTTCACCTCCGCGAAATAGACGTCGAGGAGGGCCACGAGCTCGCGAGGACCGAGCTTGTGGGCGAGCGTCGAGAATCCCTCGATATCGGTGAAGAGGGCGGTGACCACGCGTTCCTCGCCGGCCACGCGGCCGGCATTCGGCTGGTCGATGTAGCGCGCGACCACGGACTGCGGCAGGTATTGCGAAAATTTCTGCCGGGCGATCGCTTCGGCGCGGCGCACGTGGGCGAGTTGCAGCGCACTCGTAACCACGAGCACAGCAATGAGCGCCGCACCGATGCCGACGGCATCGACGAGCCAGCCCGTCGCGGCATAAATCCCGCCGGCGCCGGCGACGACGAAGAGCAGCGCGAGGAAGCCGAGGCCCAGCGTTGCGAGCGGCCGAAGCCGCGTCGCGCCAACGGCTGCAAGCGTGCCGGCGGCGAAGCTGAACAAGGCTTCCAGGAGCGGCAGCCCGCCATACCGATAGGGAACGAAGCCGGTGATGATTGCGTTGGCGATGTCGGCGTGGATCTGCACCGAGGGCTCAAGCGGCATCGAGGCGCTGGGCCTCAGCCCGCCGAGGCTCGGCATGCTGCTACCGATGAAGACCAGTTTGCCCGCAAAGCGGTTCCGATCGGCCGTGTTTGCCATGACGTCGGCAGCCGAGAGCGTGCGTGCAGCAATTGCATCTTCCGAGCTTGCCACGAAGCGCAAGTTTCCCGCCTCGTCGAGGGGGATGAAGGCATGGTCGAGTCTGAGCCAGGCAGGCTCGCCGCCGAGCACCGGCGTGCTGCTCCCGGCCGCGAGCCGTCCCGCTTCGATCGCGAGTGCGGGGTAGGCGTCGTCGCCGAGGATCGCGAAAGCCTGCGCCCGCCGCACGCGTGCATCCTCGTCGCCGACGAGAAAGCCGGCCGCCGCCGCCTTGGACCGGTCCATGAACGCCGGGCAGGATGTTTCCGCCCCGGCAATGAACCACGGCTCCGGTACCGCAAGCGGGCGTCGCAGGGCGAGCGGTGGAACCGGACGCGGATGCTCCAGCGCACGGTCAGCGGCGAGAAAGCCCAGAACGACAGGTGCCTCCGCGATCGCGGAAGCAAGCGCGACATTGCCGGCGGCGTCGGCCCCGCATTCGGAGCTGAAAACGAAATCGATCGCAATCACCTTCGCTCGCGCCTTGGCCAGCCGCGATATCAGCGCTGCCGTCGCCGCCCGGCCCCAGTTTCCGGAGCCCAGCGCCTCATGCGCCTTGCGATCGATGTCGATAACGGTGATGTCCGGTGACCGGGGCGAGGTCACCCATTGCGTGAGGTTGTCGAAGAAAAGTTCGCGCGGCGTTTTGAAGACGGTTTCGCCGTAGAGATAGAGAAGCAGCGCCGCCGCCAGGCTTGCGACGATCCCGCCGAAGAGCGGGGTGACGCGATGGTGGCGGCGGTGCTTCGCACGCAATCGAGCTAGCCCTCCTCGGGATCGGCGACACTCAGGAGGCGATCGACGTTGCAGCAAATGATGCCGTCCGTGCGCTTCAGCGCACCGCATTCCTCAAGTGAGAGAATGGCGCGATTCACCTTTGGCCGGCTCGCGCCGAGAATGGCGGCAATGTCGGTCTGGCTCAAGGCTAGACGCAGATTGGCGCTGCTAGGAAGCTCCTGGCCGTGAATCTGTTTGAGCGTTGCCAAAAAGAAGCGGGCGACGCGGGCGTTGAGGTCGTAGAGCGCGATCGTTTCCAGCCGCTCTGTGGTATCGCGTAGCTGCGCGCACAGGAAGCGGATCACAGCCTCGGCGATCTGCGGCCTGTGGATGATGAGATCGAGGAAGGCCTTCTTGCCGATCACGTAGCCTTCGGATGCGATGACCGCCGTCGCATCGGCCGACCGCGGCTGGCCGTCGAGCAGAGCCATTTCACCGAAGAGTGCGCCCGCCTCATGCTGGCGCAGCATCAGTTCGCGGCCCTGAGGCGTGAACAGCGAGAGCTTGATGCGGCCTGAAACCACGACAACCATGTAGTTGCCTTCGTCGCCGCGCTGGAAGATGACCGTGCCTGCCGGCCATCTCCGGTACGTGGCGATACCGGCGAGCTCCATCAGCGTCTCCTTGTCGAACTCCTCGAAAATCGGAAAGGATCGCCAGAAGGCCGGGCTCCTGTTGACTTCGCTCATGAGTTCTCCCCTGCGTTCCCCTTGCAAAGCGTTGAAATTCTTCACCCAGTCCGTCCTTCCTTGCAACAGAAAAGAGTTGGTTGGACCAAGGGCCGGTTGACGATAGGCGGCTTCTGTCTCCACATTGTGAACGATGTGTCGTCGGTTGTGCAGCTAGATGTTTTTGAAAATGCTGATATTTCTGCTGCCAACACGTTTCCAACAGGAGCCTCGCGCATGCCTCAGAATGTTATCGTCCTCATCGGGCGCATCCTCCTTTCGATCATCTTTATCATGTCGGGCTTCGGCAAGCTGACCGATCCGGCGGCAACCGCTGGCATGATCGCCGGCGCCGGATGGCCGGCTGCAACGGCACTCGCCTACCTCGCCGGCCTGTTTGAGCTGGTCGCCGGTGTTGCGGTCCTCGTCGGTTTCCAGACGCGCATTGCGTCCTATCTGCTGGCCGCTTTCTGCCTGGTTACCGGTCTCGTCTTCCATAGCGGCGCGATCAACGTTCCGGACTTCCCGCCGGCTGCAAACGGCCTGCTGACCGTCTTCAACCAGATCATGCTGATGAAGAACATCACGATCGCCGGTGCCTTCCTGGTGCTGGCCGCCTTCGGTCCAGGCGCGCTTTCGCTCGATGCCCGCACGGGAAAGGCCCTCGCCACCGCATAAGGCGTGACGAAAAGCTTTCGACCAAAACAAAAAGCCCGCCGGCTGTCCCCGGCGGGTTTTTCGCATCGTCGCGTGATGTCAGGGGTAGATGACGCCCTTGCGGAGAATGACGTTGCCATAAAGGCGCGGTTCGCTGGTCTGCACCACCGTATGGGCGGCCTTCACGCGGGGATAGAAGTCGGCGCCGAGCAGCGGCACCACCTTCTGTGATGGCTCATGCCTGCCGCAGCATTCGATGATTTCCCGATGCACAGGGTCGAGCGCGTGCTTGTCCTGTTTGACGGTGGCGCGGAAGATCGCCTCAGGCACAAAATCGTCGATTGGCAGGACGCTTAAGATCGCGTCGAGCACCGGGATGAGGCCGTGTCCGTCGAGGCGGACAAGACGACGCGCGTGTTCCTGGCCCGGATAATTACCGTCGACGAGCGCGATCTCGTCGCCGTGACCCATTGCCCTCAGCGCCGAAAGAAGCTCCGGACCGAGCAGCGGGTTTATTCCTTTCAACATTAACTAAGCTCCTTGAAGAGGACATTGGTGTCCAGCAGATAGCGCGAAAATAGCGGAAGGCTCGCGCCGCCGATCGCTCGGGCGTGGCTCCCGACCGCACCTTCGACAAGATCCGGAACCGTCACCCCCTGGAGGTCGAGAGTTTGCAGGGCCCGACGCGTCGCCGCAAGGATGCGCGCCCGCACCCAGGAAGGAAAGCCGCCATCGATGACTGCCGCCGAGAAATCGATGATTGACGCGGCGGAGACAACGGCCTGGGCAAGGGCTGCGGCGGTGTCCTGGATCCAGATCTCGAGCGGTTCGCCGAAGTCGATCCAATCGTCCGCCGAATACCAGAGCGGCTGCGGATCGATGCCGCGCTCGCGCAGCAGGTTTTCAAGCACGAAGACCGAAGCGATCTTCAGCAATTGCGTGGACTTGCCGTCCTTGCCGGCGACCGGCAGCGGGCCGACAGCTCCTGCGGTCCCGGTCCGCCCGGAAAAGAGAGCCGAGTTTAGGACGATGCCGCCGCCGATGAAGGAGCCGATGTAGAAATAGACGAAATCGGGGTAACTCGAGCCGACGCCGAAGGCGAGCTCCGCTCCACAGGCGCTCGTTCCGTCGTTCTGCAGAAAGACCGGGTGTCGTATCCGCGCGGCCACGGCCGCCTGCAGGTTGGTATCACGCCACCGATCCATTTCTTCTCGTGGCGCGCCGACTTCCTCGGCCCAGTTCCAGAGTTCGAAGGGCGTCGCGATACCGACGCCGGCGATCCGCGCGCGCTGCTCGGGCGCGAGTTGCTGCTCGAGCTTTTCGATGCCGCCGACGATGAAGGTGACGAGATCCTCGGGGAGCGGGTAGGTATGGATCTGATGCAGATGCAGCCGGATATTGCCGACGAAATCCATCAAAACCAGGTCGGCACTGCGCCGGCCGATCTTGATTCCGAAGGAGTAGACCGCATCCGGATTGAGGCGCATCGGGATCGAGGGCTGACCGACGCGGCCGCGTACTGGGGCGCCGCGGATCAAAAGGCCGTCGCGTTCCAGCGCGCGCATGATGACCGAGACGGTTTGGGCGGAGAGGCCGGAGCGCCGGGCGATGTCCGCTTTCGACAGGCTGCCGTGGCGGCGGACCAGCGACATGACCAGGCGCTCGTTATAGGCGCGCACGCGGGTCTGGTTCGCTCCGCCGCTCGGGTCGATCACGTCCGGTTGCGTCGATCCCCCGCGGGAATCGTCTGTCAGTGACATGCCACCGTCTCCTCCCGTTGGCACCGCGGCAAGATTCCTTAAATCGGGGCCGATCCAAGGACAAATCATGCAGCAAATTCAAAGTTCTACAGCGGTCCTTGCGCGGCTGATCGGACGCGAGGCGCTGTAGATGCTCGCTTGGCGCGAGTCTGTTGTTTCCACTTCACGTCGATCTGTCAATTTGCCGGACGGTCCGGGTTCCTCCAAGCTCGTCCCGGGCCTAAGAATGACACAACGGAATAATAATTCAATTTGATTTATTTATTGACACCCAGAAAGTTTGGTGTTTGACTTACCTTCGGAAGCGCCGTCCGCAGGAGGAGAATGCTGCGGCGGCGGTGCCTGTGCCGGTCCACCGGCGTTTTTCATCCTTGGGAGGGTTTTATGAAGAAAACAGTTCTTTCTGCCGCATTCGGCGCGCTCGCGCTTGGCGTGGCCTTCGCTTCGCCGTCGCAGGCAGCCGATATCTCCGCCTGCCTCATCACCAAGACTGACACCAACCCCTTCTTCGTGAAGATGAAGGAAGGTGCCACCGCCAAGGCCCAGGAACTGGGCATGACGCTGAAATCCTATGCCGGAAAGATCGACGGTGATTCCGAAAGCCAGGTTGCGGCGATCGAAACCTGCATTGCCGATGGCGCCAAGGGCATCCTGCTGACGGCATCCGACACCAAGGGCATCGTGCCGCAGGTGCAGAAGGCACGCGAAGCCGGCTTGCTGGTCATTGCGCTCGACACGCCTCTGGAGCCGCTTGATGCCGCCGACGCCACCTTTGCGACGGACAATTTGCTGGCCGGCAAGCTGATCGGCCAGTGGGCGGCCGCGACGCTCGGTGACGCCGCCAAGGATGCGAAGGTCGCGTTCCTCGACCTGACGCCATCGCAGCCGACCGTCGACGTTCTGCGCGACCAGGGCTTCATGATCGGCTTCGGCATCGATCCGAAGGACCCGAACAAGATCGGTGACGAGGACGACGCGCGTATCGTCGGCCACGACGTCACCAACGGCAACGAAGAAGGCGGTCGTACGGCCATGGAGAACCTTCTCCAGAAGGACCCGACCATCAACGTCGTGCACACCATCAACGAACCGGCCGCCGCCGGTGCCTATGAGGCGCTGAAAGCAGTTGGCCGTGAAAAGGACGTGCTGATCGTTTCCGTCGACGGTGGTTGCCCGGGCGTCAAGAACGTCGCCGAGGGCGTCATCGGTGCGACATCCCAGCAATATCCGCTGATGATGGCCGCGCTCGGCATCGAAGCGATCAAGAAGTTCGCCGACACCGGCGAAAAGCCAAAGCCGACCGAAGGCAAGGACTTCGTCGATACCGGCGTTTCGCTTGTCACCGACAAGCCGGTCTCGGGTGTCGAGTCGATCGACACGAAGGTCGGCACCGAGAAGTGCTGGGGCTGATTGGCTCCCAGTCCAGACAAATAATGTCCAGACAGATCACGTGACAGGGAAGGGCGGCCCCGGCCGCCCTTCGCGTAAGCGCCGCAGTCTTTGACAAGGCGCGGAAAACCTGCGCAATTTTTAGTAATTGCTGAAACGCGCCGCGATCACAGGCGGGCCGCATCCGGCAGCAATGCAACCCCCTTGGGAGTGGGGTTCACGGGAGGAGTCTCCATGGGCGAACCAAATACAGCCGCACCGACATCCCAGGAATTCGAAAAAGTCCTGGTCAACAGCTCGACGGAAGTGGCGTCCTTCGACACGCATGACAAGACGCCACTTCAGAAGCTCCAGCATTTCCTTCATTCAAGTCCGGCCGCCGTTCCGCTGATCGTGCTGGTCCTGTCGTTGATCGCCTTCGGCGCCATCCTCGGCGGCAAGTTCTTTTCGGCCTTCACGATGACGCTCATCCTGCAGCAGGTGGCGATCGTCGGCATCGTCGGCGCCGCGCAGACGCTCGTCGTGCTGACGGCCGGCATCGATCTTTCGGTCGGCGCCATGATGGTGCTGTCATCGGTGGTCATGGGGCAGTTCACCTTCCGCTACGGCCTGCCGCCGGCCTTCTCGGTCCTCTGCGGTCTCGGCGTCGGGGCGCTCTGCGGCTTCATTAATGGCACGCTCGTTGCGCGCATGAAGCTGCCGCCCTTCATCGTCACGCTCGGCATGTGGCAGATCGTGCTCGCCTCCAACTTCCTCTATTCCGCCAACGAGACGATCCGGGCCCAGGATATCTCCGCCAATGCGTCGATCCTGCAGTTCTTCGGTCAGAATTTCCGCATCGGCAATGCGGTGTTCACCTATGGCGTCGTTGCCATGGTGCTCCTCGTGGCCCTGCTCTGGTACGTGCTCAACCGCACCGCCTGGGGGCGCTATGTCTACGCGGTCGGCGACGACCCGGAGGCGGCCAAGCTCGCCGGCGTCAATGTGAAGGGCATGCTCGTCACCATCTACACCCTGTCGGGCCTCATCTGCGCGCTTGCCGGCTGGGCCCTGATCGGCCGTATCGGCTCGGTGTCTCCGACAGCAGGCCAGTTCGCGAACATCGAATCGATTACCGCCGTGGTGATCGGCGGCATCTCGCTGTTCGGCGGCCGCGGCTCCATTCTTGGCATGATCTTCGGCGCGCTGATCGTCGGCGTCTTCTCGCTCGGGCTTCGCCTCATGGGCACGGACCCGCAATGGACCTATCTCCTGATCGGCTTGCTGATCATCATCGCCGTCGCAGTCGACCAGTGGATCAGAAAGGTAGCAGCCTGATGGCACAACAACCCCTTCTCACCGCTCGCGGTCTCGTCAAGCGCTACGGTCGCGTGACCGCTCTCGACCACGCCGATTTCGATCTCTACCCGGGTGAAATCCTGGCCGTGATCGGCGACAACGGCGCCGGCAAATCCACGATGATCAAGGCGATCTCCGGCGCCATCACCCCTGACGAGGGCGAGATCCGGCTCGAGGGCCAGCCCATCCATTTCCGCTCGCCGATGGAAGCCAGGAAGGCCGGTATCGAGACCGTCTATCAGAACCTCGCCCTGTCTCCGGCGCTATCGATCGCCGACAACATGTTCCTCGGCCGAGAGATCCGCAAGCCCGGCATCATGGGCAAGTGGTTCCGCTCGCTGGACCGCGCGGCCATGGAAAAGCAAGCGCGGGCAAAGCTCACCGAGCTCGGCCTGATGACGATCCAGAATATCAACCAGGCGGTGGAAACGCTGTCTGGGGGCCAGCGCCAGGGTGTCGCCGTCGCGCGCGCTGCCGCCTTCGGCTCGAAGGTCGTGATCATGGACGAACCGACCGCGGCGCTCGGCGTCAAGGAAAGCCGGCGCGTGCTGGAACTGATCCTCGACGTTCGCCGCCGTGGCCTGCCGATCGTCTTGATCTCGCACAATATGCCGCACGTCTTCGAGGTGGCGGACCGGATCCACATCCACCGTCTCGGCCGGCGCCTCTGCGTCATCAATCCCAAGGACTACACGATGTCCGATGCAGTTGCCTTCATGACCGGTGCGAAGGCGCCGCCCGGAGAGGTGCTGGCCGCATGAATGTGCAGGCCTTGAGGGACGAGATCCTGAAACGGGCGGCCGGCGCCGCCCGTTTCATCGTTGCGATTGCCGGCCCTCCGGGCGCCGGCAAATCGACGCTCTCCGAAGCGCTCGCAGAGGCGCTCGTCGCAGCCGGGGAGAAGGCGGCTGTCCTGCCGATGGACGGCTTCCATATGGACAATGCCGTCCTCGAAGAGAAGGGCCTGCTTGCCCGCAAGGGCGCGCCCGAAACCTTCGACTTCCGATCGCTTCTCTCGACGGTCGTCGCCGTTCGGGCCAATGATGGCGAAGTCCTGGTGCCGATCTTCGACCGGTCGCGCGAACTGGCAATTGCATCTGCTCGGATAGTCGCCCCGGAGACGCGCATCGTTCTTGTCGAAGGCAACTATCTCATGCTCGACGAGGCGCCGTGGAACAGGCTCGAGGGAGCCTTCGACTTTTCGATCTTCATCGATCCCGGCCTTGAAGTGATCGAGCGACGGTTGCTGAAACGCTGGTTCGATCACGGCTACGACGACGAGACGGCGAAGACGAAGGCATTCGGCAACGACATCCCGAACGCCCGGCGCGTCGTCGGCAACTGCCGGCCCGCTAACCTCGTCATACGGGATTTCTGAGAGATGGGCTCGGAGCGGGATGAGGAAAAGTGTGCGCGGTTTTCCGCCCGCTTCCCGCTCGGCGATTTTCGAATCGCCATTGTGTTTTGCGGCGCAATGATGGTATCGAGGCGCGGTTTCACCACATGAAGTACCGCCCATCGAGCGCACCGGCCGGCCGCAACGCCGCTCGCGCCGATCGGACGCGAGCATCGGGAGAACGCTGACCATGCAAGACCTCGTTATCCGCCGCCCGGATGATTGGCACCTTCACCTGCGCGACGGCGGCATGCTGCGCGGCGTGATCGCGGACACGAGCCGCCACTTCGCCCGCGCCATCATCATGCCCAATCTGGTGCCGCCGGTCGTGACCACCGCCGATGCCGCCGCCTACCGCGAGCGTATTCTCGCCGCCGTTCCCGCGGAAGATCGGTTCGAACCGTTGATGACGCTCTATCTGACCGAGGGCACCGACCCGGACGATGTCGAGGCGGGCTACAGGCGTGGCCTCGTCAAGGCGGTCAAGCTCTATCCGGCGGGCGCGACCACCAATTCGTCGAGTGGCGTTCGTGACATCGAGAAGGCGATGCCGGTACTGGAACGCATGGCCGAGATCGGCGTGCCGCTCTGCGTCCATGGGGAGGTGACGACGGCAGATGTCGACATCTTCGACCGCGAAGCGGTCTTCATAGAAACCGTGCTCGACCCGCTCCGCCGGCGGCTGCCCGAGCTTCGGATCACGATGGAACACGTGACGACGAAGGACGGCATCGACTACATCAAGGCGTCGAAGGCCAATCTCGCCGGTTCGATCACGACCCACCATCTGATCATCAACCGCAACGCCATTCTCGTCGGCGGTATCAAGCCGCATTATTACTGCCTGCCGGTCGCCAAGCGCGAAACGCACCGCCTGGCGCTGCGCGCGGCCGCGACGTCCGGTGACGCCCGCTTCTTCCTCGGCACCGATTCCGCACCCCATGTCGATCCGCTCAAGGAATGTGCCTGCGGCTGCGCCGGCATCTACACCTCGATCAACACCATGAGCTGCCTTGCCCACGTCTTCGAAGAGGAGGGCGCGCTCGACCGCCTCGAGGCCTTTGCGTCGTTGAACGGCCCCGTCTGGTACAGCCTGCCGGTCAACGAGGAGACGATCACGTTGCGCAAGAGCGAAGAGCCGGTGCGCTATCCCGCGAAGGTCGAGACGGAAGCAGGCCCGGTCACGGTTTTTGATCCGATGTTCCCGCTCTACTGGGCGGTTGTCTGATTAACGAGGGTTCGTTTTGTCGCGTGACTGAAGCCGAAAACCGCTTTTCGGGTCATGCTAGAAGGAGAGTTTCATGTTTTCCAACGCGTTCACCGACAAGGCGGTGATGGCCGAGCTGGTCGCGAAAATGCTCTGGGAGATCAAGGCGGTGCATTTCCGCGCCGACGAGCCCTACAAGCTCTCCTCTGGCATGGCGAGCCCTGTCTACATCGATTGCCGCAAGCTGATCTCCTATCCGCGCATCCGCTCGGCGGTGATGGATTTCGCCGCCGCGACGATCCTTCGCGAGGCCGGCTTCGAGCAGTTCGACGTCGTCGCCGGCGGCGAGACGGCCGGCATTCCCTTCGCGGCCATGCTTGCCGAGCGGCTCGGTCTGCCGATGATCTATGTACGCAAGGCCCCGAAGGGCCACGGTCGCAATGCGCAGATCGAAGGTCACATGCCGGAAGGGGCGCGCGTGCTGGTCATCGAGGACCTGACGACCGCCGGCGGATCGATGTTCAAGTTCATCGATGCGATCCGCGCGGCCGGCGGCATAGTCGATCACGGCATCGCACTCTTCTATTACGACATCTTCCCGGAAGCGCGCGGCAACATGAAAGCAAGGGGCGTCGATCTGCACTTCATCGCCACTTGGCGCAACGTGCTGGCGGTTGCCCGCGAGCAGGCGCTGTTCGACGAGAAGACGCTGAACGAGGTCGAGGCCTTCCTCAACGCTCCGCTCGCCTGGTCCGGACGCAATGGCGGCGTCAGCGGGCTTGCAGCCCAGTGAGCTTTCCGCTGGCTTTGGCGGGAAATCTGATTTAAATCGATTGAATAATCGAAAGAATAACCGTTTAAGGGAGGAATGCCGATGATCGTTTGTTGCGGGGAAGCCTTGATCGATATGCTGCCGCGCGACACGGCAGCCGGGGAGAGCGCCTTTGCGCCCTATGCCGGCGGCGCGATCTTCAACACCGCCATTGCGCTCGGGCGGCTCGGCATCCCGACGGGCTTCTTCACCGGCCTTTCCGACGACATGTTCGGCGATATCCTGCGCGCTACGCTGAAAGCCGCGAATGTCGATTTCGGCCCCTGCGCGACCCTGCCGCTGCACACGACGCTTGCCTTCGTGAAACTCGTCGACGGTCACGCGAGCTACGCCTTCTTCGACGAGAACACCGCGGGACGGATGATCACCAAGGATCATCTCCCGGCGCTCGGCGATTTCTGCGAAGCGCTGCATTTCGGTGCGATAAGCCTCATTCCCGAGCCGTGCGGCTCGACTTATGAGGCCTTGATGATGCGCGAGCACGAGAAACGCGTGATCTCCTTCGACCCGAACATTCGCCCCGGCTTCATTAAGGATCGCGAGGCGCATCTCGGACGCATGAACCGCATGGCCGCGATGTCGGATATCATCAAGTTTTCGGACGAGGACCTAGCCTGGTTCGGGATGGAAGGCAGCCATGACGAGCTTGCCGCGGAGTGGCTGAAGCGCGGCCCAAAGCTGGTGTTGATCACCAAGGGCGCCGACGGCGCCGTCGGCTATACCCGGAACCACAAGGTTGAGGTTGCCGGCGAACGGGTCGCGGTCGTCGATACGGTCGGTGCGGGTGACACGTTCGATGCTGGCGTGCTGGCGTCGTTGAAGCTCAACAACCTTCTGACCAAGGATGCGGTGGCAAATCTGAGCGATGCTGCGGTCCGACAGGCGTTGGCGCTCGGCGCCAAGGCCGCGGCCGTTACCGTCTCGCGCGCCGGCGCAAATCCGCCATGGCGGCATGAACTCGGGCTTTGACGTTGATACCTGCGGCGCTGGGCTATCGGCCGATATGATCGGCGTTTGATTGCAGCGCGGAAAATCGGGACCGGAATTGTCGCCACCCCCCTCTGCCCTGCCGGGCATCTCCCCCCTTGTGGGGGAGATTGACAAGCGGCAAAGTCTCGCTCCTCCAAACCCGCGGCATGACTTACACGTGTCGTGGTGTCGACCGGTACAGAGCTATCTCGGGGCAGGAGCGTGTCCCCAGCTAATCTCCCCCCTTGTGGGGGGGATGCCCGGCAGGGCAGAGGGGGGTAGCGTTCGCCGCTTTCGCTCAGCGTGCCGCCTTCAACAGCGCCGCAACAAGGCCGGCGGTCGATGAATCGTGGCCTTCGGCGCTTTCCTTGCCTTCGACCACCGGCAGCAATCCGGTAGCCAATTCCTTGCCGAGCTCGACACCCCATTGGTCGAAGGAATTGATGTTGAAGAGCGCACCTTCGACGAAGACGCGATGTTCGTAGAGCGCGATCAGGCGGCCGAGCGCGAAGGGATCGAGTTCATCGTAGACGATGGTGAGAGACGGCCGGTTGCCGGTGAAGACCCGGTGCGGGGCGATCTTGTCGGCCTTGGCGTCATCCATGCCCTTCGAGGTGAGCTGCGCTTTGGCTTCGGCAAGGGTGCGGCCCTTCATCAAGGCTTCCGATTGCGCCAGGCAGTTTGCCATCAGCAGCTGATGCTGATGACGCAGTTCCTTTTCGTGGCCGTTCGCGGCGATCATGAATTCGGCCGGGATGATGTCGGTGCCCTGGTGGATCAGCTGGTAGAAGGCGTGCTGGCCGTTGGTGCCCGGTTCGCCCCAGACGACCGGTCCGGTCGAGAATTCGACCGGCGTGCTGTCCATCGTGACGCCCTTGCCGTTCGATTCCATGTCGAGCTGCTGCAGATAGGCTGGGAAACGCGCAAGGCGCTGATCGTAGGGCAGGATTGCCCGCGACGGATAGCCGAGCACGTTGCGGTGATAGAAGCCGATGAGGCCGAGCAGCATCGGGATATTCTGACGCAGTGGCGCTGTGCGAAAATGCTCATCGATCGCGTGGCCGCCGTCGAGGAAGCGGCCGAAATTTTCCTTGCCGATCGCAATCATCAGCGGCAGGCCAATCGCCGACCAGATCGAATAGCGTCCGCCGACCCAGTCCCAGAAGCCGAAGACACGCGCCTGGTCGATGCCGAAGGCCGCAACCTTGTCGAGCGCGGTCGAAACCGCCGCGAAGTGGTGGCCAACCGCCGCCTCACCGAGCTTGCCGGCGATGAAGGCGCGAGCGGTGGCGGCATTGGTCATCGTCTCGATCGTGGTAAAGGTCTTCGAGGCGACGATGAAGAGCGCGGTTTCCGGATCGACGAGCTTCAGCGTATCGGCGATATGCGCGCCATCGATGTTGGAAACGAAATGCAGTCGCGGACCGTCGTGGAAGGGGCCGAGCGCCAGCGTCGCCATCACCGGGCCGAGGTCGGAGCCACCGATGCCGATATTGATGACATCGGTGATCTTCTTGCCGGTGGCGCCCTTCAAGGCGCCGGACCGGATGCCGTCGGCAAAGGCACCCATCGCATCAAGCACGGCGTTGACGTCGGGCATGACGTCCTTGCCGTCGACGAGCACCGGCCGGTTGCTCCGATTCCTGAGCGCCGTGTGCAGCACGGCGCGACCTTCGGTAATGTTGATGATGTCGCCGCGGAACATGGCGTCCCGCTTTTCTTCCACCTTCGCCGCCTTGGCGAGTGCTTCGAGACCCTCGAGAATCCGGTCATTCACTGCGCATTTCGAATAGTCGAAGAGGAGGTCGCCGAGCGTCGTGCTGAAGCGGGAGAAGCGGTTCCGGTCGGCCGCGAAGGCGGCGCGAATGTCGGTTGCATTGGTCTCGCGTGCAGTGGCTTTGAGGTTTTCGACAAGCGCTTTCATCGCAGGCTCCTTGCATCGGAAATTGGCTGCGATAGCTAGTCGGTTTGTTTGCGGTAAATCAAGGGCACGTGTGCGCTGCAGCAAAAAAAGGCCGCCTGCGTTGTGCCGCCCTCGCCGCATCAGCCCTGAAGCGCGTCGCCCGAAAGCGCAGCGGCTTCGGGAGTGGATGCCCCTCACCCTAACCCTCTCCGCGGGCGGGGAGAGGGGGACTAAGTCGGCGCCGCGAGTCTCCTTCGCCCCGCCTGCGGGGGGAAGGTGGCGGCAGCCGGATGAGGGGCCTTTCTGCGCCGGGCAATGCGGTCTACCCGCGCAAATCCTTGCGCAGAATCTTGCCGACATTCGACTTCGGCAACTCGGTGCGGAATTCCACGTGTCTCGGCCGCTTGTAGTTGGTGAGGTTGGCGGCGCAGTGGCGCTTGACCTCCGCCTCGGTGAGATCGGGATCCTTCCGCACGACGAAGAGCTTCACGGCCTCGCCCGAATGCGGATCGGGGATGCCGATGGCGGCACATTCGAGGATGCCCGGGTGGGTTGCCGCGACTTCCTCGATCTCGTTCGGGAAGACGTTGAAGCCGGAAACGAGAATCATGTCCTTCTTGCGGTCGACGATTTTCGTCAGCCCCTCGGAGTTCATGAAGCCGATGTCGCCGGTGCGGAAGAAGCCGTCCGGCGAGATCGCCTTGGCCGTCTCGTCTGGCCGCTGCCAATAGCCGGCCATGACCTGCGGACCACGGATGCAGATCTCACCGATTTCGCCGACCGGCAGCGTGTTGCCCTGCTCGTCGCGAATCTCGACCTCGGTCGAAGGGAGCGGCATGCCGATCGTGCCGGTGAACTCGCCGGTATCGAGCCGGTTGGCGGTGGCGACCGGAGAGGTCTCGGAAAGCCCGTAGCCTTCGTGGATCGGGCAGCCGGTCATCGCCAGCCAACGCTCTGCCACCGGCCGCTGCACGGCCATGCCGCCACCGAAAGTCAGCACGAGCGACGAAAAGTCGAGCTTCTTGAATTCGGCATTGTTCATCAGTGCGTTGAACAACGTGTTGAGGCCGGGAAAGATGTTCGCCTCGTACTTGCCGAGTTCCTTGACGAAGGCGGGAATATCGCGGGGATTAGGGATGAGAATGTTGTTGCCGCCCGTCGCGAGGCCCATCAGCGAATTCACCGTCAGCGCGAAGATATGATAGAGCGGCAGCGCGCACACGAAGGTGAGATTTTCCGGGCGTGCCTTGCGCCGGAAGGCGGTTTCCAGCCACAGCTCCATCTGCGCCATGTTGGACAGAAGGTTGGAATGCGTGAGGGTGGCGCCCTTGGAAACGCCGGTGGTGCCGCCGGTATATTGCAGGAAGGCAACATCGGAAGGCGCCAGATGGGGTTTCGTGAGGGTCAGTTTCGCACCCTTGGCAAGTGCGGCCTTGAAGGAGGTATGCCCCGGGATCGACCAGTCGGGCACGAGTTTCTTGACGCGCCGCACGACGAGATTGACGATTGCTCCCTTGACGCCGAGCATGTCGCCCATGCTGGCGACCACAACATGTTTGACCGCAGTGCGGGCGAGGACCTGCTCGACCGTGTGGGCGAAGTTCTCGAGCACGAAGATCGCCTTGGCGCCCGCATCAACGAGCTGATGCTCGAGCTCGCGCGGCGTGTAGAGCGGATTGACGTTGACCACCGTCAGGCCCGCGCGCAGGATGCCGTAGACGATCACCGGGTTCTGCAGGATGTTCGGCAGCATCACCGCGACGCGATCACCCTTTCTGAGGCCGAGCGATTGCAGCCAGGCGCCGATCGCGGCCGAATGGGTATTGAGAGCGGCGAAGCTGAGCGACTTGCCCATGCAAGTGAACGCCGGGCGCCAGGAATATTGCGCGACCGCGTGGTCGAAGAACTCGCCGATGGAGCGATAGGGGAGGGGCCCGATTTCGGCCGGCACGCCGGGCGGATAGGACTTGAGCCAGATTTTTCCCGGGTTGGAACCCGACTGCTGCGTGCTTGTTTCCGCCATGACCTTCCTCCCTCTGGTCGCCATTGACCGGCCGTGCTCACGGCGAAGAAAGATCCCTCCCGATCTTCCTCTCCGTCGAAGATGAAGCTTTTGCAGCCTCTCTTCAAGCCGTGATTCCGATTATATGACTTTGACGTAAACGTCAACAATAGGCGCTACGCGATACACTGGCACAATGCACGAGATTTTGGTCCGCGCTCCAGCATAACTCCTTGCGACAGCAGGCAAACTATCTCTACTGCATCGCAGCAGGCACGATTGGTGCACGCCGTCCGCCGCAGTTCCAGATATCGAATCTTGAGCAGCGGTTGAAGTGCCGCAGCATGGCTGTTGCATGTCCGACGACGCCCCTCCATTGTCGCGCCCCGCAGCCGCGTGTCGGCGGCCGAGTTTAAGCTCGCCGTCGCCGGGTTCGGCATCGGCCCAGGTGCAATCATGGGGCCGCTGCCCCAGGTCGCCGAAGACGTCGCCGTCTCGGTGCCCAAAACCGGCGCCGTGATCAGCGCTTATGCGTTTGTCGACTCGAAATTTCGCGCGACATCTTGAGTGTGCCTAAATTTCCCTGTCATGTCCCGCCGCTAACGTCCGCGGCGATCGGCCTTCCATCGGAAACTGACTGTCAACACAGCGGATGGGCTGGCAAGGCCTCGGCTTTGTTGTAATGTTGCTAAAAGACGGAGGATGACAGGTGCAATTGGGCAATCGTGAACGAGAAAACCTTCCCGCGGAGCCGAGGCTCTTCGGGCAGCCGGCCCATTCACGTTCTGCCCTCGTCCTGCCGATCTCGGCTGCCCGTTGGTCGCTCGTTCTGGTTCTTCTTGCCGGCGTCTATTTCTTCCATGGCTTCGTGGTGCCGGTGCTCGCGGCCGTCGTCATCGGTTTCGCCAGCTGGCCGATTTACAGACGGCTTCTTGAGGCGGTGAACGGCAACCGCACCCTGGCAGCTACGATCGCCATCGTCTGTGTCGTCGCCTTCATCGTGGTGCCTATTTCGCTCGCCGCCGTCTACGCGGTCGACGAGGTGCGCGACTGGCTTGTCTGGGCGGTTGAAACCAACGCCAACGGGGCGATCGTTCCCACCTGGCTGACATCGATCCCGGTTGTCGGCGCCTGGCTCGGCGAGCAATGGGTGAAATATGTCGGCCACCCGGGCGCGCTCGGTGAACTGGTGCAGCTCGTCAGCGGCTCCAATATCGGCAATATCTATCGCGGCGTGCTCGTGATCGGCGCCTCCGCCTTCCAGTCGTTCCTGACGCTGCTCTTCATGCTGATCACGCTGTTCTTCGTCTACCGCGACGGCCAATCCTTCTCGAAGCAGCTCGACCACCTCGGCGAGCGGATCTTTCCGATGCGCTGGGAGCGGCTGTCGCGCGTCGTGCCGCTGACCATTAGCTCGACGGTGACGGGCATGGGCATTATCGCGATCGGCGAAGGCATCGTTCTCGGGGTGGCCTACTGGCTGGCGGGCGTCCCGTCGCCGGTGACCCTCGGCATCATCACCGGCATCATGGCACTGATACCCGGCGGCGCGCCGCTCTGTTTCACCCTGGTGTCGATCTATCTCGTGGCGAGCGGCTCGCCGGTGCAGGGCGTCGTACTTTTCGCCTGGGGCACGACGGAGCTTTTCATCGTCGACAAGACGCTGAGGCCGAAACTCGTCGGCGGACCGATCAAGCTGCCTTTTCTGCCGACCTTCTTCGGTCTGATTGGCGGCGTAAAAACGATGGGCTTCCTCGGCCTGTTCGTTGGCCCCGTGCTCATGGCACTGCTCGTCGCCATCTGGCGGGAATGGCTGCACGAGGTGACCACGCAGCCCGAACAGCCGACCGTCAACCACATCTCGCGGGCCGACATATCCGTGAAGTGATGCTTTCTAGTCATCGGCCCGAAAATCGGACCCGATCTTCGGAAAGCACGATGCGTAGATTCAAAGAGTTACAGCGACCTTTGTGCGTCCTAAAGGACGCACGGCGCTGTAATGACTCGCGAGGACAGTCCTGACTCAATCCTTGGCGCTTCGGCCGGAAGCCGGCAGGCTGACATTTCCTTGATCTCAAACAAAATATAGAGTTTTCAATAGTTTAGATTGTCTCGGCGCGTTCCGAAAGGCCCTCAGGGCTTCCTGCTGCATGTTTCCTTGCGCGCGTGGTAAGGCGCGCGGCGCTAGGCTCGACGGCGCGAAGACCAGCCTCGTCTATATAAGTTTTTTATTTCTTTGCTCCTCGGCCTCTCTCGAACGTTTATGCGGTTCGAGCCATATTGCTGCCGGGTTTAGCTTTTGCGCACCGATCTTCAGTGCGCATGGAGAATATCCGCTCGCCGGCGCGAGCATAAAGAGCAATGTCTCTCAGTCTTCATAATAAAATAGGAGCAGTCCAATGGATTTCTTCGTCCTGTCGATAGGCGTTTTGTTTTTCGCGTTGTCTTTTGCGTACGCCAATGCGTGCGACAAGCTTTAGAAGAGTGAACAAATTATGTTCGTCGAATACATTCTTGGTGGCGCCGTAACGGTGTTTCTCTTCACCTACCTGATCTACGCGCTCGTTCGTCCAGAGCGGTTTTGATCGCACAGCACCCGGAAAGCCACGTTTATGACTCTCAACGGATGGATACAGATCCTCGTCTTCTGCGGGATCGTCATTTTGCTCGTGAAGCCGCTTGGCGGTTACATGATGCGCGTCTTTAATGGCGAGCGCACGGTTCTTTCGATCGTCTTCGGCCCAATCGAGCGCACTCTCTACCGGATTGCAGGAACGAGCGAGCGCGAGGAGCAGCATTGGACTGCCTATGCCGCGGCTGTGCTTTTCTTCAATCTCGCCGGCTTCCTGCTTCTCTATTTCCTACAACGTTTACAGGGCGCCTTGCCGTTCAATCCGGCCGGCATGAGCGCCGTTCCACCGGAGCTTGCTTTCAACACGGCGGCGAGTTTCATGACCAATACCAATTGGCAGAACTACGGCGGCGAAAGCACGATGTCCTATCTCGCGCAGATGGCCGGCCTGACGGTGCAGAATTTCGTCTCGGCTGCGACCGGCATTGTGATCGCCGTGGCCCTGATCCGCGGTTTCGCCAGGGCATCGGTGAAGTCGATCGGCAATTTCTGGGTCGATATGACCCGAAGCACACTTTATGTGCTGTTGCCCATCTGTGTCGTACTGACGCTCGTCTACGTTTATCTCGGCATGCCGCAGACCCTTGGCGCCTACGTCAACGCGACGACACTCGAAGGCGCTGAGCAGACGATAGCCGTCGGCCCCGTTGCCTCGCAAATCGCCATCAAGATGCTGGGCACCAATGGCGGCGGCTTCTTCAACGCCAATGCGGCGCATCCGTTCGAGAATCCGGACGCGATCTCGAACCTGATCCAGATGGTCTCGATCTTCGCGATCGGTGCGGCTCTCACCAATGTCTTCGGCCGCATGGTCGGCAACGAGCGTCAGGGCTGGGCCATCCTCGCGACCATGGGCGTCCTTTTCCTCGCCGGTGTTGTCGTCTGCTATTGGGCCGAGGCCACCGGCAATCCGCTCGTCCATGCGCTTGGCCTTGAAGGTGGCAATATGGAAGGCAAGGAAGTCCGCTTCGGCATTTCGCTGTCGGCACTTTTTGCCGTGATCACCACGGCTGCTTCCTGCGGCGCTGTCAACGCAATGCATGGCAGCTTCACGGCGCTCGGCGGCCTCATTCCGCTCATCAACATGGAGCTTGGAGAGATCATCGTCGGCGGCGTCGGCGCCGGCTTCTACGGCATCCTCCTGTTCGTCGTCCTGGCGATCTTCGTCGCCGGGCTGATGGTCGGACGCACGCCGGAATATCTCGGCAAGAAGATCGAGGCGAAAGAGATCAAGATGGCCGTCCTCGCGGTGTTGTGCCTGCCGGCAGCGATGCTGATCTTTACGGCCATTGCCGCGGTCCTGCCGATGGGCGTCGCCTCGATCGGAAATCCCGGCCCGCACGGCTTCTCGGAGATCCTCTATGCCTACACGTCGGGTGCGGCCAACAACGGTTCGGCCTTTGGCGGCCTGACGGGCAATACGCCCTGGTACAACATCACCATCGGTCTTTCGATGCTGATCGGACGGTTCCTGGTGATCATCCCGGCTCTCGCGATCGCCGGCTCGCTCGTGACCAAGAAGACCGTACCCGCCTCCGCCGGCACTTTCCCGACCGATGGCGCGCTGTTCGTCGGTCTTTTGGGCGGCGTCATCCTGATCGTTGGCGGGCTGACCTTCTTCCCGGCGCTTGCCGTCGGGCCGATCGTCGAGCATCTCGCCATGCTTCTCGGACAGACCTTCTGAAGGTGATGTCATGGAACAGCGGTTCCGGCAGTCACGCAAACACGTCGATCCTCGCGCCGGTCACGCGGCGCGGGGACCGGTCGAGCCGCCGCGCGTATCGAGCATCCTTCTCCTGATGATGGGCGTCGTGGTGTTGATCGTGCTCTTCGTCGAGGCGCTCATTCCATTGTTCACGGCGGTCTGACTGCGGTGATCTTAGAGTTTCAAGCTGGAGTCTCCCATGAGCCAGTCCAAATCCGCGAGCATCATGGACGCTCGCATCCTCGTGCCCGCCATTGGCGATTCATTCCGCAAGCTCAATCCCAGGAGCCTTGCCAAAAATCCGGTGATATTTGTCGTCGCCGTCGTCTCCACCCTCACGACGATCCTTTTGATGAGGGATCTCGCGACCGGTGGGGACAATATCGGTTTCTCGTTTCAGATCGTTCTCTGGCTCTGGTTCACCGTGCTCTTTGCCAATTTCGCAGAAGCGGTTGCCGAGGGGCGTGGCAAGGCGCAGGCAGACTCTTTGCGGCGCACACGGACGGAAACCCAGGCCAAGCTGCTGACAGGCGGCGACCGCAAGAACTTCAAACTCGTGCCCGGCACCAGCCTGAAAGTCGGCGACGTCGTCCTCGTCGAAGCCGGCGACATCATCCCGTCCGACGGCGAGGTGATCGAAGGCGTGGCGTCGGTCAACGAGGCCGCGATCACCGGCGAGTCCGCTCCGGTCATCCGAGAGTCCGGTGGCGACCGTTCGGCCGTCACCGGCGGTACGCAGGTATTGTCGGACTGGATCCGCGTGCGGATCACCGCGGCGGCGGGTTCGACGTTCATCGACCGCATGATCTCGCTCGTCGAGGGCGCCGAACGCCAGAAGACGCCGAACGAGATCGCGCTTAACATCCTCTTGGCTGGAATGACGCTGATCTTCCTGCTCGCAACGGTCACCATTCCGAGCTTCGCCACCTATGCCGGCGGCTATATCCCGGTTCTGGTGCTCGTCGCACTCTTCGTGACGCTGATCCCGACGACGATTGGTGCCCTGCTTTCCGCAATCGGGATCGCCGGCATGGATCGCCTCGTGCGCTTCAACGTGCTTGCCATGTCGGGCCGCGCGGTCGAGGCGGCCGGCGACGTCGATACGCTGTTGCTCGACAAGACCGGCACGATCACGCTCGGTAATCGCCAGGCAACGGCGTTCAAACCGGTCACGGGCGTCACGGCCGAGGAGCTTGCCAATGCCGCTCAGCTCGCGTCGCTTGCCGACGAGACGCCGGAGGGCCGCTCCATCGTCGTTCTTGCCAAGGAGAAATACGGCATCCGCGCCCGCGAGATGGGCAGCCTGCATGCCGCCTTCGTGCCCTTCACGGCCCAGAGCCGAATGAGCGGCGTCGACTTCGACGGCTCCACCATCCGCAAGGGGGCTGTCGATGCCGTTCTTCAGCACGTGGAACACACCGTTGCGGCGGTCGCAAACAGCCCGGGGAATGCCGTGGCCCTGCGCGAACCGCAGGCGATCCGCGAAATCCAGGCAATCGCCGATGAAATCGCCAAGTCCGGCGGCACACCGCTCGCCGTCGTCAAGGACGGCCGGCTGCTTGGCGTCGTTCACCTCAAAGACATCGTCAAGGGCGGCATCCGCGAACGCTTTGCCGAATTGCGCCGCATGGGCATTCGAACCGTCATGATCACCGGCGACAACCCGATGACCGCCGCCGCGATCGCGGCGGAAGCCGGCGTCGACGATTTCCTGGCGCAAGCTACGCCGGAAAACAAGCTCAGCCTCATCCGCGAGGAGCAGGCCAAGGGCAAGCTGGTAGCGATGTGCGGCGACGGCACCAACGACGCGCCCGCGCTCGCCCAGGCCGATGTCGGCGTCGCGATGAACACCGGCACGGTCGCGGCGCGCGAAGCCGGCAACATGGTCGATCTCGATTCCGACCCGACCAAGCTCATCGAGATCGTCGAGATCGGCAAGCAGTTGCTGATGACGCGCGGCGCCTTGACGACCTTCTCCATCGCCAATGACGTCGCGAAATACTTCGCGATCATCCCCGCGATGTTCCTGGCGTTCTATCCGCAACTCGGTGCGCTCAACATCATGGGGCTCGCGACGCCTGAGAGCGCAATCCTGTCGGCGATCATCTTCAATGCGCTGATCATCGTCGTGTTGATCCCGCTCTCGCTGAAGGGCGTGAAATACAGGGCCATCGGCGCCGGCGCGCTGCTGTCGCGAAACCTCATGATTTATGGCCTCGGCGGCATCATCGTGCCCTTCGTCGGCATCAAGGCGATCGATGTCGTCATCACCGCGCTTGGCCTCGTATAAGGATCATCTCCATGTTGAAGCAACTCAGACCCGCGATCGTCATGATCATCGCGTTGACCGCCATAACCGGACTGTTTTACCCCCTCGGAATGACCGGGATCGCCCAGGCCTTCTTCCCGTACCAGGCCAATGGCAGCCTGATCGAGAAAGACGGGAAGGTGATCGGCTCGGAGCTGATCGGCCAAGCCTTCAGCAGCGAGGGCTACTTCCATGGCCGTCCCTCTGCCGCCGGCGACGGCTACAACGCTGCCGCATCCAGCGGCTCCAACCTCGGGCCGACGAGCGCGAAGCTGATCGACCGCATCGAGGCCGATACCGCGGTGCTGAAGGCGGAAAACCCCTCGGCGCCGGTGCCGATGGATCTCGTCACCACGTCCGGCAGCGGACTCGACCCGCATATTTCCCCGGAAGCCGCCTACTTCCAGGTGCCGCGCGTCGCCAGGGCCCGCGGCATGGACGAGGCCGCGGTCAGGGAACTGGTCGATGGTCACATCGAAGCGCGGGAACTCGGCTTCATGGGCGAACCGAGAGTGAACGTGCTCGCGCTCAACCTTGCGCTCGATGGCAAGGGCGCGCAATAAGACGAAGGCGTCGGAGCCCGTCCTCGCGGCGGGCTCGATCGTCTCAACGAGGAAAGACGAATGGTTGACGAGAGACACGGTACTGATGCCCGACCGTCGCCGGACGCTCTCCTTGAAAACGCCGAACGCGAGACTCGCGGCCGCCTGAAGATCTTCCTCGGCGCTGCGCCCGGCGTCGGCAAAACCTATGAAATGCTGGTTTCAGGCAGGGCGCGCAAGGCCGAAGGCGTCGATGTCGTCGTCGGTGTCGTCGAGACCCATGGTCGCAAGGAGACCCAGGCACTTGCCGAAGGTTTCGAAGTCGTTCCGCGCAAGAAGGTCGATTACAAGGGCCACCTCCTCGACGAGATGGACATAGACGCCGTCCTCGCGCGCCGCCCGGAACTGGTTCTCGTCGACGAGCTTGCCCACACCAACGTCGACGGCAGCCGCCACGCGAAGCGCTACCTCGACGTTGAAGAGATCCTCGCGCGCGGCATCGACGTCTACACGACGCTGAACGTCCAGCACGTCGAAAGCCTCAACGACGTCGTCGCGCAGATCACGCGCATCCGGGTCCGCGAGACCGTACCGGACTCGATCATCGATCGCGCCGATGACATCGAGATCATCGATCTGACGCCGGACGACCTGATCAAGCGCCTGCACGAGGGCAAGGTTTATTTGCCGAAGACGGCAAAACGGGCGATGCAGAACTACTTTTCGCCCGGCAATCTGACGGCCTTGCGCGAACTCGCTCTGCGTCGCACGGCGCAACGCGTGGACGAGCAGCTTGTAAGCCATATGCAGGCGCATGCCATTCCGGGCCCATGGGCGGCGGGAGACCGGGTGCTCGTCTGCGTCGACGAGCACCCGCGTGGGGCGTCGCTCGTCCGCTACGCCAAGCGCCAGGCGGACCGCTTGCGCGCTCCCTGGGCGGCGCTTCATGTCGAGACGTCGCGGTCGGTCAACCTCTCCGATGCCGACAAGGACCGGCTTGCCGCGCATCTGCGGCTCGCCGAGCAACTCGGCGGTGAGGCAACGACGATTCCCGGACAGAACGTAGCAAGCGAAATCCTTCGCCACGCGGCGGCGAACAACGTCACCCAAGTAATCATCGGCAAGCCCGACAAGTCCCGCTGGCGCGAGCTCGTCGCAGGATCGGTCTCCCATGACCTGATCCGGCATGCGGGTGATATCAGCGTACATGTGATTTCCGGATCAGCGGCAGCGCCGGCCGAGCAGCGCGGCATCAAGACGGCGCCGCCACCGACGCAGTTCAAACTCCGGCCCTATCTCTTGAGTACGGTCTATATCGCCGCCGCACTCGCACTCGGCGCGCTGCTAGACCAGGTTCTGGACGTCCAGAATATCGCGCTGGTCTTCCTGATGGCGGTGCTGACTTCGGCGCTGACCGCGGGATTGTGGCCGGCACTCTATGCCTGCGTCGTGAGCGCGCTGGCTTTCAACTTCTTCTTTCTCGAGCCCCGCTACACCTTGACGATCGAGGACCCGGAGAGCGTCCTGGCGCTCGTCTTCTTTCTAGTCGTCGCGGTTATCGCGAGCAATCTGACGGCGCGGGTGCAGCGGCAGGCAATCGCCGCGCGCCAGCGGGCAAGGACGACCGAGGACCTCTATCTCTTCTCGAAGAAGCTCGCGAGCACGGGCACCTTGGATGACGTGCTCTGGGCCACGGCCTACCAAATCGCCTCCATGCTGAAGGTGAGGGTAGTCATTCTCCTTCCCGAAGAAAATTCGATCGAGGTGAAGGCGGGCTACCCGCCGGACGACACGCTGGTCGATGCCGATATCGCCGCTGCACGCTGGGCGTGGGAACATGACCGGCCGGCCGGGCGCGGGGCCGATACGCTGCCGGGCGCAAAGCGCCTCTATCTCCCCTTGAAGACTGGGCGTACCGCCATCGGCGTAGTCGGGCTCGACAATGACAAGCAGGGACCCCTGCTCACGCCCGAGCAGCGGCGGCTCTTCGATGCGCTGGGCGATCAGGCGGCGCTTGCCATCGAGCGAATCCAGCTTGTCGCCGACGTCGATCGGGCGAGACTGGCGGCGGAGGCCGATAGGCTGCGCTCCGCGCTGCTGACATCGATCTCCCACGACCTCAAGACACCGCTTGCTGCCATCATGGGAGCGGCCAGCACCTTGCGTGACTATTCGGCGTCCATGCCGGAGGAAGACCGCAGCGACCTTCTTTCGACCGTCGTCGATGAATCCGAGCGTCTCAATCGGTTCATCACCAATCTCCTCGACATGACACGGATCGAATCCGGCGCGACCCAGCCGAACGCCTCTTCGCACTATGTCGGCGACATCGTCGGCACCGCCTTGAGCCGGGCGAACAAGATTCTGGCAAGGCACAGGACACTGATCGACATTCCGCCGGATCTGCCGATGTTGAAGCTCGATCCCGTCCTGTTCGAGCAGGTGCTGTTCAATCTTCTCGACAATGCCGCCAAATACGCCGCGCCGAACTCGACGATCCAGATTCGCGGTTGGGCAGACGGCAACGTCGTTTTGCTGCAGGTCATGGATGAGGGCCTGGGCATTCCGAGCGGCGACCTCGAGCGGGTGTTCGATTCCTTCTATCGCGTCGAAAAGCGCGATCATGTCCGGGCCGGCACCGGGCTCGGCCTTTCCATCTGCAGGGGATTTGTCGAGGCGATGGGCGGTACGATTACCGCCGGAAACAGGACGGACCGATCGGGCGCGATCTTTACGATCAGGATGCCCATTCCGGCGGAAAGACCAAATCTGGAAAATCTGACATGACGATTTCTGCCGTGAAAATACTGGTCGTGGACGACGAGCCGGCAATCCGGAAGCTGCTTCGCGTAGGCCTGACGACGGAAGGCTATGCGGTGATCGAAGCGATCAATGCCAAGGACGCGATCGCTCAGGTGAGCGCGGATCAGCCGGACCTGATCCTGCTCGATCTCGGCCTGCCCGACATGCCTGGCCACGACCTCCTTGGCAAATGGCGAAACGAAGACGCGCTGGATTTGCCGATCGTCATTCTCTCCAGCCGCACCGACGAGACCGGTATCGTCCGGGCGCTGGAGATCGGCGCTGACGACTATGTCACCAAGCCGTTCGGCATGAAGGAACTCGTGGCGCGCATCCGGGTCGCGCTTCGGCACAGGCTGCAGCAACAGGGAGAGCGACCGATCTTCAAGACCGGCGAACTTTCGGTCGATCTTGTCAAGCGCATCGTGAAGATCGGGGACAAAGAGATCAAGCTGTCGCCCAAGGAGTACGATATTCTGCGCGTGCTCGTGCAGCATGTCGGCAAGGTCATCACGCACCAGTATCTGTTGAACCAGGTTTGGGGCGGATCGACTGACGTCCAGTATCTTCGCGTCTACGTTCGGCAGCTTCGCCAGAAGATCGAGCGCAGCCCGGACCAGCCCCAATACATCACCACCGAGACCGGCGTCGGCTACCGCCTGCGCGAGGTCGAATAGGCGCCCAAAGCCAACACTTGAGCGCGCGAACAGCGAAGTGACGCAATGAAAATCTCGGAAATCATCAGTCCGGAGAGTGTGAGGCTTGATCTGACCTCTCCATCGAGGACGAGCCTTCTTCAGACGATCTCGGAAATCGCCGGAACGGCGCTCGGCATTGGAGCGTCCGAAATATTCCTTGCCTTGAGCAACCGGGAAAAGCTCGGCTCGACTACAGCACCGCGTGTCTTATCAGACGCGCAAAGGACGCTGTAGCACTTTGAATTGTTGCATGTTTTTCGCCTTTAATCGGCTACGATTAAAGGCAACATGCAGTAGCATCGGTCAAGGCATTGCCATTCCGCACGCGCCCGTACCGGGTGTCGAGAGCCCCTTCTTCCTGATGATACGGCTGAAAAAACCGATTGATTTCGAGGCCGTCGACGACGCTGCCTGTTGCTGACACCGGTTCAGGGAAGCCAACTGAATGTGCTGGCCCACCTGGCCAGAAAGCTGCGTTCAACGGAAATCGTCGGGCGATCCGTTCCGCGTCGTCGCGTGAGGAAGTCTTTTCGCTGCTGGCGGATGACGGCGCACCGTAGATTGGAAGACGCAGGTCGCTCAAGCCGTGCCGCTGCGAGCCTCGTCGAGAAGCCTGGTGACCTCTTCGTCCGATGTCTGGTCGAAGTCGACATAGTGGTGGCCGACCGCCCGGAACGGGTCCGGTGCTTGCAGGCAAATGACGTCGTCAGCTTCCGTTTTCAGTTGCTCGAGGGCGTCGCTTGCGGCGACGGGAACAGCAAGAATGATCTTGCCGGTTCGCGCTTTGCGCAACGCCTTCACGGCGACTTTGACAGTGCTGCCGGTCGCGACCCCGTCGTCGACAACGATCACCGTACGTCCTTCGGTCGGCGTCGGCGATCGGTCGCCCTGATAGATCTCCCGCCGCCGCTCGATTTCAGCGAGCTGGTGCCGGCTTTCGGCCTCGACGTAAGCAGCGTTAGGATCGACGAGGCGCATCGCCTCCTCGTTGTACACGAACTGCGGATCACTGCCGTCCACTACAGCGCCGATGCCATATTCTGGATGCCCGGGCGCGCCGATCTTGCGCACCAGGACCAATTCGAGCGGTGCGCGCAGGGCTTTGGCTACTTCGAATGCCACGGGCACGCCGCCGCGCGGCAGTGCCAAGATCAGAGGATCCGACTGAGCATATTTCGCCAGAACTCCTGCGAGCTGCCGTCCCGCATCCCGGCGATCTGCAAATTTTCGCTGTGGAGATACCATGGTCTCAAGTCCCTCTTCGTGTGTTGCCGAGATGGATCAAGAACCAGTCTGTCGCGTGCCGGATCACTTGATCCATCGTGCCGGGCTCCTCGAACAGGTGGCCCGCACCCTCGACAATGATGAGGCGCTTCTCGCAGGCAAGGGCGTCGAAAGCGCGCTGGTTCATGTCGATCACCGGCCCGTCGAGGCTGCCGACGAGAAGGAGCGTGGGAGCGCGAACCCCTGGGAGCACCTGGATGGCAAGGTCAGGGCGACCGCCGCGTGACACCACCGCGCCTACATCCGGTTCGGCATAAGCCGCCTGCAGCGCCGCGCCGGCACCTGTGCTCGCGCCGAAATAGCCGACCGCCAAGTGCACCGTCTCGGGAGCTTCGGTGATCCAATGCTTGGCCGCCACCAGCCGTTCAGCAAGGAGAGCGATGTCGAAGACGTTCCGGCGGTCCTGTTCCTCGTCCGGTCTCAGGAGATCGACGAGAAGTGTCGCCAATCCTGCTTCCCTCAGTGCGGCCGCAACGCGATTGTTGCGAGGGCTGAAGCGCCCGCTGCCACTGCCATGCGCAAAGATCACGAGACCGCTCGCGCCGGAAGGGACGCCGAGAAAGCCCTCGATGCCCGAGGGTCTGATTCTTACGGACTGCACATCGTCAGGTATCGAAAAGGCCATCTGCTTGCCCTCTCAGTCGCGCTGTAGGTGTCTGCGCGCCATGTCGTCACTGGATCTTTCGGGTTCGCCCGATCCGATTTCCCACCGAAAACAGCGTACAGGCCTAGTTACTGGCCGGAGTTGTCCGCCGAACCCGAACCGCCGATCGTCATGTGTTCCAATCCCGGCAGGCGCCGATTGTTCCCCGCTTCACCAGACGATCGACCGGAACACTTTTCCCGAGCGGATGTTTGGTGGTGAGAGCAGAGCGCGGCGACGCCGTGGGATCGAATCGTTCCCCATCAAAGGCAAAGGTGCAAATCATGGACCCGAGGACTGAGCTAAAGCTGCACACCGGCAACAGGATGCCAGTTATGGGCGTCGGAACATGGCAGTTGACGACCGACACGGCGGACACGATCGCAACTGCCCTGAAGCTCGGCTATCGAATGATCGACACGTCCGGAGACTATGGGACCCAGCCGGGCATCGCGGAAGGAATAAGCAGGAGCGGCGTCGAGCGCACGGACTTCTACCTGGTTACAAAAGTGGAGGAGGTCGGGGACGCCTATCAAGCGACGCGGAAAAATCTCGACGAACTGCAACTGGACTATGCCGATCTCATGCTCATACACCGTCCGCCGCGAACGGGTGCGGGAGAGGATCTTTGGCGAAGTCTGATCCGGGCGAAAGAGGACGGCCTTACGAAAGATATCGGCGTCAGCAATTACTCGATCGAGCGCATCGACAGGTTGATAGATGCGACCGGCGCAGTCCCGACCGTCAATCAGATCGAGTGGAGCCCGTTCGGGCACAGCGACGATATGCTGCGCTATGCGAGGGAAAAGCAGATCGTCATCCAGGCCTACAGCCCCCTGACACGCACGAAACGGCTCGGTGATGCCACGCTTGCGGAGATCGCCGCGAAATACGGCAAATCGCCGGCCCAGGTGCTGATCCGATGGAACCTTGAGCGCGGCACGGTTCCCGTTCCCAAGGCCAACCAGCGGCAACACTTGGAAGAGAACATCGATGTGTTTGATTTCGATATCAGCGAGGACGACCTGGGAGCCCTCAATCGCCTGAACGAGCGCTACTCGTCGCTCGGGACGCTTCCATATAATTAATCATAAAGTCCGTACGCAGCGCGCGCAGCCGGGGCCGACAAGCCCAGGCTATCATGCCGCATTCCCTTCTCGCCGAAGCCGGTGTGTTTGCCACAGGCGGATGGCGGCGTGTTACCTAAGTCTTTGAAAAAAATGGTGCCGCTTACGTGACTCGAACACGTGACCCCATCATTACGAATGATGTGCTCTACCGACTGAGCTAAAGCGGCCCTCAATGGTCCCGCGGAGAGCCGCGGAACGAAGTGTGAGGCGCTGATAAACGCAAAGCGGTAAGATTTCAAGCCATCAGTTTCGAGAACTTGAAAATTCCTTGGGCGGATGAACATGGCGATAGGCGCCGAGCCCGAGCCGCGTTCGGGCCGCGTCGTATTCCCGTTCCAGCCGGTCGATGAGCTCAGCCACCGTGCTGATCTCGCGGATGGCGCCGATGCCCTGGCCGCAGCCCCAGATGTCCTTCCAGGCTTTCGCCCCTTCGGCGGCGCTGCCGAAATCCATCTTCGACGGGTCCGCCTCCGGCAGTCGATCCGGATCCATGCCGGCCGCGCTGATCGAGGGCTTGAGGTAGTTGCCGTGAATGCCGGTGAAATAGTTGGAATAGACGATGTCGGCAGCGCTGCTGTCGACGATCATCTGCTTGTAGGCATCGCTGGCGCGCGCCTCTTCGGTGGCGATGAAGGGGGAACCGATATAGGCCATGTCCGCGCCCATCGCCTCTGCCGCGAGAATGGCGCCGCCGGTGGCGATCGCGCCGGAAAGCATCAGCGGCCCGTCGAACCACGCGCGGATCTCCTGGATAAGCGCAAAAGGCGAGAGCGTTCCGGCGTGGCCGCCGGCCCCGGTGGCAACCGCGATCAGGCCGTCCGCACCCTTGCGGATCGCGGAATTGGCGTGCCGATTGTTGATGACGTCGTGGAGCACTATCCCGCCGTAGGAATGGATGGCGGCATTCACTTCCGGGACCGCGCCGAGCGACGATATGACGATCGGTACCTTGTATTTGACGCAGAGCATCAGGTCGTGCTCGAGCCTGGCATTCGACTTGTGGACGATCTGATTGACCGCGAATGGCGCCGCGGGCCGGTCGGGATGTTTGGCATCGTGGTCGGCGAGCGTTTCGGTGATTTCCGCAAGCCACTCATCGAGCTGCGATTGCGGGCGCGCATTGAGGGCGGGAAAGGAGCCTATGACACCGGCTTTGCACTGCGCGATCGTCAGCCTGGGATGCGAGACGATGAAGAGCGGTGCGCCGACCACCGGCAGTCTCGTTGTTCCGGAAAGGATTGGCGGCAAGGGCATCAGGTTTCTCCATCCCACATTGTTTTGACGTTTGCGTAAACGTCAAAACAAATAGCAGCTACCAGTGGACTTGCAAAGAGACGCTTTTCCGCGCATCAGTCGAGCCCTGCCTTGTTTTCCCCGTCGAAGTCCCGGTGGTTTTGCGCCCGGACTTGCGAATTCCGAAAGCAACGGTTACCCAATCGTTAATAAAACCAACGGCGTGGATCGGGAAGGGGACTATTCTGTCCTTGAAGGATGGAAATACCCGCTCGGCTGCGGCGCGCCGCTACAGCGCACGCGCGTCTTGTCAGACGCGCAAACGTCGCTGTAGTGCTTTGAATTGCTGCATGTTTCTTTAGCTCAGTGCGACCTAGGGAAACCTGCAGCAGGCTTCGTTGCACAGAAGGACTTGATGTGAGCGGACTCGAAACTGCGATCAGGAATGCACTGGAACGCTCGGACAGAACCAACGCGGAAATCCGTGCACGCATCTATCAGTCGGCCCGTCAGGCGCTGGAAAACGGACTGAAAAAGCAGCAAATCGAAGACCCCGACGTGATCGCGAAACAGCGCCATCGGCTCGAGGCGGTCATTCACGCGATCGAGACGGAAGAACGCGCGGCCCTGCGGGCGCGTTCCGCTGCGGCACCGGTCGCCAGCCTCGGCGAAGCAGGCGAGTGGGCGGCGCCCAATCCGGCGGCCGCGGACCCTTCCGTTTCCGCCCGTCGCGAGCCGGCTGCCGGTGAAAAAGGGCGCGCGGCGCAGGGCGAGAGCGACCTTGGCGCCCTGCGCGCCGATCGCGAGGATTCGTTGGCCTCGGGGCGGATTGTCGCCACACCGCCATCGGCAGCCGCGGACGGCAAGGCCGCGTCGGCTGCGCCCGACGTCGGTGCCGCCGACAAGCGGCCGCGCAAGCGCCGGCGCGGGCGCCTGCTATCCCTCGCCATGGTCGTGGCAACGCTCGCTGCGGCTGCCGGCGCCACGGTGTGGTGGATCCAGACGAACGACCTGCTGAAATCTCCGGCCGATACCAGCGTCGCCAATCCACCGGCCACCGTGGAATCGGAAGATTTCCACGGCGCGGCAGGACTTCAGAACCTCGCCGCACAGGAAGGCTTCTCCGGCGAGTGGATCGAGGTATTCACGCCGGCGGAGGTTGCGGCGATCAAGCCAGGCGCACGCTCGACCGTCGAGCCCTTGAACGACGACGGCGGCGAACGCGTGCGCGTGACGTCGGCCGTCGCCGGCAGGGATGGGGATCTCGTCTTCGAAATTCCCGCCGATACACTGGCACAGCTCTCGGGCAAATCATCGACATTGGCGCTTACCGTCCAGGCCATGCCGGGCAAGACCGCGGAATTCTCCGTCGAATGCGACTTCTCCTCGCTCGGTGCCTGTGGCCGCCACCGGTTCACCGTGCATGACGAGCGGCTGGATATGCTTTTCAAGATCTCATTCGAGGGGAATATTGCGCCAAGCGGTCCCGGCAGGCTCGTGCTCAACAGCGACGTCAGTGGGGCGGGCAACAGCCTGGACGTTTTCGCGATTCGCGTGCTGCCGGGGCAATAGGCCGGTCTGGCGCCCTGTGTCGCGAATAGGCGTCTGACATGACGTGCGGCACCGTTCGTGCGTTCGCTTGAACGCGCGTTCCAATCTTCAGATCATTTCAGAAAGCCCGGTCCGGAGCCGACGATCTTGTCATCGACCTCGCCGATGGCCGCCTTGTCCTTGCCGTCATAGTCCAGATTCTTGAGCATGTGGCGGATCAGATTGATTCGGGCACGGCGCTTGTCGTTGCCGCGGATGACCGTCCAAGGGGCGTGGTCGCTGTGTGTCTCCTTCAGCATCCGATCGCGCTTCTCGGTGTAATCGTCCCACTTGTTTAATGCCGCGATGTCCATCGGCGACAGCTTCCAGATCTTCAAGGGATCATGCCGGCGATCATGGAATCGCTTCAATTGCATCTCCCGGCCGATATTCAGCCAGAATTTGAAGAGCTGGATGCCCTCGTGGGCGATCATTTTCTCGAAGCGGGGAGCCTGCTTGAGAAAATGCTCGTACTGCTCTGGTGTGCAGAAACCCATGACCGGTTCCACACCGGCGCGGTTGTACCAGGAGCGATCGAAGAGCACGAATTCCCCCGCCGTCGGGAAAGTCGCCACGTAGCGCTGGAAATACCATTGCCCGCGTTCGGTCTCCGTCGGTTTGGTGAGGGCGACGATCCGGGCGGAACGAGGGTTCATATAGGCCATCGTCGCGTGGATGGCGCCGCCCTTGCCGGCCGCGTCGCGTCCCTCGAAAAGCGCCATCACCCGCTTGCCGGTCGCCTGCATCCAGAACTGGACCTTGACGAGTTCGATCTGCAGTTTCGTCAGCGTTTCCTCGTACTCGTCCTCTTCGAGCTTCTTCTTGTAGGGATAGTCATCGGAAGGGAAGGCCTCGTCATCGATCCACTTCGGCAATTCCGGGTTGTCTATATCGAAGACGCGGGACTTGCCGCCAATCCGCAATTCGACCGCCCGGCTCTCCGGCTTGGCCTCGGCTGCCGCTGTTCCTGCTGCCATCTGCATTGCCTCCCGCTGGCGCTCGATTTCTTCGAAGGAGGCCATAATTGCGTTGCGGATTCAAGCATGTCGTGAAAATCATGTCATGAAGCAGCGCTATCTCTCTGCCTTCGCGCCATCGTGATCAGGGGGACCGCAATTGAGTCATGAGGATGTTGTGTGGGACGATGCAAAGGTGTTCTGGCGAACGCTGCTGCCGAAGTTGAAGGCGGAACGGTGGGTTCTCGGCCTTTCGGTCCTTATCGCCGTCCTCGCCACGCTCGCCGGTATTCATATCCTTGCCGTGCTGCCGTTCTGGATCGTGCTTGCCGCAGCGCTGCTCAAGCGCAGCGCGCCGTCCGTGCCGCCGGCGCCGGTTAGCGCCGTTGCCGCCGACAAGGGAGGGGATCCGCTGGTTCCGGCGTTGAACGCGCTCGATATGCCCGTGCTTGTCGTCGCCGCGGACGAGACAGTGCTGTTTCAGAACATTGCCGCCGAAAAGGCCTTCGGCACGATTCCCCCGAACAGCGATCTTTCCGCGCGTGTCCGGTCCCCGGGCATCCTCGATATGGTTCGCGAGACAATCGCCACCGGCAAGATCAATCAGATCGAACATACCGAGAGACTGCCGTCGGATGCCGTCTATGTCGTGAGGGTTGCGCCTGCCGAGATTGAAGCCGATGCTTCGAGCCGGCGTATCTTCCTGCTGACCTATCGCGACATCTCACAGGCGCGCCGGATCGACCGGATGCGCTCGGATTTCGTCGCCAATGCCAGCCACGAACTGCGTACGCCGCTCGCCTCTCTTCGCGGCTTCATAGAGACGCTGCAGGGGCCGGCGCGCAACGATCCGAAGGCGCAGGAGAGATTTTTCGTCATTATGCACGAGCAGGTCACCCGCATGAGTCGCCTGGTGGACGATCTCCTGTCGCTCTCCAGGCTCGAACTGAAATCGCATCTTGCTCCGGAAGACATGGTCGATCTGGCGCCACTGCTCGGGCACGTGCGCGACAGCCTGCTGCCGCTCGCGACTGAGCTCGACGTGGAGATTTCGCTCGACGTTCCGGATGCACCGGTCTTCGTCCGGGGAGATCGCGATGAGTTGATCGAGGTTTTCGAGAACCTGATCGAGAACGCCTGCAAATACGGCCAGGAGGGCAAGAAGGTCGAAGTGTGTCTCGCAGGCGGCGAGGGCGAGCAGGCCGAGGTGACGGTCACAGATCACGGCCCGGGCATCCCGGCCGAGCATGTACCGAGAATTACCGAACGTTTCTATCGGGTTAACGTCGAAGCGAGCCGTTCCAAGAAAGGCACCGGTCTCGGGCTTGCCATCGTCAAGCATATCCTTACGCGCCACCGCGCCCGTCTCCTTGTCCATTCGGAGGTCGGCAAGGGTACGATCTTCACAGTCCGCTTCTGACACAAAACGTCGTCGCCTGATCGCGGAATTCGGAATCACGCAGATTCTTCAATGATATAGACTGTCATAAATGTTTCATCGAATTGACATAAAAGGTGTGGCCATCGGCGGCTAACTAGGGGCGGCCGATCATACGGCGAAGAGAGCGCTGGAACTCAAGCGCACCAACACAAGCCCATTCCGGGAGAACATCTATGAAAGCTCTTAAACTCACTGTAGCGGCGCTGGTCGCCTCCGCCGCGTTCGCGGGCGCCGCAACGGCTCGCGACCAGATCAAGCTCGTCGGTTCCTCGACTGTGTTCCCCTATTCGCAGGCTGTGGCCGAAGAGTTCGCCAACAAGTCCGGCAAGACAGCGCCGGTCGTCGAGTCCACCGGTACCGGCGGCGGCTTCAAGGCCTTCTGCGGCGGCGTAGGCGAAGATTTCGCTGACGTCACCGGCGCGTCGCGCGCCATCAAGGAATCCGAAGTGAAGCTCTGCGCCGACAACGGCGTAAACGACATCACCGAAGCGATGATCGGCTATGACGGCCTCTCGATCGCTGTTTCGCGCGCCAACGAAACCGACTGGAATCTCACCGAAGAACAGATCTTCAAGGCTCTTGCAGCCGAGCTTCCGGACGGCAAGGGTGGCTTCGTCGCCAACCCGAACAAGAAGTGGTCGGACATCGACGCTTCGCTTCCGGACACCAACATCGTTGCCTTCGGCCCGCCGCCGACCTCCGGCACGCGTGACGCCTTCGTCGAACTCGTCATGCATGACGGCTGCAAGGGCCTGCCGGGCATGGCCGACCTGAAGAAGGCCGATGAAAAGAAGTGGACCGAAGTCTGCTCGCGTATGCGCCAGGACGGTCCGTTCGTCGAAGCCGGCGAAAACGACAACCTGATCGTGCAGCGCCTTGAATCCGACCCGAACTCGGTCGGCATCTTCGGCTACTCGTTCCTCTACGAAAACTCCGACAAGCTGAAGGCCATCAAGGTCAACAATGTTGAAGTTAACTTCGACACGATCGCTGATGGTTCCTACCCGGTCGCTCGCCCGCTCTTTGTCTACATCAAGAACGCTCACCGCGACGTCATTCCGGGCATGAAGGAGTTCCTGGAAGAGTTCGTCTCCGACGCGGCTCTCGGACCGGATGGCTACCTGGCAGAGCGCGGCCTGACGCCGCTCGACGACGCCAAGCGCGGCGAAGTCCAGAAGGCTGTTTCCGAAGCCAAGAAGCTCGGATCGTAACTCAGGCATTGGGGCTGGCTGCCGCCTGTGGTAGGCAGCCCCACCTTTTGATCTGGGGGCCACGATGTCCGGATATTTGTTAGCCATTTTGGCGCTTGCGGCGCTTGTTATGCACTTTGTCGGCTCTGCGCGCGCACGCGCGACGCAAAACGGAGCTTCTGAAAAAACACATTCGCGACCGATCTACCACGGTCTGAATGCCGCCATCTGGACCGGTGTGCCTGCCTTCATCTTCCTTTTGCTGTGGCTGGCCGGGCAGAACAGCGTCATCAATCAACTGGTTGTCGCCAGTTTTCCTGGCTCGGAAAGCCTCGACGCGACCACTCGTTCTCTTATTATGAGCGAGGTCCGCCAGGTCGCGGCAGGGAATATCTTCAAGGAACCGACTCCCGAAATCCAGGCTGCCGTTACGCATCTGAAGTCGCTTCAGCAGATTTCGGCCGTTGCGATGGTCGCTGTCATCGCAGCCCTGATGGCGATCGGTGCCTTCCTCGGCTACAAGGTCATCGGCAACCGCTTCCGGGCACGCCATAGCGTCGAGCGTTCCGTCACCTATTTCATGATGTTCTCGTCGCTTGTCGCGATCGTGACGACCCTCGGCATCATCGCCTCGCTTGTCTTCGAGGCGCTCCAGTTCTTTGCGAAGGTGCCGATCACCGAGTTCCTGTTCGGGTTGCGCTGGGAGCCGCAGATCGCCATCCGCGCGGACCAGGTGGCGGGGCAGGGCGCATTCGGCGTCATTCCGGTTCTCTTCGGCACCTTCGTGATCTCGCTCATCTCGATGATCGTCGCCGTTCCGACCGGAATCCTTTCGGCGATCTATCTGACGGAATATGCCGACAAGCGTTTCCGCGCGGTGATCAAGCCGCTGCTCGAAATCCTGGCAGGCGTTCCAACCGTCGTGTACGGCTTCTTCGCCGTTCTCACTGTGGCGCCTGCCGTGCGCAGCCTCGGCATCAGCCTCGGGATCGAATCCTCTCCGAACAGCGCTCTGGCGGCCGGGGCTGTGATGGGCGTCATGATCATCCCGTTCATCTCCTCGCTTTCCGACGATGCTCTCGCGGCCGTGCCGACGGCGATGCGCGAGGGTTCTTTTGCCCTCGGCGCCACGAAGGGTGAAACCATCCGGAAGGTTCTGCTTCCGGCGGCATTGCCCGGCATCGTCGGCGGCGTATTGCTGGCGCTCAGCCGCGCCGTCGGGGAAACGATGATCGTCGTGATGGCCGCGGGCCTGATCGCGAAGATGACGGTGAACCCGTTCGACGCGGTTACGACAGTGACCGTGCAGATCGTCACGCTTCTCATCGGCGACTCCGAATTCGACAATCCGAAGACACTGGCGGCGTTCGCGCTGGGTCTGATCCTCTTCATCGTGACGCTCATCCTGAACCTCATCGCTCTGCGCACCGTGCGGAAGTACCGGGAGAAATATTGATGTCCAGCGCAGCACTGACCGACACCGTCTCAGCGGCCGGCGTGGACTGGCACTCCGACGAGATGAAAGCCCGACGGAGGGCCAGGTACGCCTCCGACCGACGGCTGCAGATCTATGGCATCATCGCAATTACGTTCGCGCTGGGCTTCCTCGCAATTCTCGTCGGCTCGCTTACCTTCACGGGCTACACGGCCTTCACGCAGACCGTCGCGACCATCGAAATCGATCTGTCGACGGCAAAAGTGGATCCGGCGAACATTGGCGAGGCCGACTGGCGCGGCATCGTCCGTGGCGCATTGCGGGCACAGGTGCCTGAGATGCGCAGAAGCGATGAACGCAAGTTCTTCGAAATGTTCACCTCGTCGGCACCATTCCTCGTACGCGATGCCGTCGTTGACGACCCCGGCCGGTTGACCGGCAAGAGCAGCTTCACCATTCCGATGGCCGATCCCGTCGATCAGTTGGCCAAGGGCGCGATCAGCCGCGACATCCCGGAGAACCAACGCCGCATCAATGACAAGCAGATTGGCATGTACGATCAGTTGGTCGCCAATGGCGTGATCTCGAAGCCGTTCAACTGGGGTCTATTCTTCAATGCCGACAGCCGCTTCCCGGAGCTTGCGGGTCTGGCGGGTGCGATCTCTGGCTCGTTCTGGTCGCTGCTGGTGTGCTTCGTGATCAGCTTCCCGATCGGGATCGCCGCTGCGATCTATCTCGAAGAGTTCGCGCCGAAGAACAGGTTCACCGACCTCATTGAGGTGAACATCAACAACCTGGCCGCCGTGCCCTCCGTGGTGTTCGGTCTGCTCGGCCTTGCGGTTTTCCTCGGATGGCTAGGCTTGCCCCGCTCCGCTCCGCTCGTCGGTGGCTTCGTTCTCGCGTTGATGACGCTGCCGACGCTTATCATCGTGACCCGCGTATCACTGAAGTCGGTACCGTCCTCGATCCGCGAGGCCGCGCTCGGCGTGGGGGCGTCGAAGCACGAGGCGATCTTCCACCACATCCTGCCGCTTGCGATGCCGACCGTCATGACCGGCAGCATCATCTCGCTGGCAAGAGCGCTCGGCGAAACCGCGCCGCTGCTGCTGATCGGCATGAACGCCTTCATCACCAGCCCGCCCGAGGGCGTCTTCGCTGCATCTACCGCACTACCGACACAGATCTACATCTGGGCCGATAGCCCCGAACGCGGCTTCGTGTCCCGAACCTCCGCTGCAATCCTGGTTCTTCTGGCATTCCTCGTGCTGATGAACGGGATCGCGATATTTCTCAGGCAGCGCTTCGAGCGCCGCTGGTAGGGAGAAACAGAGATGAATATTATGTCCGAAGCAGCAGTTGAAAAGGCGCTGGATCAGAAGATGAGCGATGCAAACTTCAAGATGGTCGGAAAGGACGTATCCGTCTACTACGGCGAGAAGCGCGCTCTCTTCGACGTGAACCTGAATGTTCGCAAGAATACCGTGACGGCGCTGATCGGTCCCTCGGGCTGCGGCAAGTCGACTTTCCTGCGCACGCTCAACCGCATGAACGACACCATCGAAGGCTGCCGCGTAACCGGCAAGATCACGCTCGACCAGTCGGACATCTACGATCCGAGCGTGGACGTGGTCGAACTCAGGGCTCGCGTCGGCATGGTGTTCCAGAAGCCGAACCCGTTCCCGAAATCGATCTACGAGAACATCGCCTACGGCCCGCGCATCCATGGTCTGTCGCGTAACAAGTCCGACCTGGATCAGATCGTCGAGAACAGCCTGGTGAAGGCTGGCTTGTGGAACGAAGTCAAGGATCGGCTGCTAGAGCCGGGCACCGGCCTCTCCGGCGGTCAGCAGCAGCGCCTCTGCATCGCGCGTGCCGTTGCGGTCAGCCCCGAAGTGATCCTGATGGACGAGCCCTGCTCGGCGCTCGATCCGATCGCCACCGCGAAGGTCGAGGAGCTCATTCACGAGCTGCGCGCGAATTTCACGATCGTCATCGTGACCCATTCGATGCAGCAGGCCGCGCGCGTTTCGCAACGCACCGCCATGTTCCACCTCGGCAATCTCGTCGAGGAGAACGACACCGACAAGATGTTCACCAATCCGGATGATCAGCGCACGCAGGACTACATTATGGGTCGGTTCGGCTAAAGCGGTTTCCAACCCTTACGATTGATGAAGGTCCATGCAGAACAGCGCGCGCCTTGAGGAAACGAAAATGACTCATGCACATATAACCTCAGCCTTCGACGAGGAGTTGAAATATCTCGCGCGCCGGATCTCCGAGATGGGCGGGCTTGCCGAGCAGATGGTTGCGGACTCTGTCCGGGCGCTGGTGAACTCGGATCTGGCCCTGGCGCAGAAGGTGATTTCCGACGACGCGATCCTCGACGACGCCGAGCGTCAGATCGGCGAGAAGGCGATCGTCACCATCGCCAAGCGTCAGCCAATGGCGTCGGATCTCCGCGAGATCATGGGGTCGATCCGGATCGCCGCCGATTTGGAGCGCGTCGGCGACCTCGGCAAGAATACCGCCAAACGCGTGATCGCGGTCGCCGGATCCGGCATTCCGCGCAAGCTTGCGCGCGGCTTGGAGCATCTGGCGGAGTTGGCCTTGGTTCAGCTCAAGGAAGTGCTCGACGTCTATGCCTCCCGTTCGCCGGAAAAGGCGAACAGCATCCGCGAGCGCGATGAAGAGATCGACGCGATCTACACGTCGCTTTTCCGCGAACTGCTGACCTATATGATGGAAGATCCGCGCAACATCACGCCGTGCACGCATCTTCTCTTCTGCGCCAAGAACATCGAGCGTATCGGCGACCATGCGACCAACATCGCCGAAACGATCTATTACATGGCGACGGGTGCTCAGCCGCAAGGCGAACGGCCGAAGGACGACACGACGTCGACCCTAGGGTCGGTGACGGACTAGTCCCGCCCGACGTCCGCATGCCTTTGCGCATGCGTTGATCTTATCCCGGCCGTGATTGTCGCGGCCCATACTGTGTCGCGGTTGCATGATGGCGTCCGCGCGTGGGAAGGAGCATGACCGAATGTTGCCGAAGATAGCTGTTGTCGAGGACGAGGAGGCGCTGAGCGTCCTCCTGCGCTACAATCTCGAGGCCGAAGGTTTCGACGTCGATACGATATTGCGTGGAGACGAGGCCGAGATTCGCCTTCAGGAGCGGTTGCCGGATCTCCTGATCCTCGACTGGATGCTGCCCGGAGTGTCCGGCATCGAACTTTGCCGCCGGCTACGGCAGAGGCCGGAAACGGAGCGCCTGCCGATCATCATGCTGACCGCGCGCGGCGAGGAAAGCGAGCGGGTTCGTGGCCTCGCCACCGGCGCCGACGACTATGTCGTCAAGCCGTTCTCGACACCGGAACTGATGGCGAGGGTGAAGGCAATGCTCAGGCGTGCCAAGCCCGAGGTGCTTTCGACGCTGTTGCGCTGCGGCGACATCGAGCTCGATCGCGAGACGCACCGTGTCCACAGGCGCAGCCGCGAAGTCCGGCTCGGACCGACGGAGTTCCGGCTCCTGGAGTTCCTTATGTCCTCGCCAGGGCGCGTCTTCTCCCGTTCACAGCTTCTCGACGGCGTGTGGGGACATGACATCTACGTCGACGAGCGCACCGTGGATGTGCATGTCGGCCGTCTGCGCAAGGCGCTGAACTTCTCGAACATGCCCGATGTCATACGCACCGTGCGCGGCGCCGGCTATTCGCTTGAAAGCTGATAGAGTCTGCGTTTCATAGGCATCAAAAAAAGGGGCGGCACCGCCCCTTTTTCCGTAGCGTTCATGCAAGCGGATCAGCGCATGCGCCGGCGCTCGCCGGAAGGCTGATAGGCGAGCCGCGTGTGATAGCTGCAATAGGGCGAAGCTTCCGGCGACTCGTTGCCGCAGAAATGGAATTCTTCCTTCAAGGGGTCGCCGATCGGCCACTTGCAGGTGCGTTCCGTCAGCTCCGTCAGGCCGAGGCGGCGCGACATCGGAACGACGACGTTCGGTGCGAGTTCGAGGTTCTGCTCCGCGACGAGATCGACTTCGATCTCTTCCTTGAGCACGGTGGCGCCAGCGGTGCGGGTGACGGTGCGGGTTGTGACGCGCGAGGCATAATTCGGCGCGCGGGGCGCAGAGGTTGTGCGCTTCGGGCGGGCGGCATTGGTCGTGCCGCCGGCCTTGGCCCGCCCCGGCAGGCTCAGCCGGTGAACCTTGCCGATGACGGCGTTACGGCTGACACCACCCAATTGTGCCGCGATCTGGCTGGCGCTCAGGCCTTCGGACCACAGCTTCTTCAGTTTCTCCACCCGCTCGTCAGTCCAGTTCATTTCTGCACTCTCCGTTCTCGGCGTTGGATGGCAGAATCCATCACCAAGCTCCGGAAAAACTCCGGAGCTGCAACGCGATAACTCTTTTGGTGACTAGGTCCGCCGCATGCGTCTAGTAATTGAATATTAACCTACTGGCAGGGTGACTCCGTGGCAAGAGTCGCGGGATTCGCGCCGAATCGATTTTGGGGTTTTCCCCAACTTGCTGGCTGGCCGTTGCATTTTTGCAAGCCCCCGCCGGATGTTTTTTCGCACGTCGGAATCCGTGCGCCCGAGCTCGCTGCAAGCCTTGGTTTTGTTGACATTGCAGTGCGAAATGGGAATAGTGCCTGCGCCGCCGAAAGGCGGCATTTTTGATTTTTATCGGACACGATCGCCCGATATCGATGCCACCAGGACGGAAGGAGAAGTTCGCCATGGCCGCAACAACGCCGCTCTACGACACCTATATGCGTGCGCCGTTGCGTTTCGAGCGAGGCGAGGGCGTCTGGCTCATTGCCGAGGACGGCTCGCGCTATCTCGATTTTGCCGCCGGGGTTGCCGTGAACTCGCTTGGCCATGCCCATCCGCACCTCGTCGAGGCGCTGAAGGCGCAGGCGGACAAGGTCTGGCATCTTTCCAACCTCTATGAGATTCCGGGACAGGAAAGCCTGGCGCGCCGGCTGACGGCCGTGACCTTCGCGGATCGCGTGTTCTTTACGAATTCAGGCGCGGAAGCGCTTGAATGCGCCATCAAGACAGCGCGCCGCTATCATTTCGCCAGGGGGAATCCGGAAAAATTCCATATCATTACCTTCGAAGGCGCTTTCCATGGCCGCACGATCGCGACGATCGCGGCCGGTGGCCAGCAGAAGTACATCGAAGGGTTCGGACCAAAGGCACCGGGTTTTTACCAAGTTCCTTTCGGCGACATTGCGGCGGTCAAGGATGCGATCAACGATGAGACGGCGGCGATCCTGATCGAGCCGATCCAGGGGGAGGGCGGTATTCGCTCGGCCAGCAAGGAGTTTCTGCAGGAGTTGCGGGCGCTTTGCGACGAATTCGGCTTGCTGTTGATCCTCGACGAGGTTCAGTGCGGCATTGGCCGTACCGGCAAGCTCTTCGCCTATGAATGGTCCGGCATCCGGCCGGATATCATGGCGGTCGCCAAGGGCATCGGCGGCGGCTTTCCGCTGGGCGCTTGCCTTGCGACCGAAGAAGCGGCAGCCGGCATGGTCACGGGCACGCATGGCTCGACCTATGGCGGCAATCCACTGGCCATGGCGGTCGGAAACGCGGTCCTCGACGTTGTTCTCGCCGACGGATTCCTGGAGCAGGTGCGCGACGTCGCTCTTGTCTTCCGGCAGGGGCTCGCGTCGCTCAAGGATCGTTTCCCGAATGTGATCGAGGAAATCCGCGGCGACGGGCTGATGCTCGGCATCAAGGCGAAGGTGCCCTCCGCTGACCTGTTGAAAGCAATCCGCGCCGAGAAGCTGCTCGCAGTTCCCGCCGGCGAAAACGTGCTGCGTCTGCTGCCGCCGTTGATCACTACCGCCGCCGAGGCCCGAGAAGGGCTTGCGAGGCTTGAGCGCGCCGCCGAGGCGGTCAAGAGCAACAGCGGCGACGCGGCGGCCTGAACGGCCCGACTTTCACGACAGGAATTCTGAACAATGACAGGTACCAGACATTTTCTCGACATCTCGGCGATGGCGACTGCCGACCTGAGGACGATCATTGACGACGCCCGCGTTCGCAAGACCGCGACGAAGGACGGCACTGCCGAACGCCCGCTTGCCGGCAAGATGCTCGCGATGATTTTCGAGAAGCCTTCCACCCGCACGCGCGTCTCCTTTGACGTCGGCATGCGTCAGCTCGGTGGCGAAACCCTGTTCCTTTCCGGAACTGAAATGCAGCTCGGCCGCGCCGAGACGATCGGCGATACCGCCAAAGTCCTTTCGCGCTATGTGGACGCGATCATGATCCGCACGACCGACCACCGGCGGCTGATGGAGCTCGCCGAACACGCTACGGTGCCGGTCATCAATGGTCTGACCGACGACACGCACCCCTGTCAGATCATGGCCGACATCATGACGTTCGAGGAGCATCGCGGATCAGTCAAGGGCAAGACGATCGCCTGGACGGGCGATGGCAACAACGTCCTTCATTCGCTGATCGAAGGCTCCGCGCGTTTCGGATATCGCATGAACATGGCGGTGCCGCTCGGGTCCGAACCACAGGACAAATTCCTCAACTGGGCGCGCAACAATGGCGGCGATATCCTGCTTTGCCATGAGGCCGAGCAGGCCGTCGCCGGCGCCGATTGCGTCGTCACCGACACCTGGGTATCGATGAACCAGGAGCACCGCGCCCGCGGCCACAATGTTTTCCAGCCGTATCAGGTCAACGAGGCCTTGATGAAGCATGCCGCCCCGGACGCATTGTTCATGCACTGCCTGCCGGCGCACCGGGGCGAAGAGGTCACGGATGAGGTCATCGACGGCCCGCAATCGGTCGTCTTCGATGAGGCGGAAAACCGGCTGCACGCGCAGAAATCGATCCTTGCCTGGTGCATGGGCGTCGTCTAACGACAGCGGCACAGACCTTTCGGCGGCGTTCCGCGTTGACACAACAGCTTTGCGCGTCTTATCAGACGCGCAAAGACGCTGTGGTACTTTGAATTACTGCACGGTTTTGTCCTTAAATCGGCTACGAGTTAGGGAAACATGCTGTAGGGCGGACCGCCGTTGTAGATACGGGCGAGACCTCGGCGAGGACCCCGGGGCCGGCAGCGCATGAAAAGCCTATTGAATTTGTCGAGCTGAGACACAATCTAGGCGGCATGCGGGCGGCTCCGATTTTTGCTACCGGACAGTGGCCGCCCATCAGTCATCGTGCATTGCGGGCGCATGCCGCGCCTGACGGAATGCATAACCTTCTGGACAAGTTCGTTCGCGACAGGGTCAAATGAAATGACGGGCAGGCTGCGCCGGGGAATATCGATGTCTCCATGCCGCTTCACCCGCGATGCAAGGAGCAAGACATGACAGAAACAGTGCGGGGGCTTGGCGAGTTCGATTTTGCCGGTGACGACCATGTCGTGCCTTTCCACGTCGAGGGGCTCGATGTGCGCGGGCGTGCCGTGCAGCTGGGACCGATGCTCGATGCCATCTTGGAGCGGCATAATTATCCGCTGCCGGTGGCTCGTCTGGTCGCTGAGACAGTGGTGCTGACGGTACTGCTCGGCACGTCGCTGAAGTTCGAGGGCAAGCTGATCGTTCAGACGCAGGGCGATGGTGCGGTCGATCTTGTCGTCGCGGATTTTTCGACGCCGGATCGGGTCCGCGCCTATGCCCGTTATAGCGAGGAGGCGCTGGCTGCCGCCGAAGAGGGTGGGCGCACACAGCCCCATGAGCTCCTCGGCAAGGGGGTTCTTGCCTTCACAATCGACCAGGGCGCTCACATGCAGCGCTACCAGGGTATCGTCGAACTCGACGGTGCAACGCTCGAGGAAATCGCTGGCGCCTATTTCCGCCAGTCGGAGCAGATTCCGACCAAGGTGCGCCTTGGTGTCGCGGAGCTTCTCGATCGCGACGAAGACGGCAAGCCCCGGCACCGCTGGCGCGCCGGCGGCATGGTTGCCCAGTTCCTGCCGGACGCCGCTGAACGCATGCGCCAGCCGGACCTTCCGGGCGGCGATGGCGACGAAGGGGAGGCTCTCTACCTCTTCGAAGAGGACGATCTGTGGTCGGAAGCCAAGGTGATGGTCGAAACGATCGATACCGACGAACTGACCGACCCGACCGTCGGGACGGAAAGGCTGCTCTATCGGCTGTTCCACGAACGCGGCGTCCGCGTCTATCAGCCGCAAGCGGTCTTTGATCGCTGCAGCTGTTCGCGCGAGAAGATCCGGGCGGTATTGGCCGGGCTCGACCGCGAGGATATAGAGAGCAGCATCGAGGACGGCGTGATCAAGGTGACGTGCGAGTTTTGCTCAACCACCTATCGTTTCGAGGCCAGCGAGGTGCGCTCCCAGTGAGGCGCCTCGACTGATACTCCTGCGGCGCCGCACCCCTCAGTTCAGGGTGCGGACCAGCCCGGGTGAATCAAGCGAGAAGGCGGGGATCGCCACATTGAAGGTCTCCCCGTCCTCGGCCTCCATGCTGTAGTGGCCGAACATAACGCCCGACGGTGTATCCAGCGGGCAACCGGAGGAATATTCGTAAGTGTCGCCGGGATTGAGCAAAGGCTGCTCGCCGATCACGCCGGGGCCACTCACTTCGTCCACCTGGCCGTTCTCGTCGGTAATGTGCCAGTAACGGGTCATCAGGCGAACCGTGATGTCGGAATGGTTCGATATCACAATGCGATAGCCCCAGACATAACGGCTGTCGTCTGGATCGGACTGTTCTTCCAGATAGTACGGCTCAACCGTGACCTCGATGTCGCGAGTCAGGGCACGATACATGTGCAACACCCTATGCCAAATCTATTCGGGTATTCTACTGCAATATGGTTTCGGCAAGAATAACAGCAAGATTGCATGAGTCCCATTCAAATTAGACGGAGCCGAGATCCATGCTCGACGGTGCGGTGCGCAGGCGGCTTGATCCGCTTCTTGACCGGCTGGGCGTCGCTCTGGTCAAGCGCGGCGTAAAGGCCGACACCATCACGATCTTCGGTCTCGGCCTCGGACTGGCGGCCGCCGGCCTCATCGCATACCGGTTCTATCTCGCCGGCGCCGTCATGATCCTGTTCAGCCGCCTGTGCGATGGCCTCGACGGCGCCGTGGCGCGCGCCAGTCGCGGCACGGATTTCGGCGGGTTTCTCGATATCGTCCTCGATTTTGCCTTCTATGGCGCAATCCCGCTCGGATTCATCATTGCGGATCCAGCCGCAAACGGTCTTGCCGGCGCGCTTCTGCTTTTCTCCTTTTACGTCAACGGATCGAGCTTTCTCGCCTATGCCATAATCGCTGAGAAGCGCGCCATGACGACCAGCGTGCGCGGCGCAAAGTCGCTTTATTTCACGACAGGACTCGCCGAAGCGACCGAGACGATCGTTGTTTTCCTGGCCTTCTGCCTGTTTCCCGGGTGGTTCCCGCCTGTCGCGGCGGTGTTTGCGGTCGTCTGCCTTTACACGGCCGTATCGCGGATCGTTCTTGCTCGCCTCAGCTTCCTCGATCCGCAATAAAAAACCGCCCGTGCATGCACGAGCGGCATTAACAAAACAGTGGCCCGCTGTCGTTAGGCCTTCACGTTTCTCAGCGCGCGGGCGAAATCCTCGATGAGATCCTCGCTGTCCTCGATGCCGGCGGAGAAGCGCACGGTGCCGGCGGAAATGCCGAGTTCGGCACGCGCTTCCTCCGTTAGGTTCTTGTGCGTTGTGGTCGCCGGATGGGTGATCAGGCTCTTGGAATCGCCGAGATTGTTGGAGATCCGGACGATTTCCAATGCGTTCTGAAGCGCGAAGGCCGCCTCCTTGCCGCCCTTCAGTTCGAACGCCACCAGCGTCGAACCGCCGCTCATCTGCTTCGCGATGATATCCGCCTGCGGATGGTCCTTGCGGCCGGGATAGATGACGCGGTCGACCTGCGGCTGCTCGGCCAGGAAGTCGGCGATGCGGCGGGCGCTGTCGGTCTGCTGCTTCACGCGCAGAGGAAGCGTCTCGATGCCCTTGAGCAATGTCCAGGCATTGAACGGCGACATGGCCGGGCCGGTATGGCGGAAATAGTCGTGCAGGTTTTCGTCGATCCATTCCTTGCTGGAAAGCACGACGCCGCCGAGGCAGCGGCCCTGGCCGTCAATGTGCTTGGTGGCGGAGTAGACGACGACATGGGCGCCGAGTTCCAGCGGCTTCTGGAAGAGGGGGGTTGCAAACACGTTGTCGACGACCAGCTTGGCGCCGATTTGCTCGGCGAGCTTCGCAACGCCGGCGATGTCGATCACTTCGAGCGTCGGGTTGGTGGGGCTCTCCAGGAAGAAGACCTTGGTGTTCGGGCGAACCGCCTTCTCCCAGTTTGCGAGATCGCGACCATCGACGAGCGTGCATTCGACACCGTATTTGGGCGCGAGGGTCTCCACGACCCAGCGGCAGGAACCAAAAAGTGCACGGGCGGCGACGATGTGGTCGCCGGCCTTCACCTGGCAAAGGATCGCCGAGGCAACGGCCGCCATGCCGGACGCGGTGGCGCGGGCGTCTTCTGCCCCTTCGAGCATGCACATGCGCTTTTCGAACATGTCGTTGGTCGGACTGCCGTAGCGCGCATAGATGAAGCCGTCGGTCTCGCCCTTGAAGCGGGCTTCCGCCGCTTCGGACGTTTCGTAGACGAAACCCTGTGTCAGAAAGATCGCTTCGGAGGTTTCGCCGTACTGAGAGCGGAGAGTTCCACCGTGGACGAGTTGGGTTGCCGGGCGCCAAGTCTTGCTCATGCGACAATCACTTTCACAACAAAAAAACCGGCCGCGAAAACGGGCCGGTTTGACACCCGGCCTTTTTAGCTACTTGTTTAACGTGGCTGCAAGCCGACCGGCCAAATCACCACGGGATAAAGCTCCAATACTGCCTGGGCGTGCTTGCGTCAATTCCCGGAGTTTGGTTTTGTCTGGCAACTGGAATGAGGAACGGTATGTCTCGCGAGACAGGGATTTTGGCCGACCGCGCAATTGCCGCGCTGTTTGCCTCGGGGCGCTTAAAAAGCGAGAGACCGCTGGATGAGGACCAGATCCAGCCGGCGAGCCTCGATCTGCGCCTCAGCGCCAAAGCGTTTCGCGTCCGGGCGAGCTTCATGCCCGGTCCGGCCCATCTCGTTGCCGACAAACTCGACCGCCTGAAGTTGCATGTCATCGATCTCACAGACGGCGCGGTGTTGGAAACCGGCTGCGTCTATATCGTCCCGCTGATGGAGAGCCTCGCCCTGCCGGAGAACATGTCGGCCTCGGCTAATCCGAAGAGCTCGACCGGCCGCCTCGATATCTTCACGCGCGTCATCACCGACAGGGCGCAGGAATTCGACAAGATCCCTGCCGGCTACAGCGGCCCGCTCTATCTGGAAATCAGCCCGCGCACGTTTCCGATCGTCGTCAGGCGCGGCTCCCGCCTGTCGCAAATCCGCTTCCGCATCGGGCATTCCGTGCTCTCCGAACAGGAGTTGCTGGCGCTGCACGAAAGCGATGTGCTTGTCGCAAGCGAGCGGCCCAACGTCACCGGCGGCGGCATTGCGCTGTCGATCGATTTGAAGGGCACCGGCCCGGACGGCCTGATCGGCTACCGCGGCAAGCACCACACCTCGGTGGTCGATGTCGACAAGAAGGCGGAGCACCCGGTCTTCGACTTCTGGGAGCCGCTTTACAGCCGTGGCCGCGATGATCTGATCCTCGATCCGGACGAGTTCTATATCCTCGTCTCGCGCGAGGCCGTCCATGTTCCACCGCTCTACGCCGCCGAAATGACGCCCTTCGATCCTCTGGTCGGCGAGTTCCGCGTTCACTATGCCGGCTTCTTCGATCCGGGTTTCGGGCACGCGTCGGCCGGCGGCAGCGGCAGCCGGGCGGTGCTGGAGGTCCGCAGCCACGAAGTGCCGTTCATCCTGGAGCACGGGCAGATCGTCGGCCGCCTCATCTACGAGCACATGATGGAGCGGCCGGACGGTCTCTACGGCCTCGACCTTGGCTCGAACTATCAGGCGCAAGGCCTTAAGCTTTCCAAGCATTTTCGTGCAGAGTGATCCTGCTGCATGTTTCCTTAAATCGGACCCGATCCCAGGAAAACATGCAGCAATTCATAGTGCTACAGCGACCTTTTGTGCGTCTAATAGAACGCACGACGCTGTAGGTGCTTGACAGATCGCGGCCGTTGAGGAAATTTCCGCTTCTGACGCGGGTGTAGTTCAGTGGTAGAACGCCAGCTTCCCAAGCTTGATGTCGTCGGTTCGATCCCGATCACCCGCTCCACTTTTTCTCATGTCTGCACGATATGGTGGGGACTCCGGGGTGGCGCTGTTCGTCTCGTCGAGCTTCCTGTAGCCAGTCGGGCAACATCTCGATAATCTTTGGAAAACCAAACCGAATCCGCGTGTTCTAAGGCCGCGGCTCCAAGTGTCGGATCATAATGACGCGTGCTCTGAGTCTACGAATTTGCGGAATCCTTGCGCTCTGCGCCTTCCTCATCGCCGAACCGGTGCTTGCGCAACCGCGGGATCTGCCCCTCCTTTTTGACGCCCGCGAACGTATCGCCCGACCGGACCTGACCGGACTTGCGCGGCTTCGTTTTCTGACGACCGTCGATTTCCCACCGTTCAATTTCATTGACCAATCGGGCAAGCTTTCCGGTTTCCATGTCGACCTCGCCCGCGAAATCTGCCGCGAGCTTGAGATCGAGGACAAATGCCAGATTCAGGCGGTGACCTACGCGGAACTCATCCCGGCGCTCGAACAAGGCCAGGGGGAGGCCGTCGCCGCGGGTATCGCGGTTCGCCCGGAGCTGCGCCAGCGTTTCGCCTTCTCCAGGGCCTTCATGCAGTTGCCGGCGCGTTTCGCGGTCAACACTAAGGCCGAAGATCTCGTGACAAGCACGGCCGCGCTTGAGGGCAAGCCCGTCGGCGTCGTGTCCGGCACGACGCACGAGGCTATGCTCAAGGCCTTCTTTCCGAAGGTCGAGCCCAAGGCCTTTCCAGACCGGGATGCAATGCTCTCCGCGTTGCGGCAGGGATCGGTTGCAGCCGTCTTCTCCGATGGCATGCAGCTCTCGTTCTGGGTTTCGGCGGGCGTCGCCGGAGGATGCTGCGCCTTGCTTGACGGCGCCTATTTCTCGCAACGCTTTCTCGGCGAAGGTTTGACGATCATGAACCGCAAGGCCGAGCCTGCGTTGACTCAGGCGATCGATCACGCATTGCTGGCGCTCTCGCGCAGCGGCAGGCTCGAGGAGATCTATCTGCGCTATTTCCCGAACGGTATCTATTGACGGACGCGGAGCCGAAACCCTAGCCACGCCGGAAAGGCAGCATCAACGACCAGACGAGCTTGGTCGGAGCGTCGCGCCCATAAGCCTTGAGGCCCGTTACGATCGCATCGTCGCCGCTTGCCGGCTGTGCGACATAGGTTGAGAACAGCCGATCCCAGATGGAAAGGTTGAAGCCGTAGTTCGAATCCGTCTCGATCCTCTCGACGGAGTGGTGGATACGATGCATGTCCGGCGTGACGATGAAACGCCGCAGCCTGCTCTCGACCTTGGGCGGCAGCCGCAGATTGGCGTGATTGAACATGGCCCCGGCGTTGAGAACGATTTCGAAGAGCAGCACGGAGAAAGCCGGAGCGCCGAGCGCGACAATGATTGCCGCCTTCCACACCATCGATAGAAGAATTTCCAAGGGATGGAAGCGGAGCGCGGTCGTCAGGTCGACGCCAGGATCGGCATGGTGAACGCGATGGATGCGCCAGAGGATCGGCAGCTTGTGGAGGACGACGTGCTCCAGCCACACGGCAAAGTCCAGCACGAGAAAGGCGATGAGGCCGGAAAGCAGCGGCGGGACGCCAAGTGCGGGCAGCGCCCCGTATCCGCGCATATCGGCCCAGAGCGCAACGCCCGTGGCGGCGGCCGGAAAGACGATGCGCAGCAACAGCGAGGACAGAAGGAGAATCGAAAGGTTCGTCGCCCAACGGCGGGCCTTCAACGCTTTCATGAGTTCCGGTCGTTCCAGACGCGGATGAGAGAGTTCGAGCACTGCAAGCAGCGCGAAAGCAGTGCCAAAGGCGATGAGGCGCCAGAGCGGTTCTGCAACACCGTAAAACAGCATCCGTCAAGACCTCGTCGATAAGCCTGCTCTACAGCGCCGTGCGTCTGATTAGACGCGTAAAGGACGCTGCAGCACTTTGAATTGCTGCATGTTTTATCCTCAAATCGGCTGCGATTTAAGGATACATATAATAGTCGCACGGAACGACGGCGGCCTTCCGCCCGCGTCCTTGGCGGTTCAGCTTAAGAGGACTACTTCCGGAAGCGCGCGATCGCGCCGCGTTCGATGGCGGCGCAGGTCAGTTTGTCGAGGCCCAGCCGGTCGCGCAGCAATTGCAAGAGCCGGATTTCCTCGTTGCGAATACGCTGATCGGCGGCTGCAAGCTCCACGGCGAGCGCATAGGCCGTATCATAGAACCGTTGCGGCAAGGCTTCACGGATCATTTCGAGCACGACGTCGAGGCCCTCCGGTGCGGCAAGCTGGGCCGAACACTCGCGGCCAATATCGATCAGCCTGTGCTCGTCGAAACCGTCGAAGGCGGGGAGAAACCGGACGAGCCTGCCGATGCCGGCAAATTCGTCGTCGGCCATGTGTCGGTCGACAGCGGACATCATCACCATGACATAGATGAAGGCTTCGTGCTGGCTGAGGCTTGTTGGCATGGTCCCGGGCTCCTTTGACGGAGGGCAGTTAGGAATTTCGGGTGGAGGTTACAAGTCCGGTGCCGTGTCGTCCGGTATTGTCGCCACAGGTGGTTCTTCGATGACGAGCGGCGCGCGGCTCAAATCGCGCGGGTCGTCGCCGTAGAAGCCAAGCTTTGCGCTTCGGGCGGCTTCCGCCTTGGCTTCAAGCGAACTGCCAGGCAGCGGTGTCGCCCAACCGTTGCTGACCAGCCATTCCGCCGGGTTTTCGTTTCCGACCTTGCAGGTCGTCGTGACGGTTCCCTCGGAATTTTCTTCGGGCCGATCGCAGATGAGCGCGCGCGCCCTCAGGAAGTTGCGAAAGGCGGTGCGCGCGACCATGCCGCAGGGCCAACTGCGGCCGTTGCCATGGCAGGTTTTTTCGGCATTTTCCGGTTCGATATCCTTGAGCTGGACGGTCGTGTCGCCCGAGCGGATCAATCCGGCAGCAAGCGCGACCGGACGCTGGTAGACAATCGTGGGTTCTGCCGGCTTTTCTTTCGGTTCCGAGAGCGGCCGCCGCGGTGCAATGCGCTCGAGCGGCTGCGCGATTCCGTCCTGCGGCAAGGCGAAAAGCTGCGGTTCGATTGTCCGTGCAGGCAGTCGGCCGACCTTTCCAGTATCCGCCTTCTGCTCGGGTTCTGCTGGTGGCGGTGGGGCGGCGGGCGCTTCTGCCGGCGGATCCGGGACCTCGACCGTCGCCGCATCCGGCGTTTCGAGGGGGAAGTCCGGTCCGGCACCTTCGTGACCGCGGATCGCGACGACACCGCCCCAAAGGATGCCGGCGTAAAGCAGGAGGGCGAAAAGCCCGCCAGCGATTGTGAACGACTCTTGCCGCATCAGGAAAGATATCCTACTGGCTGGCCCAGATGATCCGGGCGATCCACTCCACGTCTGACATTTCGAAATTGCGGTTTGGGTGATCCGGGTTGAGCGACAGGAGCTCGATGCCGCGTGGCGTTTGCCTGGACAATACTTTCGCCATCACCTCGCCCTCGCGGGTCTTGACGACGACGCGGTCGCCGCGCCGCGCTTGCGCGGTCGGATCGACAATCAGAATATCGCCGTCGCGATAGAGCGGCAGCATGCTGTCGCCCTGGATCTCCAAGGCATAGATGCCAGAGCGGCGCTCAAGTGCTGCAGGAAAGTCGACCACATCCCAGCCTTGACCGGCGGGGAAGCCGCCGTCATCGAAGAAGCCGCCGGCGCCGGCCTGGGCGAAGCCAATGAGCGGGATGTCCGCCGATTGCTGCCGCTTGTCCGCCGGCACGCTCATTTGCGCCGCGGGGCGCATGAGGGCCATGAACTGGTCGAGGGATGAACCGGTCGCCTCCAGGATCTTCGAGATCGATTCCGTCGAGGGCCAGCGGTCGCGACCGTCGGCGGATTGGCGCTTCGATTTGTTGAAGGATGTGGGATCGAGGCCAGCGCGGCGCGCCAGGCCGGACGGCGACAGCCGATGGCGCTCGGCCAGCGCATCAATGGCGCGCCAGATGCTGTCGTGTGAAAGCATTCAATCCACTCCGGAAGGGCGAGGGACGCCATTCCTTCTGCCTCTCGCCTCAGATTAACGAAGCAGGCAATGGCCGTAAAGAATGCGAAGGAAAATAGTCCTTTGTCGGCTACAGCGCCGCGCGTCCTATCAGACGCGCAAAGGACGCTGTAGGACTTTGCTTTGCTGCATGTTTTTATCCTCAATCGGCTACGATTTAAGGAAACATGCAGAGCTGCGGTCAGGCGAGTTCGCGCTCCTCTGCCTTCCTTGCCATGACCTGCTCATAGGCCGCCTGCAGCGTCTGTCGCACTGTGGGCCTGTCCGGAGCCGCAGGCGCGGCACCAAGATGTTCGACCCTGAGTTCATCCATGAACCGTTCCCAGAGTTCCGGGCCGCCTTCCTCCATCAGCTGCGCACGGATGCTCAGCTCTTCGGTGACCGGCAGATAGCGACGGCCCCAGGCCCCGAGATGCGCCATGATCGGCACCAATGCGATCGCCATCTCGGTGAGGCTGTAGATCGCCTTCTGCTTGTGGCTGGGGTCATCGCTCTTCGTCAGCATGCCCATTTCCACCAGTGTCTTCAGCCGATCGGCGAGAATGTTGGAGGAGATGCCCTCCTGCGACCGCAGGAGTTCGCGGAAATGCCGTTTGCCGCCGAAAATCATGTCTCGGATGATCAGCAGACTCCATTTGTCACCAAAGACTTCGAGCGAGAGATTGATCGGGCAACCGGAGCGATGGTCGTCTGTCATGCTGGTCCCTGTAGATCACGATGATTTTGCGACTGAACCCAAGATCATGAACGTGAACGATTCTGGCAAGCTGAGATGCGGGATGCTGCAGAACCGCCTGCACCTTTCCACATCAGACTAACTGCTTGCATTATTGCACCAGTGCGGTTAAAGTGCAACTGCTTTTAATTCTAGAGCAGTTTCGCCCAGCGACGCATTCGCGGGATTGCTAGCGAAGACGCCAGTTCCCAAAGGATCTTCCCGGTGGAGGAGCGCCGGGTATGCCGCCGAAGAGGAGAAGGCCATGACAAGTCCATCTGCAGAGCATGCAAGCTTCACCATAGAACGTGTCTTCAAGGCATCGCCTGAGAAGGTTTTTCACGCCTTTGCCGATCCTGAAACGCACGACCGGTGGTTCGTCAAGGCAGACAATTGGCCGGTCGCGGAATACCGACACGACTTCCGCGTCGGCGGGCGCGAAAGCGGCCGTTTCAGCAAGGACGGCAAAACGTTCTATTTCAACGAGACCGTCTATCTCGACATCGTCGAAAACAGGCGGATTGTCTCGGCCTACACCATGGCGAAGGATGATCGGCGGATTTCCGCCTCCATCGCCACCGTCGACCTGCTGCCCGAAGGCAACGGCACCCGCGTCATTTTCACCGAACAGGCGGCCTTTCTCGACGGACTGGACAAGGTCGAATATCGCCGGGAAGGCTGGGAGCAGTTGATCGGATTTCTTGCCGCCGAACTCGGCGAGAAGGCCGACGCCGCGGCCTGAGGAGCGGCTGGCGATTAAGCGCGTCACAAGTTCTAGCCGCTACGGAACGGCGGCTATGCGGGACGAAGCCGCCGTTCATGTGATAGTCGTTCGCCAGAATGGGATTGAGACGGCGATGCCCATAAGCACACCAGAGCAAACCCAGACGCAGGCAGCGACAGAGATCTTGCGAGACGTCCTAGGGGATACGCTTCTTGCCGTGTATCTGCATGGATCAGCGGCTTCGGGAAAACTTCGGCCGCAGAGTGATATTGACCTGCTCGCCGTTGTCGACCGGGGTATGACCGACGATCAGCGCAATGACCTGCTGACGGCCTTGCTGCGGATTTCCGGGCACCATCCCGCAGCGCCGGGAGGTCCGCGCTGCATCGAAGTCATCGTTTTTCGCCTGTCGGCCTTGTTCAAAATCGGCTTCCCGGCGACAGCCGAGTTCACCTATGGCGAATGGCTGCGGGACGAGTTCGAGGCAGGCGAAAGGCCAATGCCTACGAGTGATCCTGAATACACGCTGGTTCTCGCGCAGGCCCGCCAAGAGGCCGTCACCCTGTTTGGGCCAATCGTCCCCGCGCTTCTGCCAGAGATACCCCTGAAACAGGTTCGACAGGCCATGCGGGATGCGCTCCCGTCTTTACTCAATCGGTTGCGAGGCGATGAGCGGAACATCCTGCTCACGCTTGCCAGAATGTGGCGCACCGCCAGAACGGGCGAATTCGTTACGAAGGATGCAGCCGCGGCCTGGGCGGTTCCGCAACTCCTCGGTCGGGACGCCGCAACACTGGACTATGCGCGCAGAGCCTATCTAGGCGAGATCATCGACGAATGGGAAAGCCGATGGGACGATGCGCAGCGGTTGGCCGAACTGCTGACAGAACGGGTCACCGAGCTGCTGTGACCGCTTCGCCCAAAACCGCTGCGCACTTTTTGGGCGACATGGATCAAAGCATCGATGCAAGCGCGCTGCCGGCCATGCCGAAGGAGAACACAACGAGGCAGGCGGCAGCGATGCGGCGGGTTAGCCGCGGACCGATCGGCCGCCTCGGCAACCGCGCAAGGAAAGTGCCGGCGATGATCCACAGCGAGCCGGCACTCACCACCAGCACTGCGAAAGCGGCAAGCCAGGGAAGCATCGCTGCCAGCCCCACCTGCGGCATGATCGCAAGCGCAATGATCAGTCCCTTTGGATTGAGCACGGTGGTGATGAAGACCTGCCCGAGCGTGATCGGCCGCTCTCCGACATCGTGCGCCCTCGTGGTCCAGAGAGCGCGTGCCATCATAAGGATCCAGCAGGCGGCGGCGAGCTTGACGATAAGCCCGATCTCCGGATGGGCGGACATGAACGGAGCGGCGAGGGCGGCGACCGGTACGACCACCGTCAGATAACCGCCGAGCTCGCCAAGAAGCAGCGGAGCCGAACGCTGCAAACCGGCCGCGGCACCCGAAAGCCACATGAGCGTGTTGGTCGGCCCGGGCGCTGCCAGGAGCAGGAGGATGGCGAGGGCGAACTGGAGCGGCAGCATGGTCGGCGTTCTGGTTGATCTCTACATGCTCTTAGCGCACCCGCTAACCCGCCGACTTGACCTTGGTCAATGGCCCGGGGATTCGTGGAGCTGATGCCCTCTCCGTGCATCAAGCTCGAGCACTTAGAGCCCTTCAGGGTTAAATGGAAGCAGTTCTGCCGGAGTAGGTTTTCGTCAGGGCAGAGGCGATCGGCGAAGGGGCGTACCCGGATGTACGTCCGAGCCGATCGCCTCTGAGCCTGGCGGAAAAATGCCCGGCCCTTCGGGTTGGCTGAAACGGGCCGCCTGATCGACCGGTCGGCTTGGACGTATGCTTTGGCTACGCCGCGCCGGCCGGTCGACCATCCGACTCCGTTTGAGCCAACAGAACTGTTTCCATTTAACCCTGAAGGGCTCTAGTCACCCGCCTCGCCGGTAAGATGAAAAAAGGGCCGCACCCATCGGCACGGCCCCTTAGATTCTTGCTTGGAAGGCCAGGGCGGCCTACGCCGCCTTCTTTGCCTCCCCGTAAGGATCGAAGCGTGCGTAGAAGGTCTCGCCCTTTTCTGCCATGTCCTTCAGCAGCGGCGTCGGCTTGAAGTGGTTGCCATAGTTCTTGGAGAGCTTCTCGCAGAGCTTGACGAAAGCTTTCGCACCCATGCCGTCGATGTAGGAAAGCGTGCCGCCGGTATAGGGCGCGAAGCCGAAGCCGAGGATGGAGCCGACATCGGCTTCGCGCGGGTCGGTGACGATGCCCTCCTCGATGGTGCGGGCGGCTTCCAGCGCGATGGTTGCGAGGAAGCGTTGCTTCAGCACCTCGACGTCGATCTTGTCGGCCTGCTGCTGCGGATAGAGCGTCTTCAGTTCCGGCCAGAGATATTTCTTGGCGGGCTTCGCCGGATATTCGTAGAAGCCCTTGCCGTTCTTGCGTCCGCGGCGATCGAGGTCGTCGACCATCTTGTTGATCAGTGCCATATGTCGCGGATCGACGGCCTTCTCGCCGAGATCGGCGACGGTCGCCTTCAGGATCTTCTGGCTGAGGTCGATCGCCACCTCGTCGTTGAGCGACAGCGGACCGACCGGCATGCCGGCCATCTTGGCAGCGTTTTCGATCATCGCCGGCGGCACGCCCTCGATCAGCATGTCGTAGGCTTCATGGATGTAGCGGAAGACGCAGCGGTTGACGTAGAAGCCACGGGTGTCGTTGACGACGATCGGCGTCTTCTTGATCGCCGCGACATAGTCGAGTGCGGTCGCAAGCGCGCGGTCGCCCGTCTCCTTGCCGAGGATCACTTCCGTCAGCATCATCTTCTCGACTGGCGAGAAGAAATGGATGCCTATGAATTGTTCCGGGCGCTTGGAATTCTTGGCAAGGCCGGTGATCGGCAGCGTCGAGGTGTTGGAGGCGAAGATCGCGTCCTCGGCAATCACCGCTTCGATCCTCTCGATCACCTCCTTCTTGACCTGCCGGTCCTCGAAGACCGCCTCGACGACAAGGCCTGCATCCTTGAGGTCGCCATAGTCGGCCGACGGCGTGATGCGGGCAAGCAGCGCCTCGCCTTCTTCCTTGGTCAGCCGGCCCTTACCGATCGAATCCTTCACCAGCCCTTCCGAATGCGTCTTGCCCTTTTCGGCCGTTTCCATGTCGCGGTCGATCAGGGTTACGGGGATGCCGGCGGCAGCGGTGACGTAGGCGATTGAGGCACCCATGAAGCCGGCGCCGACGACGCCGACCTTCCTGAGCTCGGTTTTCGGCACGCCGGCGGGGCGACGTGCGCCCTTGCCGAGCTCCTGCATCGAGATGAACAGCGAGCGGATCATGGAGAAGGCTTCGGTCGTCTGCAGGATCTCGGTGAAATAGCGCTGCTCGATCTTCAAGGCCGTGTCGAACGGGACCTGCAGCCCTTCATAGACGCATTTCAGGATGGCGATCGCACCCGGATAGTTGCCATAGGTCTCGCGGCGCAGAATGCCCGAGGCAGCCGGCCAGAGCTGCGCCGAAGCCGGCGTCCAGATGCCGCCGCCCGGCACCTTGAAGCCCTTTTCGTCCCAGGGCTGTACCGGCTTCAGGCCATTCTTGATCATCGCCTTGGCGGCGTCGATCAGTTTGTCCGGATCGACCACTTCGTGCACGAGCCCCATCGCCTTGGCACGCGCCGCGGTCAAGGAGGAGCCGGTCGTCATCATCTGCAGGGCGTCCTGCGCGTTGGTGAGGCGCGGCACGCGCTGGGTACCGCCGGCGCCGGGGAAGATGCCGACCTTGACTTCCGGCAGCGCGATCTTCACCGCCTTCGCATTGGAGGCGACACGGCCGTGGCAGGCGAGCGACAGCTCGAAAGCGCCGCCCATGCAAGTGCCGTTGATCGCCGAGACCCAGGGCTTGCCCGACGTCTCGAGCTTGCGGAAAAGGCCCGTCATGCGGCCGACGAGGTCGAAGAGTTTTTGCGCGGCATTGGCCGGGTCTTTCTTCTTTTCCTCGGCCTGAAAGGTGAACATCGACTTGATCATCGAGAGATCGGCGCCGCCGGAGAAGGACGACTTGCCCGAGGTAAAGACGACGCCCTTGACGGCCGCGTCGGCGGTCGTCTGATCGACGATCGCGTTCAGTTCCTCCATCACCTCTTGGGTGAAGACGTTCATCGATTTCTCGGGCATGTCCCAGGTAACGAGCGCGATGCCATCGGCGTCAGTTTCGATCATGAAATTCGTGTAAGACATATTCTCTCTCCCGGGATCGGATCAGACGCGTTCGATGATGGTGGCGGTGCCCATGCCGGCGCCGATGCAGAGCGTGACGAGCGCGGTGTTGAGGTCGCGACGCTCGAGTTCGTCAAGCACGGTGCCGAGGATCATCGCGCCGGTAGCGCCGAGCGGATGGCCCATGGCGATCGCGCCGCCATTGACGTTGATCTGGTCGTGCGGGATGTCGAAAGCCTGCATGTAGCGGAGGACGACCGCGGCAAAAGCCTCGTTGAGCTCGAAGAGGTCGATATCGGAAAGCTTCATGTCGGCGCGCTTCAACAGCTTCTCGGTCACGTCGACCGGACCGGTCAGCATCAGCGCGGGGTCGGAGCCGATATTGGCGAAGGCGCGGATGCGCGCCCGCGGCTTCAGGCCCATGGATTCGCCGCCGGCCTTGGAGCCGAGGAGAACGGCGGCCGCGCCGTCGACGATGCCGGAGGAATTGCCGGCGTGGTGGACATAGTTGATCCGCTCGATTTCCGGATGCGCCTGGATGGCGACGGCCTCGAAGCCACCCATCTCGCCAGGCATTTGGAACGAGGGGTTGAGCGAAGCGAGCGCTTGCATGTCGGTGGTCGGGCGCATGTGCTCGTCGCGGTCGAGAATGGTCAGACCGTTCTGATCCTTGACCGGCACGACCGAGTTCTTGAAGTAGCCCTTTTCCCAAGCCTTGGCGGCGCGCTTCTGGCTTTCAACCGCATAGGCGTCGACGTCGTCACGCGAAAAGCCGTATTTGGTGGCGATCAAATCGGCGGAGACGCCCTGCGGCATGAAATAGGCCGGCAGGTTGACGGAGGGGTCCATGAACCAGGAGCCGCCCGACATGCCGAGGCCGACACGCGACATGGATTCGACGCCGCCGGCGATGACGATGTCGTCCGCTCCCTGGGCGATCTTAGCGGCGCCGAAATTGACGGCATCGAGGCCGGAGGCGCAGAAGCGAGAGATCTGCATGCCGGGCGCGCGCGTCGAATAGCCGGCCTCGAAGGCTGCCGCCTTGGGGATGACCGAGCCTGCATCCATTACCGGATCGACGCAGCCCATGATGATGTCGTCGACGGTCGACGTATCGAGGCCGTTCCGGTCACGCACCGCTTCCAGCATCTTGGCCGCGAGGCGGACGGAAGGCACCTCGTGCAGCGATCCGTCCTTCTTGCCACGGCCGCGCGGCGTGCGCACGTGGTCGTAAACGAAGACTTTCGTCATCTCTTGATCTCCCTTTGGGCGGCATTGCTTCGAGCCGCGCTTGATGCATTGGATCGGGATGCCTGCCGAAGCCGCCTCGCGCTTCCTCATCCTGCTCCGAGTGTGAAATCAGAACGCGGCGGCGTCCAGCGCCATCAGCGTGTCGGCGCCGGTTTCGATGCGGGCCTTCCGCAGCGCCGTTTCGGGCATGATGCGCTCCATGAAGAACCTCGCCGTGATCAGCTTGTTCTTGAGATAGTCCGCGCGTTCGGTTTCGCCAGCGGCGAGCTTCTCCTCCGCCGTCTTCGCGATAAGAGCCCACATGTAGCCGAGCACGACAAGGCCGAAGAGATGCATGTAGTCGGTCGAGCCGGCGCCGGCATTGTCGGGTTTCGCCATGGCATTCTGCATGAACCACATGGTTGCTGCCTGCAGATCGTTCAGCCCCTTCTTCAGCGCCTTGGTATAGCCCGACAGCTTCTCGCCGTTGCGGTTTTCCTCGCAGAAATCGCCGATTTCCTTGAAGAACGCCATAACGGCGCGGCCGCCGTTCATCGCCAGTTTCCGGCCGACGAGGTCGAGCGCCTGGATGCCGTTGGCCCCCTCGTAGATCATGGCGATGCGGGCATCGCGCACATACTGGCTCATACCGTGCTCTTCGATATAGCCGTGACCGCCGAAAACCTGCTGTGCCATGACCGTGTGGTCGAAGCCCTTGTCGGTCATGACGCCCTTGAGGATCGGGGTCATCAGGCCGAGAATGTCGTCGGCCGCCTGGCGGTCCTCTTCGCTGTCGGAGCGGTGGGCGATATCGGATTTCAGTGCCGTCCAGAGCGTGAAGGCGCGGCCACCTTCGTTGAACGCCTTGATCGTCATCAGAGTGCGGCGAACGTCCGGGTGGACGATGATCGGATCGGCCTTTTGGTCGGGCGCCTTGGTACCAGAAAGTGAGCGACCCTGGATGCGCTCGCGGGCATAGTTGGCGGCGTTCTGGTAGGCGACCTCGGAAATGGCGAGACCCTGCATGCCGACGGCAAGACGGGCCTCGTTCATCATCACGAACATGGCGCTGAGACCTTTGTTCTCAGCCCCGATCAGATAGCCGGTCGCCTCGTCGTAGTTCATGACGCAGGTGGCGTTGCCGTGAATGCCCATCTTCTCTTCGATCGCACCGCAGGAGACGCCGTTGCGCTCTCCGGGTTCGCCGCTGCCGTCGAGCTTGTATTTCGGCACGATGAAGAGCGAGATGCCCCTGACGCCTTCCGGCGCCCCTTCGATGCGGGCGAGCACCAGATGGATGATGTTCTCTGCCATGTCGTGCTCGCCGGCGGAGATAAAGATCTTCTGGCCGGAGATCCGGTAGGAGCCATCGCCGTTCGGCACGGCCTTGGTGCGCAGGAGCCCGAGGTCGGTGCCGCAATGGGGCTCCGTCAGGTTCATCGTGCCGGTCCAGGTGCCGTCTACCATCTTCGGCAGGTAGGTTCGCTTCTGCTCCTCGGAGCCGTGGACGATGATGGCGGCGATCGCCCCCTGCGTCAGGCCCGGATACATCATCAGCGACATGTTGGCGGCAGACATGAATTCGCCGACGGCCGTGTGCAGCGTGTAGGGCAGGCCCTGGCCGCCGAATTCTTCCGGCGCCGCAAGGCCAAGCCAGCCGCCTTCGCGATAGAGGTCAAAGGCCTGCTTGAAGCCCTTCGGTACGGTAACGGAACCGTCGTCGTGGCGCGTGCAACCCTCCTGGTCGCCGGAGAGGTTGATCGGGAAAAGGGCCTCTTCCGCGAGTTTGGCAGCCTCGCCGACGATTGCCGCAACCGTGTCGGGGGTCGCATCGGCAAAACCCGGCAGGTTGTTGTAGCGCTCGATGCCGAGCACGTCGTTGAGGATGAACAGGGTGTCGTCAACCGGGGCCTTGTAGATGGGCATTCGTTCCTCGCCTTTGTCTCCCTTCGGGCACGCGCAGGGTGCAGTTGCCCGATTCTCAATGCTTTGAGCGTACACCGCTGGGCGCGGTCTCGCATCGTCGGCAGGATGCTACAAAATTTTGACGTTTGCGTAAACGTCAAAATTGCCAAAAGTTTCGCAGTCGCGTTCTCGCGAGGGGAGTCACCGCGCCTGAGCGTGAGCAATGGTGGTGATCCTGACAAAACGTTAAAAAATTGAGGCTGATTAACTGCTTATTTACCACGTTTAATGAATTGTGGGTGGTGAGATAGTCAAAGCTGCAACCGGTCCCGTCGTCGCGTTGTTGTTGCTTTGACAGCATCGATCGCACAGCGGCCTCGGAGCCTGGCTCTTCTCGTCGCGGCTTTCGATGATGGTCAACGACAGGGGCGAAGAGACAATGAACGGATCGCGATCCAATCCTCAGCGCGCAAGTATCCCGTCCTACAGCGACAGGCCGTCGCTTGATGCCCTGAACCGCACGATCGAGGGCCTGGAGGCGCGCATTGAAGGCTTGATGAGCGGCGCGGGGCGCGAGGCTCAGCACGGCCAGACCGAGCGCCAGACGACGACCAGCGACGCTGTCACCGAAATTCTCCAGCGCCAGCGCGCTTTGAGCGCAAGCCGCGAGCGGACGTCGCTGCGCGAACGTATCGCCGCGCGAGAGGCGGATCGTTTTGCCTCCGGCCGCGTCCACGAAGACGCGCGGCCGCCGGTCGCACCGGCGCGATCCGCATCGGCTGCGGCCGACATAGCCGAAGCTCTGGTCGGCCTGCGGCAGGAGTTGAAGCGTGATATCAGCGACGGACTCGTTCGCGAACTGAGTGCTCTGCGTTCGGAAATCCGCGGCATCAAGGCTGAGGCGCAGGATCATCTTTTCGCCGAAGACATTCGGGCAGATATGCAGCGCCTGGCGGACGGCATTCATCAGCTCGGCCGGCAGGCGTCGCCCGCCCAGGCGGATGCGTTGCGCGTCGAATTCGATGGCCTCAGGGCGCTGATCGACGGCCTGGCACGCGAAGACGGCATCCGGCGCCTGGAGGACCGCTGGAGCGGCGTCGAGGACCGCCTGAATGCCTTCGACCAGAACCGCGATGACGAACTCGTGGCGCTCGCCTACAGGCTCGATGACATCAAGTCGCACATCGGCTCGGCGAACAACGGAGCGGCCTTCGACGTCCTGGACGAAAAACTCCTCGCGATCGCCGATGCGATCGAGCTCTTGGGACGGCAAATGCAGCCGGATGACGGCCGCCTCGTCTCGCAGCTGGCCGATTTTGATGGACGGTTCGATGAAATCAGCCGGGCGATCGCCGTCAGTAGCCGCAGTGCGGCCGACTTTGATAACGTTCTCGTCAGCCGTCTCGAAAGTCGGCTTGGCGATCTCTCGCGTCAGATCGACGAAGCCGCGCGCCCGGTCGAGACCGGGCTCGGCGCGCGGATCGAAGCGTTGACGGCGCGCATCGAAGAACTGTCGAGTGCGAAGTCGGCTACGCGGCTCGAGGAGCGCCTCGACGAACTCTCGATGCTGCTCGAGAGCAACCAGAAAAATGCGCAAGCGGAACTGGCTGACTATCTCGCCGACATCTCCCAGCGAATCGAGGCCCTGGACCAGGGCAGCATCAACTCGGCTCTGGCGGAGCGCCTCGACTATCTCGCGCGCCGTATCGACGACTTGAACATGCATGCGGTGCAACCCGTGGCGGGCCAGCGCTTCGAGCGTCTGGAGGACCGCCTCGCGGATATCGCGCAACGCCTGGAAGAAACGCATGCTGCTCCGTTCGACGACGGCGAAGCGCTGCGCAACCTCGAGGCTCAGATCACCAATCTGTCGACGTTGATCAGCCAGCCGCGCATCGAGGCCGGTTCTGCTCCGGCGGATTTCGAAAGCCGGATGAGAGCGCTTGAAGACTATCTGGCAACCAGCGACGAATACATCATCGAAGCGGCTCGCCAGGCGGCGGAAGCCGTCATGGAGGCCTTTGCCAAGAATGGCCCGATACATGCCAGCGGCGACATGGCGGCAATCTCGGCGCTCGCTGAGGATCTGAGGACGCTCGAGGACCTTAGCCGTTCGAGCAATGAACGCACGGCGCGGACATTCGAAGCCTTGCATGAAACGCTTGTTCAGATCGCCGAGAAGCTGGAACTGCTCGAAGACCGCGAACCGGTCGCTGCCGCTACGCGGCCCGATGCAGCGATAACGCGCGACGTTCCCGTAATGCCGAGGGCCGCGCAACCGGATTTCGGCAACCGCTTCGGCAGTGCCGATCTCGATGATCGCGACGACGATCTTGAGCGGAATGTCCGGGCGCTGCAGGCGGAAGAAGAGGTGGCTGCGGCCGCGCCGGCCTCCGCCACAGTCGATGATCTGGTGGTTGCCGAGGCAGTTTCGACGGTCGAAAAGGACGAGGTTCGGGAGCTGGCGCCCTCCGCCAGAACGGGATTGCTCGCCGGGCTGACCCGCCGCTTTAGCGGCAAACGAACCGCTGCATTGCCTGAGCGCGTGCGGCAGGTGGTCGAACCCGCTCCATCGATCGACCCGTCTGAGATGCTCGCCCCTGAGGATGCCAACCAGCTGCTCGAGCCCGGCTCCGGTGCGCCGGACGTCAAGAAGATTCTCGAGCGCGTCCGCGCCGGTCAGATGAGCCGCGGCGGTCAACCGGCCCTCGAAGGCGACAAGGCCGATTTCATCGCGGCTGCGCGTCGCGCAGCGCAATTGGCGGTCGAGGAAGCGGATACGCTGAACGGCGAGAAGGACGGTAGCGGCTCATCCGGTATCGGTGCCTTTGCCCGTCATCGCCGTCCGATCCTGATGGCGGTCGGTGCGGTGCTCCTCGCGATCATGTCCTATCCGCTCGTCAGCACCGTCCTCAAGGGCCGGGACATGCCCGAAGTCCAGCCCGTAGCGGTGATCGAGCAGAAGGCGGTTCCTGACGTCGCGGAAGCGAAGGCTGCGGACGACCGCCTGACGGAATCGGCCCCCGCCCCTGTCGCAAAGATATCGGCAGAGGCGCGCCTGGCAAAAGCGGCGCCTGAGGCAATGGCCGTCGGCACAGCGACTACGGCTCCTGCTACGAAGGCGGCTGAGACCGCGACCGCAACAGCCGGCAGCAACCACGCGCCCTTGCTGCAGCCGGCAAGCGGACCGGCACAGGCGAGCGCGTCGACATTTCAGGTCGCTCCTGCCGTCGCCGCCAAAGCGGGGACATTCGAGCCTGCGGCCAAGGCCGGCGACATAGTCCTTCCCGAAGGGTTTGGTCCGCCAGCGCTTGTTACGGCCGCCAAAGGTGGCGACCCTCTCGCTTTCTACGAGATCGGTACACGCTTCACCGAAGGCCGCGGCGTCAAGGAAGATCCCGCGGAAGCGGCAAAATGGTATCAGCGCGCGGCGGATGCCGGCGTGATCCCGGCCGAGTACCGGCTCGCCAATCTCTATGAAAAAGGGTCGGGCGTCGCGCGCGACCCAGCCAAGGCGAAGACGCTTTATCTCAAGGCCGCTGCCGCTGGCAACGCCAGCGCGATCCACAATCTCGCTGTCATGCTCGCCAGCGGTCGCAACGGGGCACCGGATTTCGTCGAAGCTGCCAAATGGTTCGAGAAGGCGGCGAACCTCGGCGTCCGCGACAGTCAGTTCAACCTCGCGGTGCTGTATGCCCGCGGCAATGGCGTCAAGCAGGACCTGGAAGAATCCTACAAGTGGTTCTCGATTGCGGCTCGCGACGGCGACAAGGATGCTGGCGAAAAGCGCGACGAGATTGCCAAGGCGATGAAGCCCGAACAACTGGCAAGCGCCATGGCCAAGGCCGACACATGGAAACTCCAGCCGGTCGACGCCAAGGCGAACACCGTCGATATCCCCGACGCGTGGGTCGGTCCGCCGACCAAGACAGCCACGGTCGACATGACCAAGGCCGTGCGCAATATCCAGGCGATTCTCAACAACAATGGCTTCGACGCCGGCACGCCGGATGGACAGATGGGCAAGAAGACGATTACCGCCATCAAGGCCTTCCAGAAATCCATTGGCCAGGAACCGACCGGAGAGATCACCGACGCACTCGTCAAGGAACTGTTGAAGCGGAACTCCTAAAGCAATTCCAGGAAAAGTGCGTAGCGGTTTTCCGTCCGGAATTGCGCCATCGCAAAAAGCAATTCCAGGAAAAGTGCGTAGCGGTTTTCCGTCCGGAATTGCGCCATCGCAAAAAGCAATTCCAGGAAAAGTGTGCAGCGGTTTTCCGTCCGGAATTGCGCCATCGCAAAAAGCAATTCCAGGAAAAGTGTGCAGCGGTTTTCCGTCCGGAATTGCGCCATCGCAAAAAGCAATTCCAGGAAAAGTGTGCAGCGGTTTTCCGTCCGGAATTGCGTTAATTCAAAAAGCAATTCCAGGAAAAGTGTGCAGCGGTTTTCCGTCCGGAATTGCGTTAATTCAAAAAGCAATTCCAGGAAAAGTGTGCAGCGGTTTTCCGTCCGGAATTGCGCTAATTCAAAAAGCAATTCCAGGAAAAGTGTGCAGCGGTTTTCCGTCCGGAATTGCGCCGCTCAAAGAGCCGGATCGTTTTATTGTTTCAATAAAACAACGAAACGATCTACAGCGCCGCGCGAGACACTCTGCTTTCAGCCGCCGCCGCAATAAAGCCGCAGATCGGCGCGACAGGGTTCAGGGGCGAAGTCTGGGGTCATGTGCCTGAAAAGGTTGACAGCTCCGGCCCTGGAGCGCATGAGGAATTGCCGCCTGTTCCTCATCGCTGAGGGGCGGTCCGCCATACATCCCCTGCTCGTGGTGAATCACTTGCCACTTTGAAACGTCGCGCCGCGCGTCTCTCCGGACACGTGCAGGAAGCGAAATAATTCTACAACGCCGCGCGTCCACCGGACGCGCTAAGGTCGCTGTAGTGCTTTGAAATGCTGCATGATTCCTTAAATCGATTCCGATTTAAGGAATCATGCGGTAGGCATTGCACAATTCCTCAATCGATTCCGGTTAGGGATTGTGGAGTTGCAATTCTGCCCGCGTCGCGGGCCTTTGTCGTATCGAGGTTCGGCCGTGACGGTCTATCTGCCCATTGCAGAGTTGTCGGTGAACATACTCATCATTCTCGGCATGGGTGCGGCCGTCGGATTTCTGTCCGGCATGTTTGGCGTCGGCGGCGGTTTCTTGATCACTCCGCTGTTGATCTTCTACAACATTCCGCCGGTTGTGGCGGTGGCGACGGGCGCAAATCAGGTGGTTGCCTCGTCGATCTCCGGCGCCATTACGCATTTTCGCCGAGGCACGATCGATATCAAGCTCGGCACTGTGCTGCTTTGCGGCGGCCTCGTCGGCGCAACGCTGGGCGTCTGGCTTTTTTCGCTGTTGCGCCGAGTGGGGCAGCTCGACCTCGTGATCTCGCTGCTTTACGTCGTGCTGCTGGGCTCGGTCGGTGGCTTGATGCTCTGGGAGAGCATCGGAGCGATGCGGAAGGCCGCGAAGAACCAATCGATGCCACGCCGCCGGCCCGGGCAGCACAACTGGATCCACGGCCTGCCGCTCAAGATGCGATTCAAGAAATCGAAGATCTATCTGAGCGTCATTCCGGTCGCCACGCTCGGTTTCACCATCGGCATCCTGACCTCGATCATGGGCGTCGGCGGCGGCTTCATCATGGTGCCGGCGATGATCTATCTCTTGCGGATTCCGACGAGCGTCGTCGTCGGCACCTCGCTCTTCCAGATCGTCTTCGTCTCGGCTTACACCGTGATCGTCCAGGCATCGACAAACTATACGGTCGATATCGTGCTCGCCTTCGTGTTGATGATCGCCGGCGTCATCGGGGCGCAATACGGCGTTCGCGTCGGCCAGCGGTTGCGTGGCGAACAGTTGCGGGCGCTGCTTGCCCTCCTCGTCCTCGCCGTCGGTATCCGGTTGGCGATCGAACTCATCATTCCACCGAAGGATATCTATTCGGTTGTTTCAGCGGGGTTCGGATTCTGATGTTCGATCTCGCGCGCCTATGTTTTGTCTCCTTAGTCCTCGCCCTCGCGGCGCCGGCCGCCGCCCAGGTTCGGGAAGAGGATCTCTCGGAGTTCACGGAGAAGCTCGAGATCGGTATCTCGACGGACGAAATCTCCATCACGTCCGACTTTCGCGGCGCGGACCTCACGATCTTCGGTGCCATCGACGGCTTTGACGAGAACCTCCTCGCCCAAGGCAAGTACAGCATCATCGTCACGCTCGAGGGCCCCAAGGAAAACGCGACGGTGCGCAGGAAGGAACGCGTCTTCGGCATCTGGGTGAACACTCGTTCGATGACCTTCGAGCTGGTGCCGGAATCCTATTCGCTGTCGAGCACGCGCGATATCGAGACGATCGCGCCGCCGGGCGAGCTGGGCAACATGGGTATCGGCGTCGACCATATGCGTCTCGTGCCGCTGGGCTTCGTCGGGGACGGCAGCAATCTCGGCGAGTTCCGCAACGCTTTCCGCCGGATCAGGGAGACGAGTGGTGTCTACCAGCGCGACCCGGGCGGCGTGCGTTTCATCAGTTCGAGCCTGTTCAGGGCGTCCGTGCGCCTCCCCGCCAATGTGCCGAATGGCGTCCATATCGTGCGGGCCTATCTTTTCCGGGACGGTCTTTTCGTCGCCGCGAAAGCGCTTCCGCTGACAGTCGTCAAAACCGGCCTCGAACAGGCGATCACGCGCGCAGCGCACGACCAGCCCGTGATCTATGGTCTCTTCGCCGTACTTCTGGCGGTCATCACCGGCTGGGGAGCCAGCCTGCTGTTCCGCAAGGAGTGAAGCTTTTCTTATCGACATGGGCCTCCCTCGCGTTTTCTTTTGTGCGGTGGCGGTCTAAGGAGGAGGGAGGTATTTTGACATCGGAGCACTGCCGAAGAAGGGCGCGGCGCTCCGGGCAGCAGAGGAAACTCCATGAAACCGATTTTTGTCCAGTTGCAATGCGCTCCCGGCAAGACCTACGAGGTGGCCGACGAGATCTACCGCAAGGAGATCGTCTCGGAGATGTATTCGACGAGCGGCGATTACGATCTGCTTCTGAAGATCTACATCCAGGAGGGCGAGGATATCGGCAAGTTCATCAACGACAACATCGCATCGGTTCCGGGTATTTCCCGGTCCTTGACTACTTTGACCTTCAACGCCTTCTGAGATCGCTTCCGACGCGGCTTGTTTCGCCCCGCAGCGCCGCGCGTCCATCAGACGCGCAAAGGTCGCTGCAGTAGCCGACGCCTCCTTTCTTAGTGGGGCAGCCTTCCCGTATTTTCCGAAAAATTGCGCTGCCAATCCCGCGCCTCCCGCGTCCCGCAACGGCGCCGGACAGGGTAGAGGCGCTCCTCGAATATACTGATTGCAATTTGAAAGCGGTTCGCTATGATGAAACTGCTTCAGTTATGCAAGCAGTTTTACGGAGGATGGAATCATGGGCAAGGTCATCGTCTGGAATTTGGTCACACTCGACGGGTACTTCGAAGGAACGAAGAAATGGGACCTCGACTTTCATAACCGTGCCTGGGGGCCGGAACTGGAAGCGCTCAGCCTGGAATTCGGAGACAAGGCGCAGGCGCTCGTCTTCGGTCGCGTCACCTATGAGGGCATGGCGGCCTATTGGCCGACGGCGGAAGGGGAGGGCAAGGTCAAGACCTATATGAATGCCCTTCCGAAGATTGTTGCCTCGCGCACGATGGAAAAGGCGGATTGGAACAATAGCCGCGTCGTTCGGGATGCCGCCGCCGAATTGCGGCGACTGAAGGGGGAGAGCGAGAAGAACCTCTATATCTTCGGAAGCGCCGACCTCGTCGCCTCGCTGTTGCCGGAGAACGTCGTCGACGAGATCATGCTTTGCCTCGTCCCCGTGCAACTCGGTGACGGGACGCCGTTCTTCAAGAAGGCCGCGGCCGCCAAGCCGTTCAGTCTGCTCGAGGCACGACCGCTTTCCAACGGCAGCGTCATTCTTCGCTACGCCCTCGAAGTGGCCTGAGCCGTTTGCCGATGACTACAGCGCCGCGCGTCCAATCGGACGCGCGAAGGTCGCTGTGGGTGCGGGCCGCTGGGCCGCTGGGCCGCCTCAGCGGATGAGATTGTCGTAACGAACCGAGTAGATGCGATCGCGTCCAAGCATATGGGCAACCAGCTTGCCGCGATCGAAGAGGCCGCTCATCGCCCGGTGGCGCAGATCGAGCCCGCCGGTCGTGACGCCGAAGGCCGGCATCAGAAGCCGCTTGCCGTCGGTTGCGAAGCAGGCGCGCCGCACCGATCTTTCACGGCGCCGGACGGTTGCCGACGGATGCAGGTGGCCGGCGACCTCGCCCTCGGCGTCGATACTCGACGGTTCGTGCCGGAAGACGAGCCCGGCATGGCGGAGTTCGTCCATGGAGGCGCCCGGCAGCCCCCACGCGCCATCGGGATCGTGATTGCCGTTGATCCAGATCCAATCGCGGCCGCGGGCCATGGCCGCGATCATCTGCCGAAAGGTCTCCGGCATCGCCGCCGATCCGGTCCGGTCATGGAAATTGTCGCCAAGGCTGATAACCGTGCGGGGATTGTGGCGCGCGATCACCGCCTCGAGAATGCGCAGCGTCGCAAGCGTATCGTAGGGCGGCAGCATCATGCCACGCCGGGCGAAGGCCGAGCCTTTTTCGAGGTGGAGGTCGGAGACGACGAGTGTGCCGCTCTCCGTGAGATAGAGACCGCCGAGCGGGTCGCAGATCGCGGCGACGCCGTTAACTGTGGTGCGCGCGTGAAAAGTGGCATTCGCGGGCGGAGCCGACATCGCGTGGACAAGTCGATGCATGTTATCCCGCCATTCTCTGGAGTGACCCGCGCGGGCGTGAACCACCGTCTGGCCTGCCGGCCATCTCTCTCATATTGCTCCCCTATCCATCATGGCCGGCGCCCATCGCCTCGTTCATCAGGTCATCGGCCGCCACCGTCAGCAGGAAGTCGTGAGCCTCTCCGTGGATCACTTCCTTCCCGATCTCCAGCATCACGGGGATGGCAAGCGGCGAGATATGATCGAGCCGGCGGTGGGTGATGTGCCCCTTGATTCGGTTCAGCATAGATCCGAGCCGGCCGATGTCCAAAAGTCCCGTCGCGGCGTCGCTGCGTGTTGCCTCCAGCAGTATGTGGTCCGGCTCGTGCGCCCGCAATACATCGTAAATGAGATCGGCCGAAACGGTAATCTGTCGCCCTGTCTTCTCCTTGCCCGGGTGGCGCTGGTCGATCAATCCGGCGATGACGGCGCAGTTGCGAAACGTGCGCTTCAAGAGGAAGGATTCGTTCAACCAGGCTTCGAGGTCGTCGCCGAGCATGTCTTCGTCGAAGAGTTGCGCGAGCGACGGCCGACGCGCCCGGAAGGCGCTGCTGAGATCGTCGAGTCCCCAGACGGCAAGCGAATAGTCGGTCGCGACGAAGCCGAGCGGTTTCAGGCCTGCGCGGTCCAGGCGTCGGGTCAAGAGCATGCCAAGCGTCTGGTGCGCAAGCCGCCCCTCGAAGGCATAGATCACCATGTAGTGGCGGCTGCCGCGCGGGAAGGTCTCGATCAGCAACTCGTCCTCGCGCGGCAGCATGGAGACGTCCTTCTGCAGCGTCAGCCAGTCGCGCACCTGGTCCGGCAATGAGGCGCGGCGGGTCGGATCGGCAAGCATCTTGCGAACTTGCGCCGCGAGGTAAGTGGAGAGCGGGAATTTTCCACCGGCATAGGTCGGCACCTTCGGGTCGAAGGAAAAGGCTTGGGAGACGAGGCACTCGTTTTCGCGGATGCCCTCGAAACGCACGACCTTGCCGGAAAAGAGAAATGTGTCGCCCGGCGACAGCATTTCGAGGAAATATTCCTCCACCTTGCCGAGCGTCATGCCGCCGCGGCCAAGCGAGCCGCGTGCGTTGCGCTTGACCATGCGCACGTTCAGCATCGGGGATTCGACAATGGTTCCGACATTGAGGCGGTATTGCTGGGCGACCATCGGGTTCGACACCCGCCAGAGCCCGTCTTTCGTCTTGCGGATGCGGGCGTAGCGCTCGTAGGTGCGAAGTGCATAGCCGCCGGTGGCGACGAAATCGACGATGCGTTCGAAAGTCTCCCAGGAAAGGTCCGCGTAAGGGGCCGCACTGGTGATCTCCCGATGAAGATCGACGGCATCGAAGGGTTTCGCGCAGGCGGCTCCCAGGACATGTTGGGCCAGCACGTCGAGCGCGCCTCTGCCGAGAGGCGGCGTATCCTGCGCGCCGATATAATTGGCGTCGAGCGCCGCCTGGCATTCCATCACTTCAAAGCGGTTGGCGGGCACGAGAATCGCCCGGCTCGGCTCGTCCATGCGGTGGTTCGCGCGACCGATGCGTTGGGCAAGACGGCTCGCCCCTTTGGGTGCGCCAACATGGACGACAAGATCCACATCGCCCCAGTCGATGCCGAGATCGAGCGTCGAGGTGGCGACGACGGCCCGCAGCCGGTTTTCCGACATGGCCGCCTCGACCTTGCGGCGTTGCGCGACATCGAGCGAGCCGTGATGGAGGGCGATCGGCAGGTTGTCGTCGTTGATCGTCCAGAGTTCCTGGAACAGCATTTCCGCCTGGCTGCGGGTGTTGACGAAAAGCAGCGTCGTGCCGTGATCCTTGATCGCGGCGTAGACGTCGGCGATCGCATAGCGGGCCGAATGCCCGGCCCAGGGCACGTGCTCGTCGGTGCGCAGGATCGAAATTTCCGGCTTCGCGCCGCCGGAAACGATGATCAGTCCGGCATGATTCTCCCGTTGTTCGCTCTGGGCTACGAGCCAGCGCTGCAACTCCATTGGTTCGGCCACGGTTGCCGAAAGACCGATCGTCTGGAGATCGGGCGCCAGCCGGCGCAGTCGTGCAAGGCCGAGCGAGAGCAGATGCCCGCGCTTCGAGGTCACCAGCGAGTGCAATTCGTCGAGCACGACGTAGCGCAGATCCTTGAAGAAGCGGTCTGCCTCGCCATTGGCGATGAGGAGGGCCAGTTGCTCCGGCGTGGTCAGCAGGATATCCGGCGGATTGAGCCTCTGGCGCTGTCGCTTGCCCTGCGGCGTGTCGCCCGTCCGGTTCTCGATCCTGACCGGCAGGCCCATCTCGGCTACGGGCTTCATCAGGTTGCGTTCGATGTCGACCGCGAGCGCCTTCAGCGGCGATATGTAGAGCGTGTGGATGCCGATGAAAGGAGAGCCCGGCGGGATCTCGCCGCGCCGGGTAAGATCGACCAGCGACGGCAGAAATCCGGCAAGCGTCTTGCCGGCACCAGTCGGCGCGATCAGAAGCGTGCTTTCTCCCGCCTCCGCACGCGATAGGAGTTCGAGCTGGTGGGCGCGGGGTCGCCAGCCCTTCTCGGCGAACCACCGGAGAAACGGCGCCGGCAACGTCAGCGCGTCGCTTTCCGGCAATGGAGAATCGATCCTGTTCACGGGGAACAAAAGTAGATCATGTTCGGGAAAAGAGAAGTCCGCGCATGGGTATTGCCGCGGACACCCTGACTCGTCGGCTACCGCGCGAGGAACATTCAGTCAAAGCGCAATATACCGGTCGGCGCGGTGGTTGATGGCCACGAACAGGTTGAGGACGACCGCGCCGAGCACGGACCAGACGACGACGGGCGGCGTCGTCACTGCGAAGGCCGTGGCGAGGACGACCATGTCGATCGCGAGTTGCACCAATCCGGCGCGAATACCGAAGCGCTCCTGCAGATAGATGCCCAAGATGCCGACGCCGCCGAGGCTCGCGCGGTGGCGATAGAGCGCCAGAACGCCGTACCCGAGCAGCAGGCCGCCGAGAAGCGCCGCCCAGGCGGGATGGATCGCGCCGATCTCAAACAGACGCGATTGCGTGTCGGTCAAAAACGACGTCAACGCGATGGCGATGAAGGTCTTGATCGTGAAGGCCGGCCCGAGCCGCTTCAGCGAGAGATAGAAGAACGGCAGGTTGAGGAGAAAGAAGGCAAGCCCGAAGTTCACGCCGGTCGCGTAATGCAGCAGGAAGGCGACGCCGGCGGTGCTGCCGGTCAGAAGTCCGGCACTCGCGAGGAAATAGAGCCCGAGCGCGGCCACGAGGCTGCCGGAAAAGATGCCTTGCACGTCCTCGACAGGCGTGTGCCGGGTGGGGCTGGTATTCCAAAGACCGAAGACGCTGCTGATCTGTGCCATGACGAAACCCCGATTGCTGCTGCATGATCCTTAAGTGGGAATCGATTTAAGGACGAAATCATGCAGCATTTCAAAGTGCTACAGCGACGTTAGCGCGTCCGATTGGACGCGCACCGCTGTAGACCATCAGCATTGCTGCAATGCACAAAACATTCAAGAAAAATATGTAAGCAATGCTGACCTATTTTCGCGTGGCAGCCTTGCGTTCTATGCAGGCTTGCGCGCAAGAAAGAGAATTCCCGCGATCGGCTTTCCGGCATCCATGCGAATGACCGTGCGTTCCGTTTTGATCAGCGAAAATCCGCGTTTGGCGCAGAGATCGGCGATATAGGGTTCGGAATGCGCGTAACGCAGCGAGGGCCGGAGGATGAAAGCCTCGTCCGTTGCAGCGTCCTCGACCGAAAAGGCAAAGAGACCAGCGGGTGCGAGCAGTTGGTCGGCGATCACGAAGACATTTTCGAGATTGCCGAGATACATCAACACATCCGCCGCACTGACGAGATCGGCCCTTGCGGTGGGAAAATCGCCCAACGCGCCTGAATCCTCCGGCACAAGCGACAGGTCCGCCTGCGCCAGACGATCGTAGATCGCCTTTGCCTCCGCCTTGGCCAGCATGTTGGTGGAAAGGTCGAAGCCTTCGAGATAGGCGCAGCGATGGCGGATGCGCTCGCCGAAAAGACCAGTGCCGCAACCGAGGTCGGTGACGTGATGAAAACGACGGCCGTCGGTCGCCCGGTCGATCAGCGCGGCGAGCTTTTCGGGTACGCTGTAGTCGAGCTTTTCGACGAGGGCCTTGTCGAAGCGTTCCGCATAGTCGTCGAACAGGCGTTCGACATAGACGCTCGGCGGCTGTTCGGGCGTCTCGGTCGCGCCGAGAAGGGCGAGTTTCAGACCGGCGCCGAAAATGTCCTCAGAACTGAGCCGCAGCGTGTTGCGGAGTGCCTCGATCGCTGCCTCTCTTCGGCCAGATTTTTCCTCATAGTCCGCCAGCCGAAACCAGCCGGCCGCCCAGTCCGGGGCGCGTTCGAGGGCCTGGGCCATCAGTTCCGCCGCGCTCTGCGGCTCGCCGGCTTCGGCGAGCATTCTTGCGTAGTCGGCGCGGCGATCGGCGATCAGGTCGCCGGAGGAGAGCTGGTTGAGGGTCATCGACATGACGGTGTGGTTGCGATGGACGCTTCTGGCGCTGGCCACGGCAAAATACAAGCGGAATCTGAAAGACGACGCAACTCGCATTCTCTTGCGCCTTGCGACCTCGGTGAAGGCGGCTTATGTGAAGGTGAAACAGGAGAATTCTCGCCGATGTCGGACGGACTTAACAAGTTTCTCGGGGACACGCCGCTGCGCGTACTGGTCAAGCTCGTCGTCGTGTCGATCCTCGTCGGTTTCGTCATGACAGTGTTCGACTGGTATCCGGTCGATGTTTATTTCGCCGTTCGCAATTTCCTTCTCGACCTGTGGCGTACGGGTTTCGCGGCCCTCGGACGGGTCGGCGACTATCTGTTGCTCGGCGCCGCGATCGTCATTCCCGCCTTCCTCATTCTTCGTGTTTTGAGCTATCGACGGTAAGCATGCAGCATCAGCAGTTTCTAATCCGCAGGCGCGTCCTGTTGCGGGCTGGCGGTTTCCTCTCACTCGGCGTGCTTGCCGGCTGCACGACATCAAACCTCCTATCTACTGGCGAAGGCAGCGGAAGCGACCAGACGACAGCGACACTTGGCTACGTCAATACGCTGCGGAAGGATCGCGGGATGACGGCCCTTGTTCACGACCCGGTCGCCTCGGTTGCTGCGCTGAGCCAGGCGGCGCGCATGGCGCGTGTCGGCAAGATGCAGCACAACATCGGCTGGCGCGACAGTTTCTACGACCGGATGAAACAGCAGGGTGTCACGCTTCCGGCCGCGGAAAACATTGCCATGGGCCAGGACGATGCGGAGAGTGCCTATAACGCCTGGTACCATTCCCCAAAGCATCTCGAAAACATGCTCGGCAGCTACCGTGGCCTCGGTGTTGCCGTGGCGCAGAATTCCGCTTCCGGAAACCGCCCCTATTGGGCCATGGTGCTGTCCGGCTGACCTGATTCCCTTGAGGGGCGGTCGCCCACAAGGAACTTGACCATGGCTGCCACGGAAACCCTCGAACGCGAAGCGCACGCCGGCGAAGCCGGCCCGTTTCACGTCACCAACAGGCTGATCTTTTCGATCGCCTTGCCGATGACGCTTGGGTTTTTGACGACGCCGCTGCTTGGCCTCGTCGACACTGCGGTGGTCGGCCGCCTCGGGCGGGCTGACCTGCTGGCCGGGCTCGCGATTGGCGCCGTGATGTTCGACCTGATTTTTACGACCTTCAACTTCCTCCGGGCTTCCACGACAGGTCTTGTGGCGCAGGCCTATGGACGGGGCGACCGCCGGGAACAGCAGGCGGTCTTCTGGCGGTCGCTGGTGATCGCGCTTGTCTCCGGCGTCGCCATCGTCGTTCTCTCGCCGTTGCTGTTTGCTGCCGGCCTGTGGCTGATGGCGCCGGGTGCCGAGGTCGAAGCGGTCACGCGCACGTATTTCTTCTATCGGATCCTGTCAGGGCCGGCGGCGCTCGCCAACTATGCGATCCTCGGCTTCGTCCTCGGGCGAGGCGAGGGCTCGATCGGCCTCTTGCTGCAGGCGCTCATCAACGGCATCAACATCGTGCTCGCCATCCTGCTCGGCCTCGTTCTCGGTTGGGGCGTGACGGGTGTAGCGTTGGCGGCTGTGACGGGCGAAGTTATCGGTGCACTCGCAGGCTTCGCGATCGTCTATGGACGATTTGACCGGCGCGATGCCCCGGACTGGGCCACCATCTTCGCCCGCGAGCGGCTGAAGCCGATGTTCGGTCTCAACCGCGACATCATGATCCGCTCCTTCGTGTTGCTCGCCGCCTTCACGCTGATGACGCGGATCGGCACGTCGTTCGGGCCTGTGACGCTCGCCGCCAACGCCGTGCTGATGACGATTTTCCTGGTCGCAGGATACTATCTCGACGGCCTCGCCAATGCGGCCGAGCAGCTAACCGGACGATCGATCGGTGCCGGATATCGTCCGGCCTTCGATCGCGCGTTGCGGATGACCGCGCTTTGGTCCCTTGGGCTCGCCGCACTGACGACCCTTGGCTTTCTCGTCTTCGGGGATGCGCTGGTCGACGTGCTGACGACCGCGCCGGATGTGCGGGCACTCGCTTACGAATACATGCCCTGGGCGGCGCTGACGGCGCTGACCGGCGCACTCGCCTTCCTGATGGATGGTGTTTTCATCGGCGCCACCTGGTCGCGCGACATGCGCAACATGATGCTGGCAGCCTTTATCGGCTATGTGCTCGCGCTCGGCATACTGATCCCGGCCTTCGGCAATCACGGGCTCTGGGCAGGACTCAACCTGTTCCTGCTGATGCGCGGGGTGTTCCTGCTGGTCCTCGTGCCGCGCCGTGCCGCTCAGGCGTTTCGTGCAGTCCAGTAGCCCAGCCGGCTGTCGCGGATGTCGCGGATCGAGGCAAGCTGCTCGCGATCGCAGAGCTCGGATAGGCCCCGCACGATCCGGCCAGGCAGGCCTGGCCCCTCATAGACCATGCAGGAATAGAGCTGGACGAGATCGGCGCCGGCGCGGATTTTCTCCGCTGCGGTTTCTGCCGAGTGGACGCCGCCAACGCCGATGATCGGCAGGGCAGGGCCGACGCGCTTGCGCATCCGCGCGAGCACGGCCGTCGATTTTTCGAAAAGCGGCCTGCCGGAAAGCCCGCCTGCTTCTTGAGCCTGTCGCCGATCCTTCAATCCGTCGCGCGCAAGTGTGGTGTTGGAGACGATCAAGCCGTCAAGATCATGCGCCAACGCTTCTGCCGCGATGTCGTCCATTCCTTCGTCGGTGAGATCAGGGGCGATCTTCAAGAAGACCGGGATTCGTTTTGCGCTTTTCTTTGCTTCCTCGTCGCGGGCCGCGAGGACAGCCGTAAGCAGTGCTGCCAGGCTTTCGCGTGCTTGAAGGTCGCGCAGGCCCGGCGTGTTCGGCGACGAGATGTTGGCCGTAAAATAGCGTGCGACCGGATAGAACGTTCGGATCCCCGCCACATAGTCGCTGATACGATCCGTGCTATCCTTGTTGGCTCCGATATTGACGCCGATCAGTGCCTGGCGCGAGCAGCCCTGAAGGCGCGCGAGCGCGGCTCCATGGCCTTCGTTGTTGAAGCCGAGTCGGTTGATGACAGCCTGGTCTTCCACCAGCCGGAAGACGCGCGGCTTGTCATTGCCGGGCTGTGGCCTCGGCGTGACCGTGCCGATTTCGGTGAACCCGAAACCGATCTTCAGGAGTGCCTCCGGCACCTCCGCGTTCTTATCGTACCCGGCCGCCATGCCGATCGGATTGGTGAAGGTAAGGCCGGCGATCTCCTGCTTGAGGCGCGGATCGGCCGGCGCCGCGCAACTCGGCACGAGCCCGCTCTTGAGTGCCTTGATCGATAGGCCGTGCGCGGCCTCTGGATCGAGAAGGAACAGGCCGCGGCGTGAGAGGAGTTTCAGGGCGTCGATCATGGTAGAAGCTCGGGAAAGACGTGGAGGCCGTCGGCACCCAATGGCAAAGGCTTCTCCCAGATCACCGCATCGAGCGGGAGCGGCCCGTAGAGATGCGGAAACAGCGCGCCGCCGCGCGAAGGTTCGTAGACCAGCTTGCCGCCAAGGGCGGCGCCGTTGATGGCGATGAGAAGCAGGCCGTCCTGCCCTTCGAAGTGCCTTGTGGCCGTTTCGACGACCTGATCCCCGGTCGAGAAATGGATGAAGCCATCGGCGAGGTCGACTGGCGCCCCCGTGAACTGTCCTGCTCTCCGCGCCTCCTGCCATAGAAGTGCCGGAACGATCTTGTATATAATGGCGTTCATGTGCCCGCTTGTCCGTCGTGAAACCCAATCGTGGCCTTGCCGCAAATATTGGCGCTTGTCCACCACGGAAGGCGGATTTCCGCAGCATCCAATGGAGGGGCTGTCATGAGGAATTTAGTTGCGGCACTGGCGATGGCGGCACTCGCGATGGGCTTGACGCTCGGCTGGGTCGCGTCTGCCTACACGCAGGAAGTTTCCCCGGGGCGCTATAGCATGCAGAAATCGGACACTGGCATCGCGCGGCTCGACACCGAGACGGGCGAGGTGACGCTGTGCCGGGAAAAGGACGGCGAACTGGTCTGCCGGATGGCAGCCGATGAGCGGGCGGCCTTGGAGCGAGAGATCGATCTCTTGACCAAACGCGTCGAGGCGCTGGAAAAGGCCGTCAAAAGCGGTGAAACTGCGATGAAACCGGCTCTTCCGAGCGATGAAGAGATTGACCGGACGATGAGCATCATGGAAAGAATGATGCGCAAGTTCATGGAGATCGTGAAGGATCTCGAAGGGAGCGGAGACGGTTCCACCGATGGTACCGAGGTGCCGCAAAAGACCTGACGGGTACTGGCACGAACCATTGAGACGCGATCCGGCGCGTTGGAGGATGCGCAGGGTCCGGGGCTGAGGCTCTTGGGAGGGAGCATCCAATGCCGGAAATGACCATCATCATCGCCGATGACCACCCGCTTTTTCGTGGTGCAATGCGCCAGGCGCTGAGCGGCATGGCCGATGCTCCGGGTATAGTCGAAGCCGGTGACTTCGCGGCCGCACGCAAAGCCGCGGCCGAGTATCCGGATGCCGACCTGATGCTATTGGACCTCACGATGCCCGGCGTCAGCGGTCTTTCAGGCCTCATTGCGTTGCGAGCGGAGTTTCCGAGCCTCCCGGTGATGATTGTCTCGGCCCACGACGATCCGGCGACCATTCATCGTGCGATCGATCTAGGTGCGGCCGGGTTCCTCTCCAAGTCTGCTGGCATCGACGAAATTCGCGACGGCATCACCAAGGTGATCGCCGGTGAAGTTTTCGTGCCGGCGGGTTACGACCAGAATCAGGAATATGAACCGGAAGTGGCCGATCTCCTGCATCGGCTGCAGACGCTGACGCCGCAGCAGTCGCGCGTGCTCAGCATGCTTGCCGAGGGCCTGCTCAACAAGCAGATCGCCTACGAGCTTGGCGTCTCCGAGGCGACGATCAAGGCCCATGTTTCAGCGATCCTGCTGAAGCTCAACGTGGACAGCCGCACCCAGGCAGTCATCCAGCTTTCCAAGATTGGCACCGTGGCAGCGGCTTGATTTGCCGGCTCACGTTCGCTTCCGCCCCTCATCCGGCTGCCGCCACCTTCTCCCCGTTTTGACGGGAGAAGGGATATGCCGCACTTCCGAAGTCCCTTCTGGGTGAGGGGCAATTTCCGTCAGGCACCTCTATTCCGCTGCCGCCTTTCCCGCAATGGAGAGCTGGGTCAACCATGCGCGCATGGCTGCCGGACGTACGGGCTTGTTTTGCAGGGCGATCGCGTCGCGTTCGGCGGCGCCGCGTACCTCCGGCGAGCGGTCGGCCGTCACCAGCAGGGCTGGAATGCTTTCCCCCCAAAGAGCACGGATGCGGGCGATCGCTTCGATGCCGGTGCCGTCGCCGAGATGATAATCGGCGATGATCGCATCGGGTCTCTTCGTTTGAAGGCTGGGGCCGATTTCCGAGCAGCCGGCAAGCGATTCCACCGTGGTGACGTTACAGCCCCAGCCGCCGAGCAGCACCGCCATGCCGTCGAGAATCTTTGGCTCATTGTCGATGCAGATGACGCACAGACCGGCCAAGGCGTCATTCGCCTTCGCGGCGACGACATCTCGCGGTTTGGCACGTTCGCTGACGCTTGCCTCTAGCGGCACCGTGACCTTGAAGCCTGTGCCTTTGCCATGTTTCGACTGAAGGTTGACCGGGTGGTTGAGGACGCGCGAGATGCGGTCGACGATCGATAGGCCGAGCCCGAGGCCGGACGCCGTCCGCGCGCCTTCGTCGAGGCGTGCGAACTCCTTGAAGACGGTGCGGAATTTCGAAGGCGGAATGCCGATACCGGAATCGAGCACCTCGATCGTCGCCGTCCGGCCGCGGCGGCGCACCCCGACGAGCACCTTGCCCTTCAGCGTATATTTGATGGCGTTCGAGACGAGGTTCTGCACCACCCGCCGCAGAAGATTCGGATCGCTGCGCACGACGAGGGATGTCGGCATGACCATGAGTTCGAGACCCTTCGCCCGCGCCATCGGAGCGAAATCCGTCTCGATGCGCCGGAGCAATTCGTTGAGCGGCACCGATTGCAGGCGCGGCTTCATCGCTCCGGTGTCGAGCCGGGAAATATCGAGCACCGCCCCGAGAATGGCTTCCACCGATTCCAGCGAGGAATCGATGTTCTGGACAAGCGTGCTGTTATCGGAACCGCCGAGGCGCTCGACGAGCGACGAGGAATAAAGGCGCGCGGCGTTCAACGGCTGCAGGATGTCGTGCCCGGCGGCGGCGAAGAAGCGGGTCTTGCCGATGTTGGCTTCCTCGGCTGCCGCCCGCGCTTCGGCGAGTTCCCGGTTGACTCGTGTCAGTTCTCCCGTCCGTTCGGTGACGCGTAGTTCCAGCGTCTCGTTGGCTTGTTTCAGAGCCATGTCGGCTGCGACGCGCTGCGTGATGTCGGTATAGGTGGTGACGATGCCCTTGTCCGGCATCGCATTGGTTCTGACTTCTATGATGCGATCGCCATTAGCGAGTTCGAGCAGGAAGGGTTTGTCGAGCGTCAGGAAATTGGCGATCAGCGCCTTCTCCTGGTCCTTGCGGATATCGCCGCGTCTCGTCAGGATCTCGACGATATCGGCGAGCGGGAAGCCGACCTGACCTGCGGCTTCGGGCAAATCGAGCAATTGTCTGAAGCGGCGGTTCCAGATGATCAGGTTGTTGGCATTGTCGAAGACGGCGATGCCCTGATCCATCTGCGAGAGCGCCGTTTGCAGCATGTCCTGGTTATATTGCAGTGCCTCGCTCGCCTGGTCGAGCAGCCAGGCCGTATCCGACGAGGCATCGTCCATCCGCTGCAGCACGAGCGAAAGCACCAGGCGGGCGGAGGATGAACCGATGGCGCTGCCGAGCAATTGTTCCGAGAAATGAATGAGCGCCATGTCGGCAGAGGCATTCTCGTCGAGCCAGCGGCCGGACTGCTGCTCATAGGTGTGGAAGGAACGCTGCATGCGCTCCTCGCCCATGTAGCGGCCGATCGTCGTCTTGAGGTCGCGCACGGTCACCTTGGTCTTGCGTCCGCGGAACGTTCCTTCCGTGCGCGAACGGCGGGTGATGAACACGCCGGCCTGGAAGCGCTCCAAGGGTTTTGGCGTCCGGGTCAGCGAGGCAAGCACGTAGGCCGCGCTGTTGACAAAGAGGCTCAACGCCGTGGCATTGACCAGGGGGTCTGCATCCGGTCCCGAAAAGAGATCCGTGAAGGGCAGAAGGAAGCTCAGCACCGTCGTCGCCACGTGGGAATTGTCGGGCCCGCCGAGGCTCGGCAGGAACAGCAGATAAGCCCAGACAAGAAAGCCGCAGACCATCCCGCTGATCGCCCCGCGGGCATTGGCCTGCCGCCACACAAGGCCGCCGAGAAGCGCGGGCGCCATCTGCGATACGGCAACGAAGGACAAAAGCCCAAGCGAAGCGAGGCCAGCACTGATATCGGCCGAGCGATAATAGGCATAGCCGAGCAGAAGGACGACGAAGATCGCTGTGCGGCGAATATTGAGCAGCGTCCCCGCCATGTCCTCCTGGAGCCCACCACGCAAGCCGAGCCGCCGGCGCAGGAACACCGGCATGACGATGTCGTTGGAAATCATGATCGACAGCGCCACCGATGCGACAATGACCATGGCGGTTGCCGCGGAAAAACCGCCGATGAACGTCGTCAGCGACAGCAGGGGGACCTCGCCGGCAAGCGGCAGCTTCAGCAGGTAGAGGTCCGCATCGCCGGAGCCTGAGAAGGTCAGAATGCCCGCGATGGCGATCGGCAGCACGAAGAGGTTGATTGCAATCAGATAAAGCGGAAAGAGAATGCCCGCGGTGCGCAATTCGGTTTCGGTGCGGTTTTCGACCACCGTCACATGGAATTGCCGCGGCAGCATGATGATAGCGAAGGCCGAGAGCACGATCAGCAGGATCCATCGCGCCGGCGGCGTGCGGTATTCGAGGGCGGCGAGGACCGCAGGACTTTGCTGGGCTTGCGCCCACAGGTTCGCGGGGCCATCGAACAGGACGAAGACGACGTAGCCGCCAATCGTGAGCATCGCCACGAGCTTCACGACCGATTCCATGGAGATCGCGAGGATCAGGCCGTCCTGGTGCTCGGTCGCATCCGTATGGCGCGTGCCGAAAACGATCGCGAAGCAGGCGAGGAAAAGCGTCACAAGCAGCGGCAGATCGATGAAAGTCTGCCCGGCACCAATGCCGTAATGGCTCGTGTCGATCATCGCCGCGACCGAGCTCGAAACTGCCTTGAGCTGGAGGGCGATGTAGGGAATGGCCCCGACCAGTGAAATGAACGCGACGATCGCGGCGACGGCCGGGTTCTTGCCGTAACGCGCCGCCATGAAATCGGCGACGGATGTCAGCCTTTCTGTCTTGGCGAGCTGGATGATGCGGCGGACCAGCGGCATGCCGAGCGTGAACATCAGAATCGGACCGATATAGATGCCGGTGAATTCGAGCCCGCGTTCGGCAGCCAGTCCCACGCCGCCGAAATAGGTCCAGGACGTGCAATAGATCGCGAGGCTGAGCGCATAGACCAACGGCCTGCCCTTGCTGGCAGCGTTGTTTCTCTTGGCTCGCCGGTCGCCATAACTTGCGACTGCGAAGAGCAGCAGCAGATAGGCGAAGGCCGAGGCAAAAATTACAGAACCCGAAAGCATGCCTCACTCCTCCGAAAGGCAGCATAGGGCAAGTCCAGCGGGTTGAGAATTGCCTGGCCTATGCGTCTTAAGTCCAAGAAAGCGGGCGTTCGCCCGGCCGGGTTGATCCGCCTTGATCAAATGCAAAGAACGGTTCCCACTGAGCGGCCTTTGGTCTAGATTCCAAACCAGCGGTTGCCGCCACGGCATGTTTCCTTAATCGTAGCCGATTAAGGGCCAAAAACATGCCGCAAATCAAAGTGCTACAGCGACCTTCGCGCGTCTGGTAGACGCGCGGCGCTGTAGCACAGATGCGGTTGCCGTTCTGAAACGGGGACCACACGGAGAGACGCATGCTGAACGAATTCAAGGAGTTTATTGCCCGCGGCAACGTCATGGATCTTGCGGTCGGCGTGATCATTGGCGCCGCCTTCAGTAAGATCGTCGATTCGGTCGTCGCCGATCTCGTAATGCCGGTCGTCGGCGCCATCACCGGCGGCGGCTTCGACTTCTCCAACTACTTCATCCCGCTTTCCGCGAACGTCACCGCACCCTCGCTTGCGGCGGCTCGCGCGCAGGGCGCCGTCTTTGCCTACGGTAACTTCATTACCGTGCTCATCAATTTCCTGATCCTCGCCTGGATCATCTTCCTGATGATCAAGGCCGTGAACCGGATGCGTGCTTCGATCGAAACGAAAAAGGAAGCGGCGCCTGCCGCCCCGCCGCCGCAGGATATCGTGCTTCTCTCCGAGATCCGCGATCTGTTGAAGCAGCGCGCCTGATCGCCTCACGGGCTCCTGCATGTTTCCCTAAATCATAGCCGATTTAAGGATAAAACATGCAGCAAATCAAAGTGCTACAGCGTCCTTTGTGCGTCTGAAAAGACGCACGGCGCTGTAGGAGCCGCGAAACATCACAAAAATCGATAAACCGGTCAGATAATGTCGCGTGATCGTCTGCGCAAAAACGTCTAGAAGCGGCGGAAAGTCCAGGAGCCCGCTTATGACGATCACGACCAGTCTCAGCCCCCGTTCTCTTTCGGCCCCCGAAAGCGGTATCGTCGAGGTTGTAAACTACGCGCGTGGACGAGAAGGCGTGATCCCGCTCTGGGTGGGCGAGGGGGACCTTGCCACGCCGGACTTCATCAGCCGGGCTGCCGCCAGCGCGCTTGTGGCCGGTGAGACCTTCTACACCTGGCAGCGTGGCATCCCGCCGCTCCGCGAAGCGCTGGTGCGCTACTATCGGCGCCGGTTCCAGAATGTGCTGTCTCCGGAAAACTTTTACGTCACGGGATCGGGGATGCAGGCGATCAAGCTTGCAATCGAGGCGGTGACGTCGCCCGGCGACGAAGTGGTGCTGCTGACGCCCGCCTGGCCGAATTTTGCTGCTGCTGCAGAGATTTCGGGAGCACGGCCGGTTTCCGTGCCCCTGCATTTCGAACATGGCAAATGGCAGCTCGATCTCGACCGGCTCGATGCCGCGATCGGCGAGAAGACGCGGGCCTTGTTCATCAACACGCCGTCCAATCCGACCGGCTGGACCGCGACGCAGGATGATCTCAAAGCCATTCTGACGCTCGCGCGCAAGCACGGCCTCTGGATCATCGCCGACGAAATCTATGCACTCTACTACTATGCCGGCGGGCGAGCGCCGTCGTTCCTGGACATCATGGACGATGACGACCGAATCCTGTTCGTCAATTCCTTCTCCAAGAACTGGTCGATGACCGGCTGGCGCGTCGGCTGGATCGTAGCACCGCCGGCGATGGGACAGGTGCTGGAAAATCTGATCCAGTATTCGACATCCGGCGTTGCGCAGTTCATGCAACGCGGCGCGGTGGTGGCCCTCGACGAGGGAGACTCCTTTGTCGACGAGAACATCGCCAAGGCGGCACTGAGCCGCGACCTGCTCTGCGACGCGCTGATCGCGACCAATCGCGTCGAAACCCTGAAGCCGGATGGCGCGCTCTACGCCTTCCTGAAGATCGATGGGGTGACCGATTCACGACAGGCGGCGATCGACATCGTCGACAAGACAGGGGTCGGATTGGCGCCCGGAACCGCCTTTGGCGAGGGCGGCTCGCTCTTCATGCGCGCCTGCTTTCTGCGCGATCCGGCGCAGGTGGCGGAGGCCGCTCAGCGCCTCAGCCGCTATATACTGAGCCGGTAGAGTTGATCTCCCGGCTCGATCGAAGCAAGCCTCAAGTCGTCCCCCGCTACTGCATGATTCCTTAAATCGGAATCGATTTAAGAACAAATCGTGCAGCAAATTCAAAGTGCTACAGCGACCTTTGCGCGTCCGATCGGACGCGCGGCGCTATAAAGCAACATCCCCCCTTCTAGCGCACCAGCCGGATTGCGCCCGGGTAGTAGATGCCCTTGTCGGCAAGCTGCGTCGTGCAATCCATCTTGAATGTGCTGTTGCCGGTCAGGGTGATTTCCTGGGCGATCAGCCGGATGCACTCGCCGCTCGTTGTGCCATTGCCCGAATATTGCAACTCTGCGGCGTCGGGGAGGTAGACGATACCGGTCAGGGACGACTGGCTGTTGCCGTTGATGATCGCGGTCTCGATGTTTCCATGCTCGGCGACGATCGCGAACCCGGCCCAATCGCCCACGAGTGACGGCGAGATGTCGAACGTCGCAGAGCCGTTGATGCTGATCTCGGCGCCATTCATGAGGAAGAAAGTGACGCCCGCGCCGGTGACGGTGGCCTGGCTGCCGAATTCCAGGCGCCCGCCGTCAATGATGTAGTTGCCGGGCAGGAGATTTACGGCGCGCTTGATGTCCAGGCTTTGATAGGTTCCGGGCTTCAATGTGACGACGTGGTCCTCGTTGTTCGTCTTCGGCGTCTTGCCGGTACCATTGCAATCACCATTGCCGCCGCCGCCGGCGATGAAATCCTGCCCGCAACCGGAAAGATCGACCCAGGGCGATGTTTTCGGCAGTGCCTTGTTCTTGAACGGGTCGGCCACGCGTGACGCGCCTTCCATCGCCTTGTCGCAAGCAAGTTCCACCGATAGCGGCGCACTGTAAATGGCGCCGGCGGCGTAAAGACACTCGGCCTTGAGCTTGCCGGTGCCGCCGACATAGATCGATTGGTCGTCGTTGGAATTCGAGATGACGGTGCATCCGGTCAGATCGACCGCTGCGCTACCGCTGACATCGAATGCCCGGTCGGCCGTGTGATGCAGTGCCAGAATGCAGGCTTCCGCGCTGGCGGCACGCGCAGCGACGGCCTGGCGCCGGATTTGGAGCGGCAGGCGCTCCAGGAACATCGGCTTGTAGTCGAAGCTGAATTCCGCTGCGGCGACGTCTTCGGTGGTGTTGCGCGTGAACGCGACGGACAATGCGCCGCCTTGCGTGGGTGTGTCCGCGAGATTGGCTCCCTCGACGACGTTTTCTTGCGGCAGCGCGTAGTTGCTCCAGAAGAACTTCTCCGCTGCTTCGGAGGCTTCGCTTTCGTCCGCGCTTTCGCCGTAGGCTCGCACGGAACCGAGTGCGGCGGCGTCCAGCGCGGCCTGAATTTTCTCGGCTTCTAGATAGGCACCGACGAAATCGAGCGTCAGGCCGACCGCGGCAATGACGGGGACGATGGCGATTGCGCCAAGGACGGCAAAATTTCCGTCTTTGTCGCGGGCCAGTCGTTTCAGTTGGGCATGGAGCTCTGCACGTCTCATTCGTGGTTCCCCCTCTAAGGCCATATTTCGGAAGGCTAATACATGCCGTTTCAGAAACCGTTAGAGAGCGTCTTTGTGTTTTAGTAAAATTTGATTTTTTGAGATTTTTCAGGTGAGAAGAGCGTATTGGCCGGTCGTCATGCCCTTGGTGCGATGGGCGGAGATATGGATTCTGTGCAGATGCGACGTCATCCATAAAATTCTCGATAATCGGCAGAGTGGTGCTTAACCACGGCCACGAGAATATCGGGCGAAGGCCGCTGGGCGCGCCCCGAGTTTACCAATTCAGAAAGCTCGACTCGTCTTTCCTGTCTCCATCTTTGAGGGGATGGCAATCGGGCAATGGCGATATTGGTAACGGGTGGAGCGGGTTACATCGGCAGCCACATGGTGTGGTCGCTGCTCGATGCGGGCGAGTCTGTCGTGGTGGTTGACCGGTTGTCGACAGGCTTCCGCTGGGCGATCGCGCCGGAAGCAAAGTTCTATTTCGGGGACGTCGGCAACAGGACGCTGCTTGGCAGGATCTTCGCGGAAAACGAGATCGATGCCGTCATCCATTTCGCGGGATCAGCGGTCGTTCCGGAGTCCGTCGCCGACCCGCTTACCTATTACGAAAACAACACGGCGAAGACGCGCACGCTGATCGCCGCGATGATAGCGGCCGGTATTCGCCACTTCGTCTTCTCATCGACCGCGGCGGTTTACGGCACGCAGGATACCGCCGATCCGGTCAAGGAGACGGCCGCGTTGCGTCCCGAGAGCCCCTATGGCCGCTCGAAGCTGATGTCGGAAATCATGCTGCAGGATGCCGCGGCCGCTTACGATTTCCGCTATGTCGTGCTGCGCTATTTCAACGTCGCCGGGGCGGACCCGCTCGGTCGTGCCGGGCAATCGACGGCCGGTGCCACTCACCTCATCAAGGTCGCATGCGAAGCGGCTCGCGGCGTACGCCGCAAGGTCGATGTCTACGGAACCGACTATCCGACTGCCGACGGCACCGGCATTCGGGATTATATCCACGTTGCTGATCTGGTCACGGCACACAAGGACGCGCTCGGCTATCTCAGGAGCGGCGGTGAACCGCTGACGAGCAATTGCGGTTACGGCAAAGGCTTTTCTGTGCTGCAGGTTCTCGACACAGTGCGGCGAGTGTCAGGGCGTGATTTCCGCGTGGACTATGCACCGCGGCGTCCAGGCGACGCTGCGCAGGTCGTCGCGGACTCCTCGCTTGCGCGGCTGAAGCTCGACTGGGTGCCGACCCATGCAAGCCTCGAAGACATCGTCCAGAGCGCCTTCGACTGGGAGGGCTATCTCAGCCGCAAGAACAGCTATGACAAGGCGGTCTGAAGAAGAGGGTCAGGATCACTGTGCCTGGCGCGCCGCCAATTCCCGGAAAGTGTGCCGGCTTTCCGCCTGGACAGCGACGCTACTCGTCAGCCTCGCCGAGCAGCCGGCGTTCGTGCGCGATGGCATGATCGATCAGTTGGGCCCAGATGCCCTCGTAGAAATCGGGATCGAGGCCGAGTTCGCTCGCGTGCCTGCGCGCATTTTCCCGCACTTCGGCCACGCGTGCCGGGATATCGGCTCTCAATTTGAGCGGGCGCTTTATTTCGGCTGCACGATCGATATAACTCCAGCGCTCCGCGAGCAACTTCATCAGGGCGCGGTCGAGCCGATCGATCTCGACACGCACATCCGCCATTGTCGTGCATTCTGCGGGGGTCTTCTGCATCGCTTGTCCAGCTCCTGCGGGGCGGAAGCCGCCCCACTGCATGTCTCCTAAAATCGACCTCGATTTAAGAACAAAAACATGCAGAGATTCAAAGTGCTACAGCGTCCTTTGCGCGTTTGGCAGGACGCGCGGCGCTGAAGGGTTTGTCGCGGCCGAACTGCTAGCAAAGGGAAGCGTGGCTGAGAAGAGGCAAAACGGCCGCAGCGATCGGGCACTGTGGCTTACGGAGTGGTCACCTCGGCAGGCGATCGCAAGGGAGGAGGGTGCGGTCCTGTCTCCACCGGCGTTCGCCTGCCGATGTGTATGCAGACGTTAGGCCCCAAAACTTGAGCGAGCCTTTTTTCGGTTCTAATGAGTTAAAGCGGCATGCAGGCGGAAAACCGCGCACACTTTCCTCATCTCGCTCTATGTGCCCAGCACCAGTTTGATCGCGAGGCCGACGATGCTGACTGCAGCCACCCCTGCAAGCCAGAGCGCGACAAACCAGAGAAGCTTCCGGCCGGTGCCGTCCGCCCGCATCAATGGTAGCCCTCCTCCGGATCGACCTTGCCGCGGAAAACCCAATAGGCGTAGCCAGTATAGGCAAGGATGATCGGTACGAGCACGAGCGCACCAGCAAGCAGGAAGGCAAGGCTTTCCTCCGGCGCAGCCGCTTCCCAGATGGTGAGCGACGGCGGCACCATGTAGGGATAGAAACTGATGCCGATGCCGATGTAGCCGAGGATGAAAAGGCCGAGCGCCGCAATGAACGGCTGCACGTCATGCCGGTCGCGAATGCCTTTGATGAGCAGATACAGGCAACCGAGGACAAGCAGGGGCACGATCACGCTGAAGATTGCCGTCGGCCAGCCGAACCAGCGCTGCAGATAGACCGGATCGAGAAATGGCGTCCAGAGACTGACGACACCCATCGCCCCGATGGTCGCAAAGCAGCATTTGAGCGCAATTGCGCGTGCCCGTTCGGCGAGATCGCCGTGGGTCTTCATGACGAGCCAGGTGGCGCCGAGCAAGGCGTAGCCGACGACGATCGCGATGCCGGTCACGATGGAAAAGGGCGTCAGCCAGTCCCACCAACTGCCGGCATAGGCGCGGTTTTCGACCGGTATGCCCTGGACCAGCGCGCCGAGTGCGATCCCTTGCGCGAAGGCGGCCAGCATCGAGCCGCCGGCAAAGGCCCAGTTCCATAAAAATTCGGCGCGCTTCGTGCGCCAGCGATATTCGAACGCGACGCCCCGGAAGATCAGGCCGATCAGCATTGCGATGATCGGCGCATAGAGCGCCGGCAGGACCGTCGCATAGGCAAGCGGGAAGACGGCCATCAGGCCGCCGCCGCCGAGCACGAGCCAGGTCTCGTTGCCATCCCAGACGGGGGCAACCGAGTTCATCATCACGTCGCGATCGTGCTTCTCGGGGAAGAGCGGGAAAAGGATACCGACGCCGAGGTCGAAGCCGTCGAGAACGACATAGGCCAGAACGGCAAAGGCAATGATGGCGGCCCAGATCAGTGGCAGATCAAAGTCCATGATGTGCTCCATGAGATTTGGCGCTCGCCGGGCCGTGTGCGACGCCGGCCGTACGGATCGGTCCCTCGTCGAGCTCCGGCATGGTATCGCGCGGTAGCCGCGCCATCAGCCGCAGGATGTAGAAGGTTCCCGCGCCAAAGACGAAGAAGTAGACGATGATGAATGCCAGAAGCGAGGCGGAAACGGCAGGAGCTTCGATCGGCGCGATCGAATTGGCCGTCAGCAGGTGGCCGTAGACCGTGTAAGGCTGCCGGCCCACCTCCGTGGTCACCCATCCCGCCAGAACGGCGACGAAGCCGGCGGGACCCATCAGCACGGCGGCGCGGTGGAGCCAGGGATCGCTGGCGAGCGTACCGTGGTAGCGACACCAGAGCGACCACAGCCCGATGCCGAGCATGGCGAAGCCGATGCCGACCATGATACGAAACGACCAGAAGATCACAGCGACCGGCGGATGCAATTCGGCGGGGATCGTGTCCAGTCCGGCAAGCGGCGCATTAAGATCGTGTTTCAGGATGAGGCTCCCCAGTTTCGGCACCTCGATCGCGTAATCGATGCGTTTCTCGGCCGCATTCGGGATGCCGAACAACACCAGCGGAGCGCCGTCGGGATGGCTTTCGAAGTGGCCTTCCATCCCCATCACCTTGGCGGGCTGGTGCTCGAGCGTGTTAAGCCCGTGCTGGTCGCCGGCCAAGATCTGGATCGGCGCGACGATCGCCGCCATCCACATCGCCATCGAGAACATGGTGCGGGACCGGCGTGGTGCCGTCTGGCGCAAGAGGTGCCAGGCGCCGCAGGCGCCGACGACGAACGCCGTCGTCAGATAGGCAGCGAGCACCATGTGGACGAGGCGGTACGGGAAGGACGGGTTGAAGATGATCGCCCACCAGTCTACCGGCGTGAACTGACCGGCTTCGTTTACCGCAAAGCCCGCTGGGGTCTGCATCCAGGAGTTGGCGGACAGGATCCAGGTGGCCGAGATCAGCGTGCCGATCGCCACCATGGCGGTTGCGAAAAAATGCAGTCTTGGACCGACACGGTTCAGGCCGAAGAGCATAACGCCGAGGAAGCCGGCTTCCAGGAAGAAAGCCGTCAGCACCTCGTAGCCCATCAATGGGCCGATGATCGGACCGGCCTTGTCGGCAAACACGCTCCAGTTGGTGCCGAACTGATAGGACATGACGATCCCGGAAACGACGCCCATGCCGAAGGTGACAGCGAAGATCGTCTTCCAGAAGTTGAAGAGCTCCAGGTAGACCTCGTCCTTCTTCCACAGCCAGAGAGCTTCGAGGACGGCGAGGTAGCTGGCAAGCCCGATGGAGAAGGCGGGAAAGATGATGTGGAACGAGACGGTAAAGGCAAACTGCATGCGGGCGAGCATGGTTGCGTCGAAGGATTCAAACACGACGTGATCCTCTTGGGCACTACAGCGCCGTGCGTCGTTTCAGACGCACAAAGGACGCTGTAACACTTTAAATTGCTGCATGTTTTTATCCTTAAATCGGCTGATTTAAGGAAACATGCAGTAGCGGAAAGCCAGGCGCCCGCCTGTCAGCCGGAACCGCCATTTCATCGTGTGATTGAATCTGACGCAAAATTGGCAAAGGTCAATGACAGCCGGATCGCCACGTTGTCACACTGCGGCAATGTTTCGCCTGCGGCATTTTGCGGGTCCGATGCTCTCAGCTTCGCGCGAGATAGGCCTCTGCCAGTTCAGTCCAGAAGGCGGCGCCGATCGGCAGCAAATCGTCGTTGAAGTTGTAACCGGGATGGTGGAGCGGCTTCTCCTCGCCTGTCACTCTTGATCCGAGGAAGAAATACGTGCCCGGCCTCTGCTGCAGCATATAGGCGAAATCCTCGCTGCCCATGAAGGGCCGCGCCAGGTCGACGACCTTGTCGGTGCCGGCGAAGCGGATCGCAAGGTTGCGCACGAAATCGGTTTCGGCCCTGTGGTTGATCGTCGCGTCATAGCTTCGCTGGTAGTCGACGGTGGCGCGCATGCCGAAGCTTGCCGCCTGCGCCTCCGCGACCATGCGGATGCGGCGCTCCAGCTCGTCACGAACGGCGGGGTCGAAGGAGCGAATGCCGACGACGATCTCGGCCCGTTCCGGGATGATGTTGCTCGCGGAGCCGGCGTGAAAGGCGCCGACCGTGACAACGGTCGGGTCCATTGGGTGGATGTTGCGCGACACAATGGACTGCAGTGCCATGACGATGCTGGCGCCGCAGACGATCGGATCGGCGGTCTCCTGCGGTTCGGCCCCGTGACCGCCGCGGCCATGAACGGTGATACGCGCCTCGTCCACGGCCGCCATGATCGGCCCCTCGCGCAGGGCGAACCGGCCGAACGGAAGGTTCGGTTCGTTGTGAAGCGCGAACACCGCGTCGCAGGGGAATTTCTCGAACAGGCCTTCGTCGATCATGATCTTCGCGCCGCCGCAATTCTCCTCGGCCGGCTGGAAGATGAGATGGATCGTGCCGTCGAAATTCCTCCGTTCGGTAAGCGCACGGGCGGCGCCGAGCAACATCGCCGTATGGCCGTCATGGCCGCAGGCATGCATCAGCCCGGGCGTCCTGCTGGCATAGTCGAGGCCGGTCTCCTCGTGAATTGGCAGCGCGTCGATATCGGCGCGGATGCCGATCGAGCGTGAGCCGGTGCCGCACCTCAGCGTGCCGACCACGCCAGTCTTCGCAAGTCCCGTCGTTACCGTGTAGCCAAGCGCATTCAGGTGCCGCGCAATGAAGGCGGAGGTTCGCGTCTCTTCCAGCCCCAGTTCCGGATGGGCGTGCAGGTCACGGCGGATCGCGACGAGTTCCGGCATGGCATTGTCGATGGCGGCAGAGAGCTTCATGTCAGGCACCACGCGTCGGTATGCGGTTTTCGAAATAGCGGAAGGCGACCACCAGAATGCCCGTAAGGCACAGATAGATCAGAGCAAGCAGCAGGAGCGGTTCGTAGGTGAGAAAGGTTTCCTGCCGCACCTTCGAGATGACCGCATAGACATCGACGACGGTGATCGTCGCAACCAGGGGCGTCGACTTGAGCTGCAACACGGTCTCGCCGTTGAGCGTCGGGAGAGCGCGGTGGATCGCACGCGGCAGCCAGATCCGCCGGAACATAATCCAGCGGCTCATGCCATAGGCCCGCGCTGCCTCCAACTCGCCGGCTGGCACGCCGGCAAAGGCGCCGCGCATAACTTCGCCCTCGTAGGCGGCGAAGGAGATGGTGAGCGCCGCGACGCCATAAGGCCAGGCTTCACGCAGATAAGGCCAGAGAAACGAGTGGCGGATCGCCGGAAATTGCGGAAACAGCGAGCCCAGCCCGTAATAGAGCAGCCACAGTTGCAGGAGCAGCGGCGTCCCGCGGATGACCGTACAGAAGATCCGGGCAAGACCCTTCAGGTACCAAGGGCCGGTAACCTGGACGAGGCCCAGCGGCACTGCGAGCAGGAATCCGAGGATCGACGTGCTGAACAGCATCACCATGCTGACAAGGATGCCCCAGCCGAGCCTCGGCAGGTAACGCGGCAGCCAGTCCCAACGCATCAGGAAGGCGACGGCGACGATCAGTGCAGCGGCGAAGAGGATGAGAGCGATACGGTGAGGCTTGAAGAAGTTCTCGCCCTTCGGCAGGTCCTCGGGAGTAATGGCGAGGGCGTGCGTCGTTTCGTTGGTCATCGCTGCTCCACGAAACCGCGCCTGGCATGCCTTTCCAATGCGCCGATGAAGATGTTGGACACGAGCGTCAGCGCAAGATAGAGCGCGCCGGCCGCGCAGAAGAAAAGCAGATAAGCCTTGGTCGCACCGGCCGCCTGACGGGTTACCAGCGTCAGTTCGCTGAAACCGACGACAGCAAGCAGGGCGGTGTCCTTGGTGGCGATCAGCCAGAGATTGGCGAGGCCGGGGATAGCATAGGGCAGCATCGCAGGCAGGGTGACGCGCCGCAGCACCTTTCCGGGCGACATGCCATAGGCGCGCGCCGCCTCGATCTGCCCGGCGGGTACGGCCTTGATCGCGCCGCGCAGCACTTCCGTCGAATAGGCCCCCTGGACAACACCGATGACGAAGATGCCAGCCATCAGGCCGCTGATGTCGAGCGTTCCGAAGCCGGCGGCGCCGAGAAGCTGATTCAAGAGGTCGGTCCCGGCATAGTAGAGGAGGAGGATGAGGACGAGTTCGGGCACGGCCCGAACGATGGTGGTGTAGCATTCGAGAAGATCGCGCGTTACCGGCCCGCCATAGAGCTTGCCGAAGGCGCCGCCGACGCCGAGCAGGAGGCCAAGCGCATAGCCGCCGACCGCGATCTGGATCGAGTGGAGAAAGCCCTGCAGCAATACGCCGCCCCAGCCGGGCGCCGAGAGCGAGAGCAGGCTCCAGTTTATGATGGAATCCGCAGCCATGGCGACTTCATGCTCCTTCTGCATATTCCCCAGCTCGGAACCGAGCTGGAGAAACGCAGCAACTCAAAGTCCGACCGCGCCCTTTGCGCGTCTGATAATACGCGCGGCGCTGTAGGACTGCCGGCCGAGGCGCTTAGCCGCCATAGATGTCGAAGTCGAAATACTTCTTCGAGAAGGTATCGTAAGTGCCGTTTTCGCGGATCGCCTTGATCGCCGCGTTGATCTTGTCCTTGAGCTCGGCTTCGCCCTTGCGCAGGCCGACACCGACGCCGGGGCCGAGGACGGCGAGATCCTGGGCAACATCACCCTTGTAGTCGCAGCATTCCTTGCCCTGGTCGCTCTTCAGGAAGGCATCGAGCGCGATCGCATCCGCCTGGACGGCGTCGACGCGGCCGGCGGCCAGATCCTGGTTTGCCTCGTCCTGTGTCTGGTATTCCTTGACCTCCACGCCGGCCGGAGCGAAGTGGTTGGTCGCATAGGCCTGATGTACGGTCGAAACCTGCACGCCAAGCGTCTTGCCCGAAAGGCCTTCCGGCGTCGGCTTGATGTCCTCGCCCTTAGTGCCGATGATGCCGGTTGGCGTGTTGTAGTACTTGTCGGAGAAATCGATCGTCTTCAGGCGCTCTTCGGTGATCGACATCGAACCGACGATCATGTCGATCTTCTTGGAAGTCAGCGCCGGGATGATGCCGTCCCAAGCGACCGGCGTGATCACGCAGTCGAGTTTCGCCTCGGCGCAGATCGCCTTCATGAACTCGACTTCCCAGCCTTCCCAGTTGCCGTTGGCGTCAGGCGAGGTGAAGGGCGGGTAGGGCTCGGCGGCGAAACCGACCTTGACCGTTTCCGCCTGCGCCGCGACGGCGCCGGTGATCGACAACGCGGCCGCGACGGCCAGGAGTTTCAATGTCTTCTTCATGCTGTTCCCTTTTTTGGTTGTTGAGCATTGCGGAATTCAGTGAATGGAGCTGATGAACTTCTTGAGCCTCTCGGATCTCGGCGCACCGAAGATCGCCTCAGGCGACCCCTGTTCTTCGATGACGCCGTTGTGCAGGAAGACGATGTGATTGGCGACGTCGCGGGCGAACTTCATCTCGTGGGTGACGAGGATCATCGTCCGCTTCTCGCGTGCCAGATCGCCGATGACGGAGAGCACTTCGCCGACGAGCTCCGGATCGAGCGCAGAGGTTGGTTCGTCGAAGAGCATCACCAGCGGCTGGATCGCCAGTGCCCGGGCGATCGCCGCGCGTTGCTGCTGGCCGCCGGAGAGGAAGGCCGGATAGGCGTCGCGCTTCTCGTAAAGCCCGACCCGGCGCAGCAGCGTCTCCGCCGTCTCGATCGCTTCGGCCTTGGATTTGCCGAGCACGTGCACCGGCACTTCGATGACGTTTTGAAGAATGGTCATGTGTTGCCAGAGATTGAAATTCTGGAAGACCATGCCGAGCTGGGTGCGGATTCGCTGCACTTGCTTGCGATCGGCGGGCATCAGTCCGCCATGGCCGTCGGACTTCATGCGGATCTCCTCGCCGTGAACGCTGACACGTCCGGCCGACGGCAATTCCAGCATGTTGATGCAACGAAGAAAGGTGGATTTGCCCGAGCCGCTGCCGCCGATGATCGCGATCACGTCGCCCTGTCGAGCCGTAAGCGACACACCTTTCAGCACTTCCAATGGCCCGAAACGCTTGTGCAGGTCAGTGACCGCGATTGCCTGGGCCGTACCCGTCATCGACGCGCCACTCCCGTGGCTCGAAGAGCTTTCCTTGAAGGCATGAAAACAGTTCCCCTGGTCGTTCTCTCGTGCAGCATCTTCGGCTTGTCACGCTGTTTCATTGGGGGGAATGTTGCACTTGTGCCGATATTATTCAAGCGTATAATAACTTCGTCGCGGTTTTTTTGGCCGCGCTGTTCGAACGAGCATCACCGCAGGAGCAACGCATGGGCACATCCGGTTCGCTGACACTGACGATCTGGTTGCGCCGCGCTGCGCACCGGAGGTTGCAGTGACTCGCCGCACATTTCACCGCGCTCCCGAGGGCGAGCGGCGCCAGGAACTGATCGAGGCGACGCTCGATTGCATCTCGGAATTCGGCCTGAAAGGCGCGACCGTTCGGCAGATCGCGATCCGCGCCGGCGTCACCGCGGGGCTCGTCCGCCACTATTTCGAGTCCAAGGATCAGATGGTCGCGGAGGCCTACCGCGCCGTCATCGCGTCTCTCACCGAGAAGGCCCAGAATGTCGAGGGCGATCCTGCGACGCGGCTGAGAGAGTTTATCGCGGTCAACCTCACCGAGCCGGTTGCTGACAGCCGCAGCGTCTCGCTCTGGGCAGCCTTCATCAGCCAGGTGCGGGTCGATCCGGTCCTCGCCGAGATTCACCGCGAGGGCTATCTCGCCTTCCGCAACACACTGCAGGAACTGCTGAGCGAATTCCTTGCCGCCAAGGGCAAGCCCGCAAGCGAGGAGGAGTGCCGCCGGTATGCAATTGCGATCAACGGCCTGGTGGACGGGCTCTGGGTCGAAGGCTGCCTTGCCGGCGACCTCTTTCGCGATGGCGAACTGGTCAGCATCGCCATGGCCTCGGTCGAGGCCGTGCTCGGCCTGCCGATAGAAAACTAATGCATGTAACGACATGCATAAAAACAAATGACCAAAAGGGAGCAAACATTTGCGCTACGCGGCGATCACCTCACGTCTTGCTGATCTCGGTTCCGGTAAATGGACGCTGCACATCCGCGCGCGCCAACTGAAGGCAGAAGGGGCCGATATCATCGAGCTGACCATCGGTGAGCCGGATCTGCCGCCGGACCGCTCCCTGCTCGACGAATGTCAGCGTGCCATGAATGCCGGGCGGTACCGCTACTCGAACGGGCGCGGCGAACCGGCCGTCGTCGCTGCTCTTGCGGAGAAATACCGGCGGCGCCGGGCCGATGTGACTGCAGAAAACGTCCTGTGCTTTCCGGGCACGCAGACGGCGCTCTTTGCCGTCATGCTGGGCCTCGTCGAGGCTGGCGACGCCGTGCTCGTCGGCGATCCGCTCTATGCCACCTATGAAGGCGTCATCCGTTCCACCGGTGCCCACCATGTCCTGGTTCCGCTGAAACCCGAATTCGGTTTTCACATGCGGGCGAAGGACTTGGAGAAGGCCATCACGCCGGAATGCCGCGTGCTGCTCCTCAACACCCCGCACAATCCGACTGGTGCGGTGCTGACCGCCGCCGAAATCGCGGCCATCGGCGAAGTCGCCCGTCGCCACGACCTCTGGATCGTCTGCGACGAAGTCTATGAGGAGTTGGTCTTCGATGCTGCGTTCGCGTCGCCCTTCGACAATGCCGATCTCGCTGAGCGCACCGTTGTCGTCTCATCGATTTCCAAGTCGCATGCTGCGCCAGGCTTCCGCAGTGGCTGGGCGGTCGGTCCCGTCGAATTCACGAATCGCCTCCTGCCTATCTCCGAGACCATGCTTTTCGGCGTGCAGCCCTTCATCGCCGACATGACGGCTTACGCCCTGACGCACGAGATCGACACGGCGAAAAAGATGCGCGAAGCCTACAAGCGGCGCGCGGGGCGCATCGTTGATGGCCTTGCCGATGCGCCGGGTGTCCTTGTTCTACCGCCGGAAGCGGGCATGTTCACGCTGATCGACGTCTCCGGTACCGGCCTGTCCGGTGCAGCCTTCGCCTGGGCGCTGCTCGAAGAGGAAGGCGTGGCGGTGATGCCGGGCTCTTCCTTCGGCGAGGAAGCGCAAAATTTCCTGCGCGTGAGCCTCACAGTGCCCGATTCCGATATTGACGAAGCATGCCGGCGCATCAGCTCTCTGGCGGAACGCTTGACCGCCCGCAAGGAGCGCCGCGCATGACTGCTGAAATGAAAACCGTAGGCGAGGTGCTTGTCGATCTCCTCGAGGCAAACGGTGTCGAAGTCGTTTTCGGCATTCCAGGCGTCCACACGGTCGAGCTCTATCGTGGTCTTGCCTCATCGAAGATCCGCCATGTCACGCCGAGGCACGAGCAGGGCGCGGGCTTCATGGCCGACGGATATGCCCGCGTCAGCGGCAAGCCTGGTGTCGCGCTGGTGATCACCGGTCCGGGCCTGACCAATACCATCACGGCGATGGCGCAGGCCCGCCAGGACTCGATCCCGATGCTGGTCATTTCCGGCGTCAACCGTCGTGATTCGCTCGGCCACGGACGCGGCCTGCTGCATGAATTGCCCGACCAGCACGGGATGATGAAGACGCTGGCGCTTTATTCCCACACGTTGCTCAACCCCACGGATTTGCCGCTTGTGGTGGACCGGGCCTTTGCAGTCCTGCTTTCCGGCCGGCCTGGGCCGGTGCACATCGAGATTCCGACCGAGGTGATGGCTCTGAGGATCGAGAGCAAGCCGGCCAGACCTGCCGCGGCGACCCGCCCGCGCTCCGACAGTGAAACCCTGCAGAAGGCGGCAATCCTGTGCGCCGACGCTGCGCGTCCGGTGATTCTCTGCGGGGGCGGTGCGCTGACGGCGGAAGCGGAAGTCAGGCAACTCGCCGAGCAGATCGGCGCGCCGGTGGCGACGACCGTCAACGCGCGCGGCATGCTTGCGGGCCATCCCCTGAGGGTCCCGGCGAGCCCGAGCCTGAAGGCGGTACGCGCCCTGCTGCGGGCCGCGGATCTTGTCTTGGCGCTCGGCACGGAGATGGGCCAAACGGACTACGATCTCTATGCCGATGGCGGGTTTCCGGAACTCCGCAATCTCATCCGCACCGACATCGACGCCGCGCAGCTTGCCCGCGGGCCGCAGGCAGCACTTTCCATCCTGTCGGGCGCGAAGATGGCGACGGCGGGCATCCTAGGCTTTCTGCCCGGCCATGTGGCTGCAAGGGACGGTGCAGAACGCGCGGAAGCGGCCCGCAAGGCGGCGCTGAAGGAATTGTCCGCCAAGATGCGTGCGGAAGTGGCCGTCATCGACATGATCTACGGGGCGCTTCCGGATTGCGCGATCGTCGGGGACTCCACGCAGGCCGTTTACGCCGGCAACCTCTATTGCGATGCACCTCGGCAACGGAGTTGGTTCAATTCCGCGACCGGTTACGGGGCGCTCGGTTATGCACCGCCGGCGGCGGTGGGCGCGGCCGTGGCGGATCGCGGCAGGCCTGTCGTCTGCCTCGTCGGCGACGGCGGCTTCCAATTCTCGCTGGCCGAGATCGGCTCGGCCGTCGATGCCGCGACCAGGGTGATCTTCCTCGTCTGGAACAATGACGGCTATCAGGAAATCGAGTCCTACATGGTCGATTCCGGTATCACCCCGGAAGGCGTGAAGCCCTCTGCTCCAGACTTTCTGATGACTGCCGGGGCCTATGGCGTCAGGGCCGAGCGGCTGGCCGATGTCCGCGATCTCCCGCGCGCGCTCACTGAGGCGGCTGCGCGACCCGGGCCTTCGCTGATTGAAATCCATCAAGCAAAGACCGTCGGCGTCACCGCCTGAAAAGGCGAGGAGCCGAGCCGGATTTGACTTTTCCGCCTCGGAATGGTGTTAAGAGCGCCGCACGCTCGAATCCGGCCATGTTCTTTCGCTAGGCTGAAGCAGTCGGGCTGAATTTCGTCTCGCCGGCATCCGGTCGAGAAAAAGGGGTAGTGTCCTCGATGAACCTCTTGGGTGGCAGCAAGAGCATGCAGGCCAGCCGGCTCTTTGCCGTGCTGTGGCTGTTCTGTGCCTCCTTTGCCATGCAGGTCATTGCCGTTGGGCAGAGTGCTTCGAGCCGCGTTGCCGCAGGCGTGCCGACCGGCAACGTCGCCTTGCCGGATACCGGTTCTTCCGACCGTCCAGTGGTGCGGCAGGGTTCCAGGGCCGTTACGTTGCCTGATCTCCGTCTCGTCGGCGAGCGAGCGGATGGAAAATCGACGACCGGAGGCGATCTCCCACCGGTTCTTCTCTTCAACCTCGCCAACTTGCCAACCCTTGAAAACGCTCGACCGCCGTCGTTTCCGCGCGCGGACGTCGCTGCAGGCGCGCCGTTTTTCAGCGAACGCATTCGCGCCCCGCCCCGGGCATAAAGCATCCTTCAGCGTTTGGTGGAGCCGGCGATCTCCGGTTCCGCCTGAGTTTTGATGAAAACCTAGCCCGGACGCCGCTGGTTGAGCGCGCTCAGGCATTCATGGAATTTCCACATGCGTACATCCAAATGGGCGGTCCTCGCCTATGTCGCGATTATTATTTTCGGATGCCTCGCGGCGATGCCGAGCGTTCTGCCGCAGGCGATGAGAGAGCAGTTCACTGCCGTGCTACCCTTCAAGCCGGTCACTCTCGGTCTCGATTTGAGGGGTGGCTCGCACCTCGTTCTCGAGGTCGACGGCGCCGGCCTGCAGAAGGCGCGGCTCAATACGCTTCTCGACGATACCCGCCGGGTTCTCCGTGGCGAACGCGTTTCCGCCTCGTCGGCGCGCATCAGCGGCAACAGCGTGACGGTCAGCATCGCGGACGCGGCCGATCGCGAAAAGGCGCTGCCGAAGCTGCAGGAACTGGCGACTCCGGTCAGCACGATCGGCTTCGGCGCCTCCGCTCCCGAGGTCGAGGTGACGACGAACGGCGACGTGGTGACGCTGGCGATCACCGAGGCCGGCATGGCCGACCGCATGACCAAGGCGGTCGAGCAGAGTCTCGAAATCATCCGCAACCGCGTCGACCAGGTCGGCGTCGCCGAGCCACTGATCCAGCGCATCGGCTCGAACCGCATTCTCGTACAGTTGCCTGGTCTGCAGGATCCGACCCGTCTGCGCGAGCTCCTGGGCTCCACGGCACAGATGAGCTTCCACATGCTCGATCAGAGCGTGGACGTCACGCAGCCGGCACCGCGCGGCGTCGACATCCTTCCCGGCGCCGATGACGGCAACCGCTATCCGGTCGAAAGCCGCGTTGCCATTTCCGGCGAGCGCCTCGACGATGCCAAAGTCGGCTTCGACCAGCGCACCAACCAGCCGGTCGTGGACTTCACCTTCGATTCGCTTGGCGCCCGCCAGTTCGCCGAAATCACGCGTGAAAATGTTGGCCGCCCCTTCGCAATCGTCCTCGACGGCAAGGTGCTGACCGCACCGGTCATCAACGAGCCGATCCTCGGCGGCCGCGGTCAGATCAGCGGCAACTTCACTGCCGAGTCGGCGACCGTCCTTTCGGCGCTGCTGCGCTCTGGCGCTCTGCCGGCGCCGCTCACGATCATCGAAGAGCGTTCGGTCGGCCCGAACCTCGGCAGCGATTCGATCCGCATGGGTCTCTACACCGGTCTTGCCGGCTTCGGTCTCGTCGTGACGCTCATGATCGTGCTCTACGGCGCGTGGGGTATGATCGCCAATGTGGGCCTGGTGCTGCACACGATCATGACGATCGGCGTTCTCGGCCTGATCGGCTCGACGCTCACCTTGCCCGGTATCGCCGGCATCATCCTCGGCATCGGCATGGCCGTCGACGCCAACATCCTCATCAACGCCCGCATCCGCGAAGAGACGGAAGGGGGCGCCGGCGCGATGAAGGCGCTCGACGTCGGCTTCAACAAGGCCTACGCCACGATTCTCGACTCCAACGTCACGACGCTTGCGGGCACGATCCTATTGTTCTGGCTCGGCAGCGGCCCCGTCCGCGGCTTTGCCGTCACCATGATGCTCGGCATCGTCATCTCGATGTTCACGTCGGTCACGGTCGTGCGCCTCTTGATGCGCGAGGTCGTTGTCCGCCGCAAGATGAAGAAGCTGGAGATTCCGTCGCTCTTCGGTCGCGTGCCGCACCTGCCGACCTTCTCCTTCATGAAGCGACGCTTCCAGGCGATCGGCTTTTCGGCCTTCCTGTCGATCAGTTCCGTCGTCCTGTTCTTCACGCCGGGCCTGAATTACGGCATCGATTTCATCGGCGGTATTCAGGTCGAGGCGGTGTCGAAGGACAAGATCGATCTGGCGACGCTACGCCAGAGCCTTGAGGAGCTCAACCTCGGTGAGGTGGCGCTGCAGGACTTCGGCGGCGGCCAATCGGTGCTGATCCGCGTCCAGCGGCAGCCGGGCGGCGAGCAGGAGCAGACGGCGGCGCTGAACCGGATCAAGGAGGCGGTGACGGCGTCCGTTCCCGGCTCGACCCTGGAGCGGACCGAGGTCGTCGGGCCGACGATCAGCGGCGAGTTGCAGCGTTCCGGCTTCCTCGCCGTCGGTCTCGCGATGGTGGCGATCCTGCTCTACATCTGGCTCCGCTTCGAGTGGCACTTCGCCGTCGGCGCGATCGCGGTGCTCTTGCTCGACATCACCAAGACGGTGGGCTTCTTCGCCTTGACCGGCGTGGACTTCAACCTGACGGCAATCGCCGCGCTGCTGACGATGATCGGCTATTCGGTGAACGACAAGGTGGTCGTCTACGACCGCATGCGCGAAAACCTGCGCAAGTATAAGTCGATGCCCTTCTCCGATCTCATCGACATGAGCATCAACCAGGTGATTGCGCGATGCATCTTCACCTCGCTGGCGACGGCCCTTTCGCTGGTGCCGATGGCGATCTGGGGCGGCGAAACGGTGCGCAGCTTCGCCTGGCCGATGATGTTCGGCGTCATCGTCGCCACGACCTCGTCGATCTATATCGGTGGACCGATCCTCCTGTTCCTGAGCCGCTGGTGGAAGGACCGCGAGGCGGCTCGCAGTGCGACGCAGCAGCCGGGAGCGCCGACGGCCTGATCCGATCACAAATGACAAAACCAAAAGGGGCGGCCGACGGCCGCCCCTTTTTCGTCCGAAAGTGCTGTCTTTATAGCATCGTCCCTTGCAGATTGATTCGTCGCTACCTAGATAGCGTGAGAGTTCTCAGCGAGGACGACAAAAATAGAATTGTCGCCATGACGGTTCAAAACGGGAGCGTAGAGAATTATTTTTCTCCTCTTTGTTTTTGGAATTGACTAATTTGGTAGATTATTCTAGTTTGCAGACCGTGACGCGGAAGGAGTCCGCCTCACATTGTTCATGAACCGCCGCGGCGTGCGATGCGCCCGGCCCCAGCCAAAGGAGAGTGACATGTCCGGAATCGTCTCGACCGCCGCTTTCTGCGGCTCGCGTTCCTATTGTCGTGCAACAGTGAAACGTCACCTTCGCGCACTTCGCCGAATGTGACTGTCTGAACTTCCCGAATTCACCTTTTTGCCGAGAATCGAATGATCCGCGCCGCGGGGCGTGGAGGAGCGTTATTACATGAGCAAGCAAGTTATCGAATATGGCGGCGAGGCCGTCGGCGTTGTTGTCCCTGACGAGGACCGGTTGAAGTTCTTGGCCGTGAAGTATCACGTCTGGGACTTGGACGCGCAGCGTTTCCGCTCGGCCGATGAAGCGCGTGCGGCGATCAGCCGTCTGCTCTCCGGCCAGGGCGCCAGAAACCATCAGGTTGGCATTGCGGCGGCGTGATCTACTGCATGTTTCCTTAAATCGTAGTCGATTTAAGGTTGAAAACATGCAGCAACTCAAGGTGATACAGCGTCCTTTGCGCGTCTGATGAGACGCGCGGCGCTGTAGCCTCCGCCGCAATGCGGCAGCAAATCCATCAAATTTGAAGTTCATCCTCCCGAATTGTCCACCAAAATTGTGTATTGGCGGGGCGTTTCTTGTGCTATGCCAAGACAGGATTGTGTTGTTGCCAACGGTCCCGCCGTTTGGGGACCGGGAGGGGAATTTCTGGGAATGCTGACGAAGAAAGGAAAATACGGCCTCAAGGCCCTCGTCGATCTGGCGCGCCTCGAACCTGGCGAGACCGCCTTCATCAATGAAATCGCCCAGCGCAACAACATTCCAAAAAAATTCCTCGATACGATTCTGCTCGAATTGCGCAACGCCGGCATGCTCCGTTCCAAGAAGGGACCAGGTGGCGGCTATTCGCTTTCTCGCCCGGCATCGGAGATTCGCATCGGCCATGTCATACGCACGCTGGACGGTCCCCTCGCACCGATCCGTTGCGCCAGTCGCACGGCCTATGAGGTCTGCGAAGACTGCAGCGACCCCGAGACCTGTCGTGTACGGATATCGATGACGACGGTTCGAGATGCCATCGCCTCCATTCTCGATTCGATGACGCTCGCGGAATTTGCGCGCGACGGTGAGCCGCCGCACGAGATTATCGAGGAAAAACGCGCGGGCTGACGGCCGAAGACTGCCGGTTTCAGTGCAAACAGTCGTAAATAGACTTGGTTTGCCAAGAAAAAGCGCTTATCTGCCTTCTATATACTCAAATTGCCGCTGAAACGGCGGGCTTTCGGACAATTTCGTTGCGGGGACTAGGGTCAACGATGGGCTTGAGACAAGTGAAGGCGGATGGGCAATCCCGCTCCGCCATGCTGGATTCGATCGGCAGGACGCTGACGACCGCAACCAATGGGATCAAGGCTCTCGCCGATCACCTGACGACGGATGAAGTCTTTGCGCGCAGCCTTGTGGACGCGGTCGAATTGATCGGCGACAGCGAGGGCCGGGTCGTCGTGTCGGGCGTCGGCAAGAGCGGCCATATCGGCCGCAAGATCGCGGCGACCATGGCGTCCACCGGCACGTCCGCCTATTTCGTCCATCCGACCGAGGCGAGCCATGGCGATCTCGGTATGGTCACGTCGCAGGATGTTCTGATCCTGCTTTCCTGGTCGGGAGAGACGGCCGAGCTTGGCAACATGCTCACCTATGCCAAGCGCTTCAAGGTGCCAGTCATTTCGATCTGCGCCAATCGCGACAGCATCCTTGCCCGCAACTCCGACGTTGCCCTGGTGCTGCCCAAGGTGCCGGAGGCCTGTCCGCACGGCCTCGCGCCCACGACGTCCGCCATGCTGCAGCTCGCGGTCGGAGACGCCTTGGCGATCGCGCTCCTCGAGCGACGCGGGTTCTCGGCTGAAGATTTCAAGACATTCCACCCCGGCGGCAAGCTCGGCGCGCAACTGCGCCTGGTGCATGAACTGGCGCATGTGGCAGAACAGGTGCCGCTGCTTTCGGTCGGCCGTCCGATGAGCGAAGCGGTCATCGAGATGTCGTCGAAGGGATTTGGCGTTGTCGGCATTGTCGAAGAAGGCGGCACGCTGATCGGTGTGATTACCGACGGCGACCTGCGCCGCCACATGGCGGGGGATCTGCTGCTTCAGCGGGTCGAGGACGTGATGTCGCGCAATCCGAGGGTCGTCAAAGGCGATGTCCTTGCCAGCGCCGCCATGGAGTTCATGCAGGAGAACAAGGTGACCGTCCTTTTCCTGGTCGACGACGCCGGGCTCCCGGTCGGCATCCTGCACATTCACGACCTCTTGCGCGCCGGCGTGGCGTGATCCGACCGTCAACGGCGGGCGATGACGTCAGCCGCCCCCAAGTGCAACAGGGCGCGCGCTTTTCGCCGGTTTTCGCCTGGGCGGAGGGTCGATGAAGGCCCCGGGCTCGTTGACGACGCCCTGATGCAAACGCTCCGCGATCGCGTTTGCGCCGGCGCTAGTGCCTGCGCTCGAATAGAAATTACCGCGCACCTGGATTGCCGCGGCCATCAATCTGAACAAGGCCGCACTCAAGGCGGCATCCGGCCCTCGAGGCGTTTGCCAGAACGCATCCAGCGGCTGCTGATCGGTGAGCCCAGCAATGTCGAATACGGCACTGCCGAGCACTTTTACGGGCTTGCCCTGTTTCAACGCATGCAGACCGGCGGTCGAGTTGACCGTGACGACGCCCGCGCTCCCCTGCGCCAAAGCGTCCAGATTGCCGCCGTCGAGATAAGCGACGCGGTCCGCGATTCCGGTCTTGGCTGCTGCTTCAGCGACGACCTTGCGCCAGCGGATGAGGCCATTGTCCAGGGGGTGGGTCTTGATCGCAAGTTTGCTGCCCGCGGGGGCGTGGTGTGCGAAAGAGGCGAGGATCGCGCGGATCGCTTCCTTCTGGCTGTTGAACGGCGAGTGCGCACGCAGTTGATAGTCGGTCTCCAACTGCAGCGGATAGACGAAATAATCGCTGCCCTCCGAGGCTAGCGAGCGGATGAGGGCATCGGCTGCGCGTTGTCGCCGCCTCTGCGTGGTTAGGCGCAAGAGCCACCCCGCATATTCCGCCAGGGGATGAAATATCCCGTGCCGGCGATAGCCCGGAAAAAGAAAGAAAAGGAAGACGTTCGGAAGATTGTAAAGCAGATCGCAGGTTGCTTCGGCGAGGAAGGACTGCTCGTAACGCCGCCGCCAGTCCGGTTCCGGCAGGCCGGCAGCCGCGCTGAGGATCTGGTCTGGTTCGGCTGGAAAATGCGAGTTGGACGACATGCCGCCACGCTCCAGCGTCAACCAGTCCGGGCGCAAATAGCCCATCTCCACGATGAAGACGGCAACGCCTGTCTGGCCGGCAGCGGCGATCGCGGCCTGATGGTAGGGGCGCTCTTCGCCAAGGAGCACGAGGTCGGTAACGGCGCGGCGACGGATGAAGGCCTCAACAAAGGCTGGCCACGCCGACATGGAACCGCGGTAATTGAAGGCGCCTCCGCGTCGCCAGAAGATCTGGTCGCCGACATTGAGGTTGATGCGAAGGCAAGTGTGGCCCAATGCCTCGAGCCGGTCTGCGATCTTGGCAAAGATCGGCGACGAGGGACCCTGTAGAAACAGGAATGTCCTTGGTGTCGAGCGATTGATCGTCGTGTCCGCTGTCATTGCCAGTCGCCGCCGCTATTGCAGCGCATCCTTTTGCAGGTTCGCATATCTGAGCAGCGACCGTATCAGGTTCCAGGGGTCCTCGTCCTTGGGTGCTTTCGCACCGGATTGGGCGGGGCGGGCCTTGGCGAGCGGCACGATGAAATAGTCCGTCCGGGGATCCGGGAACGGGTCCGCGAAGGATTTCAGCAGAGGCGCATGGTCGCCGTAGAACACGAGCCAGACGGGACGCTCGAGCTTGTTGAGACTGTCGACCAGCTGCTTGAGGGCAGCATCCGACTGCTGCAGGATTTCCATGTAGATATCGACGGGATTCGTGAGCGTGTCCACGCGGCCGGGCTCCCACGGGCCGTGATTGGCCATGGACGCGACGAAGAAAAAGCCGCTTTCGTCTTCCGGAAGCTTTTCGACTTCCGCGATCACTCTTTCTGTCAGTTTCGCGTCGGACACATAGAGCCCGTCGCGCTCGGGCTTGTGGTCGAAGGCGTCCAGCATGGTGAGCTTGTCGAAGCCAAGCTGTGGCATTGCCTTGTGCCGGAGAAAGAACGTGCGGTCATAAGGGTGGATGAAGTGTGTATGCCAGCCGGCGCGCTTCAGTTTTCCCGGCCAGACGACATCTGCGTAATGGGAGGCGCGCAGATAGGGATAGCTCGCATCGACATGGAGATCGTCCGGCACAAGTCCGCTCAGCACAGCGAACTCGGTACGCAAGGTATAGCCGCCCTCGAACACGTTGCTGAGGCGGCCCCACTGTATCGCCTGTTTGCGCAGCCGGTCGATTGTCGGCAGCTTGATCGTCTTGACGCCGAAGTGGCGCATGTCGATGAAGGATTCCGATTGCCAGACGATGATCAGCGGGGCTTCCTCGTGCCCGATCAGATCCAGCACGACGGCGCGAAGCCGTTCAGAGAGCTCGGCGACGATTTTTTCGCGTTTCACGCCCAGCCATATGATGAAATGGAAGACGACAGAGGCAAACGTCCCAAAGCGCACCGTATTCGTCTTGACCTTGACGGCCTTTACGAGCTTTTGCACGAGGGCCGCTGTCGGCCGGTTCACCGGACCATAGAACAATAGCCCCCAAGGCGCGCTTGCCGCGAGGATCATCAGCAGAATCCAGAACAACTTGCCTCCCGCGGGCAAGATGCTCGGCTCGAAATACATGTAGAGTGCGGAGACGCCGAACACGTAAAGGAATGCGACGATCCAGAACAGGATATTCAGCGAAGTCGCGTAGAAGATCGTCTTGTATTTGAAGACGTCCGCAACAAGGGCGATGTCTGAGAAAACCAGCGGCTCGCGGATGAACTTGAACTTCGCGCGGGAAATGCCGGTGAAGATGATAAAGAAGCTCATGACTCCGGCAGCGGCATAGAGGGGCCGCCAGGAAATCGCGAAAAAACCAGCAAAGACGAGTGCTATGACCGGCAGGCGTGCGAGCGCGTCGATGATATCATGATTGCGTCCGTAGGGAGGCCTGTTTCTCCTGCGCTCGCGTGCCGGCAGAGCGAAGCGATCCGTGAAGAAAATCACCGCACAGGACAGGAGATAGCAAAAGAGGGTCAGCGCTGCCGGGTAGTCATGCAGTTGGAAGGGAAGAAGCGCCAAGCCGATACCTTTGAGCCATTTCACCGCCGACGCCGCCTCGGCAGCAGGCCGTCGCTCGACACTTAAATGCTAACGTTGGCCGGCACAAGCGCGGCCGCACCCCGGTGCCTTCACCGTCCACTATTACGGGCGATTGCCCTGTCGAACCACCAGTCGAGGAGCGGTCTGACGGCCGGTCCGAAGCGGCCGAGCAGGAAAAGCGTAAGGCCGAAATAGACTTCAGGCCGCCGCCGGTCGATGGCCTTCACGAGCCTGCTTGCGACCGCTTCGGCGGTCCAGGGCCGCACCGCCCCCATCACCACGGTTGCTTCGGGCGGCCGCTGGCCGAGTTCTCGCGCGAGCTGCGGTGTCTTGGTATCGGGCGGAAAGCTGACCGACACTCCGACATTGTGGCGGCGCGCCTCGCTTCTGAGCGCCTGGGCAAAGCCGTGCAACGCGAATTTCGACGCGCTATAGGCGGTATAGCCGTGAATACCGATCAAGCCGGCGCCCGAGGAGATCATCATGATGCGGCCGCTGCGCCGCCGCTTCATTTCCGGATAGACGGCGCGTACGGCATGCACCGTGCCGCAGAGGTTCGTTTCGATCTGTCGGCGAAAGATCGTGCTTTGCTGCTCCTCGAAAGGTGCCGGTTCGACGATGCCGGCCGAGGTCACGAGAATGTCGCAGGGGCCGAATGTTTCGGTGCAGCGTCGAATGGCCGTTTCGATTTCTTCCTCGCGGGCAACGTCGGCTGCCTCCACGTGGATATCTCCGGCCATTGCACCATGCTCCGAGACAAGCATTTCTTTGGCCTGGTCCAGAAGATCGCGGGAACGTGCGATGAGAGAAAGCCGTGCGCCCCGGCTCGCGTAGACGGATGCTAGTGCCAGGCCTATGCCGCTCGAGCCACCGGTGATGATCACATGGGTCATGCTGAGGTTCCGCCTGCGGCTCAAGGGGACAGAGGTTTCACTGCAATTCACGTCTGTAACGGTTTTCCGCCTGGAATTGCGTAATGACTAGCGCGCCGAGAGCGCCTTCAACATCTGTTCGATATCGACTCCGCCAAGCCCGAAATTCCGTTCGGTCAAATCCTTGAGGCGCTCGGCGGTCAGCGCGACGGTACGGCGGATCTGCTCCTTCGTGTGATCGCTGGTAATGAAGAAGCGCAGCCGCGCCGATCCTTCCGGTACGGCAGGATGGATGATCGGCAGCACATTCACTCCCGCCGCGAGCAGATCGTTGGAAAGCTGCACCGCGCGCAACGAATCGCCGACGATGACGGGAACGACCGAGAAGCCGCCGCTCAAGCCCGTATCGAGGCCTGCTTCCTTGGCGAGCTTGAGGAACAGGCCGCCGTTGCGCCTGAGCGCCGCGGTGCGTTCGGGTTCGCGTTCGAGGATATCGAGGCTTGCGACCGCTGAAGCGCCGAGCACCGGTGCCAGGCCGACGCTGTAGACGAAGCCACCGGCCGATGCTTTAAGCACCGCCGCCAATGCCTCGTTCCCGGCAATATAGCCGCCGCAGCTCGACGTCGTTTTCGACAGCGTTCCCATCCAGATGTCGACCTCGTGGGGATCGACGCCGAAGTGTTCGGCGAGCCCCTTGCCGTGCGGCCCGAGAACGCCCAGTGAATGGGCCTCGTCGACCATCAGCCAGAAACCATATTCGGCCTTGAGCTTCAGCAGGGCAGGAAGGTTCGCGACATCGCCGTCCATCGAATAAATGCCTTCGACGATGACCATGATGTGACGATATTCTCCGGCGACCGTGCGCAGCACATGCTCGAGATCGGCCGTGTCGTTGTGCTTGAAGAGGCGGCGCGTGGCGCCGGAAAGCTTGATGCCGGCGAGCGCGCTGTTGTGGATGAACTCGTCATGGATGACGAGATCCTTGGGACCCATCAGGCAGCTGATGGCGGCAACGTTGGTGAGATAGCCGCTGACGAAACAAACCGCCGCTTCGACGCCGTAGAAGCGCGCGATCTTTTCCTCGAGCTCGACATGCACGGGCCGCTCGCCGGCAACGAGCCTGCTCGCGGAGGCGGAAATGCCGAAGTTCCCGATCGTGTCGCGCGCTCTGTCGAGTACGTGGGCGTGGCGGTTCAGCCCGAGGTAATCGTAGGAGGCGAAGTTGATCATCGTGCGGCCGTCGATCACCGTCGTCGCGCCGGCAGCCGTCTGGTGTGCCCGATAGAAGGGATTGGCGATGCCCAGCTGCTCGCTCGCGAATTTCTGCGTAATCACTTGCTTATATTCGGGAAGATCCTCGAAGCGCGCCTGGCGGCGACGGGGAGGGGCTGGCAACTCCCGTTCCGAGCGCGCCATCCGGTTGCGCTCCGACGATTGATGCGTGTTCCTCATCCTGTCCAGTAGGTTCTCCTTGAGGCTGCTGTTCATCTTGGAGAAGGTCTGGCCGTTTCCGTCATTGCTCATTGGCTCAGTGCTTTTTCCCTGTCCGCCCCGGCGTGGCGCTGTGTAAGTTCGGTTACCAGCCGGTCATCGGCTGCCTCGCCATCGTCACCCTGGTCCCGCTTGCTTACCTTTTCATAGAGTTTGCGCGCAACGTCGCCCACCGTCGTATTGTCGGCGACGCCGCTCAAGGGCATGTCGAAGCCGGTGTTCTGCTGGAAGCTCATTCCGAGTTCCACCGCCATCAGGCTGTCCAGGCCGATTTCCTTCAGGATCTTGCCGCGGGTCACCGTATCTTTCGACACCCGAAGGATCGCGGCGATCTCGCCTGCCACCAGGTCGAACAGGATGTCTTCCGCTTCCTGCGGCGACTTCCCCTCGATCATCGCGACGAGGTCCATATGAGTTCCCTCGGCACCGGAAGAATGCTGGTCCGCGCTGCGCAGGATCACCTCGAACAGCGCGTTGCGGGCAACCGGCAGGTTGCGCGCGGCCGTCCAGTCGATCTCCGAAATCATCACGACCGCCGCATCGACGGTGCCGGGATCCGAGGCGATGTGGCTTTCGACCATGTCGAGCGCCACCTGGGACTTCAAGGCGGTCTTGCCGATGCGCTTGGCCAGAAGATCGTTCACATCGGTGTTCTGCGCGAGATAACCGGCGTCGGCGATCGCGCCGAAGCCGACGGCGAGACCCGGGAGACCCTCCGCGCGCCGGGCCCGGGCAAGGCCTTCGAGATAGCCGTTGGCCGCGACATAGTTGGCCTGTCCGGGATTGCCGACAAGCGTCGTTGCCGACGAGAACAGGATGAAATTGTCGAGCTCGTCGTCACGCGTCAGCCGGTCGAGGATCGCAGCGCCCTTGGCCTTCGTGTCGATCACCGGCCGGTTGCGCTCGCGGTTGAGATTGCTGATCAGGGCGTCGTCCAGCACCATAGCCGCATGGACGACGGAACGCAGCGGCGCCTCGGTGCGAAGCGTCGCGAGAAGCCCGTCGACCGCGGCCGCATCGGTGATGTCGCAGGCATGGAGCGAGGCGGACACGCCCGTCTTCTGCCAGCGCGCGAGCATCGCGCTCGTCTCGGCGTCCGCCTGACCGCGGCGAGAGCACAGAGCGATCCTGCGTGCGCCCTTCTCGACCAGCCAGTTGGCGGCTGCGAGACCGAATCCGCCGATGCCGCCGACGACGAGATGTACGCCGTCCGGATCCACTTTGACGCCCTTATGCGGCTTCACGGCGATCTCGTGCTTGCCGGCGACCGGCGGCAGGACGACGATCTTGCCGATGTGCCCGGCATTCTGCATCAGGCGGAAGGCGTTGCCAATTTCATCGAAATCGAAGGCGCGGTAGGGCAGCGGCGTCAGCTTGCCTTCCTCGAAAAGCGCCCCGATTTCCATGAAGATGCGTTTGGTGAGCGCAGGCGCATTGACTAGAAGCTGGTCCGCATCGATGCCGAAATAGCTGACATTGCGCCGGAACGGCCGCAATCCGATCTTGCTGTCCGCGTAGTAGTCGCGCTTACCGAGTTCCAGGAACCGGCCGAAAGGCTTCACCAGCGCGAGGCTTTGTTCCATCGCTTCGGCGAACAGCGAGTTCAGCACGAGATCGACGCCCTCTCCGCCGGTGACGGCGCGCACGTCGTTGACGAAACCGAGCGACCGCGAATCGAAGACGTGATCGGCACCGAGCATCGCCAGGAAGCGCCGTTTTTCGCGCGTTCCAGCCGTCGCTATGACCTTGGCGCCCTTGAGCTTGGCGACCTGGAGCGCGGCGAGACCGACGCCGCCGGCAGCGCCATGGATGAGGATCGTCTCTCCGGCCTGGATACGGCCGAGCTCGACCATCGCGTAGTAGGCCGTGAGGAAAGCGACGGGCACGGTGGCCGCGGCCACGGGGCTGATGGTCCGCGGCAGTTTTGCGACGCCAGCGCGGGATACGACGGCGTGCGTCGAGAATGCCGAAGGTGCGATCGCCATGACCGCGTCGCCGACGGCCAGGTCGTCGACCCCTTCGCCGACGGCGACCACGTGGCCGGAAAGCTCCATGCCGATCGTTGCGCCGGCAAACCCGTCCTCGAGCGCTTCTTCGGGAAGAAGGCCCATGGCCCACATCACGTCACGGAAGTTCAGGCCCGTTGCCGCAACGGCGACGACGATCTCGCCCTGTCTGGCCTGCGGCACATCCGCTTCCTCCCAGGCGATGCTCGCAACCTGCGAGCTGACGCGCTGGCGGATCGTCGCTGCCGCAAAGGCGCTTGTCTTGCCTTCGGTTCTGACCGCGGGGCCGGGAACGGCGCGGATTTCCGAGAGCAATCCAGTGGCCTTGTCCAGCAACCATTCACGATTTGGACCGGACACCGTCAACAGCGGCAGCGCCGAAGTAATGCCATCCTCCAGGCCCGCCTTGTCGTGACCGTCGAGGTCGAGCGAATGGACATCGAGGAATTCGTACTCGTTCTGCAGAACACGAGCGAACGCCCAGAGCCCGGAATTCACACCGGAACTGACCGCGACGCCATCTGCCCGCGAAGCAACCGGCGCGCCGCCCGGAGCGACGATCACCAGCCGAGGGCGGTCGTCGCCGGACAGGTCAGCATCTCCGACACGCTGCCTTAGCGCTTCGACGAAGGCGCTCAGCGCAAGCACATGAGCCTGCAGCGAGGCGGAGTCGGTGTCGCTTGCATGACCGGTCGCCGGCGAAACCAACACCGCGCGAACAGGATTCTGCCCCAAGTTGCCGAGTGCGGCCTGCAGCGTTGCAACGTCGGCCGCCATATCGCCTGCCAGCAGTACCGGGACGGCGTCTGCGGACATCGACGCCGCGTCGTGGGGGGCACGTTCCACCTGAATGACCAGGTAGGGGCCGGCAACGGCCTTGATCGCCTGCACCGGTTCGCCGGATGCTGTCGTAGCAGCCGCGCCGCGGGCCTCGAGCAGAATGATGTTGCCGTGTGCACACTCGTGGTCTGCGACGTTGATGTCGCGCAGCCCGAGATCTGTCAGACATTTCTGCCAATGCGGCACGGCGGCAAGATTGCCGATCGGGAACTCGGCCGTCTGGCTGCGGGCAAACCAGCCGTCGGAAAGGCCGAGAGCGAAGTCGCCGAAGATCGAGGGAGCGCTGACGGCGGCAGCAAGCGCGCCGCCTTCGCGCAGCATCAAGCGCAATGCGGTGCGCAGCGCGATTTCGTCCTCGATCAGCTGGTAAAGATGGTCCGAGGCGCTGACGGCGAGATCGAAGGGTGCGATTGCCGCGAATTCGCTCTTTTTGAGAATGCGCACATGCGCATCGTTCTCGAATGCGATCTCAAGGTTGCGCTGCGCGTTGTCGCGCGGTTCGGCGACGATCAGGCTCGCGCCATGACGCGCCGCCAGGTCGGCGAGCCGACGCGTGAAGCCCGTCGAAACGCTTCCGAATTCGACAATGCGCAAGGGGATGCCGGTGGTTTGTGCTGTCAGTGCCCGTTCCACAGCGCCGAGCACCCGCTCCATGCGCTGCCGGCTCGCAACGGAATGCACGGCCTGGTGGTCGAGCGTCGCGTCGCTGATGAAGCCCGCGCTGAAGGCGTGCGCCTGGTCGCCGTCCGGCCCCGCAGCGAAAAGCGCGTCGAGCCGGCTTAAGGCTTCGGCGTAGGCATTGTTGATGAGCACGCCTTCGACCGCGCGATCGGGACGCTCGCCATAGAGTTCGCCGAGGATTTCGGCCACGGTCGGAAGGCTGAACTCCCGCGCAACGGTCCAGACACCATTTTGATGTTCGCTGAGTCCGGCGTCCTCCAATACATAGAGGCAGCTTGTCAGGAAACACTGGAAGGCGAAGTCGCCGGGCAGGGCATCGCCGTGGATCGTGGCGCCTCCCCTTGCAAGCTTCAGCGCGATCTCCTGGCAGGCGCGGTAGGTCGCAGCGTTGAATAGCAAAGTCGCGTTGTCGACGCTGTCATCGCCACCGGCGGGCGCCGTCAGCAAATGCGGCATGGGTGCGGCCGGCTTGGCACCGGGCAGCGTCATCTCGGAAAGCACGGTCTCGTAGTGGAAGGAAAGCCCATCCAGCGTCTTGTGCTTGCGCAAATAGGTGCGGCGGAAACGACAATCGTCGAAATGCGCAATCGCTTCGCCCGACTTGTCGAAGAAATGGAACCTCGCCTTGATCGAATTGGCGCTGACGCGCTCGATCTCGATCGTGGCGCGGGCTATCGGCCGTCCGGCGTTGACGACACGCACGGAACCGAAGCGTACCGGAATGTAGGGTGCTCCGCCCTTGTCACCCGTGAAGCGGTCGAAGAGCGCAACGAGCCCATGGAACGTTGCGTCGACGGAGATTGGATGAAGAGAATAGCTGACGAGCGGGTGTCCCGCCCCGTTCGGCGCCTTCAGTTCGACGTCAACGATCCGGTCGCCGTATGCGACAGCCTTTGAAAGCAACTGGAAGCTTGGACCGTAATCGAGCCCGAATTGTTTCGCCGTCTCGTAGGCTTTCGAAGGATCGACACTTGCCGTTTTCGCCAATTTGGCGACGGACGGAGAGGCATTATTCTTTCCGGGCACGGGCTTGCGGCTTCGCGCAACGGCATGCACTGTCCAGTCGTCCTCCGAGAGGCGCTCGCGCGAACGGATCTCGATGTCGCCTGTCTCGGGTGACAGGATGGTCGAGAGCTCCATCATGCGGCTGTCGCTGAGCTCCAACGGGCGAACGATCTCCAGGTTGGTAATCTCCACCTCGTCGTTGCCGTAATATTGCTGCGCGGCGGAGACGGCCACCTCGATGAAGCCGCTGCCCGGCAGAATCGGCTTGCCGTCGACGACATGCTCGGCAAGGTCCGGGAAGAGATGCGCATCGACATGGTTCTTCCAGCTGCCGCTGTTCGGATCGCCGCGCCAGCCCGTCAGGCGATAAGGCCGGGCGGAACGGCCGAAGAGGTCGCTCGCATCGGTCGTCGCCGCAGGCCGCAATTCTACCGGTTCGAAGGGCAGTGCGGGCAGTTCGACGAAGGCGTTGCGCTTTCCGTAGACGCGGGGCCGGTCGACCGCCGCACCGTGCGCGACGGCGCGCGCCATCGAAGCCGAAATCGGATCGTGACCGCTCTGGCCGACGTCCCGAAGCAACGTCGGAACGACCGCCGCCGGGAAGGCCGCCTGCTTGATTGTTTCCTTGACATAGGATGCCAGGATCGGGCGCGGGGAAATTTCGATGAAAAGCCGGCAGCCGAGTTCGAGCGCCGCCTCCGCGGCGGCCTGGAAGCGGACCGGTTCACGGACGTTTTTCCACCAATAGTCCGGGTCAAGCTGCGTTCCGTCGAGTGCGGCGCCGGTTACGGTCGAGAGAAAGGTCAGCTCTGTCCGCCGCGGGGCAATGTCCGGAATGTCGGAAAGGAAGGACTGCTTTGCCTTGTCGATGACCGGATGGTGGAACGGATAGTTGATGTCGAGGATCTGGACCGGGATCTTGGCCTTGCGTGCGGCGTCGCGGAACGCAGAAATTTCATGCGCCGGACCGGACATCGTGACCGAATTATGTGCGTTGACGGCTGCGACGCAGAGCCCGTTGAGACCGCGCGCTTGCGCGAACGCCTCGGCGGCTTCCTCGCCGAGCATCACGGCTGCCATCGTTCCCTGACCAGCCAGGAGATCCTGATGCAGCGAGCGCTTGGCAACGATCGACACGGCATCGACGAGCGACACGGCGCCAGCCGCATAGGCAGCGGCGATCTCGCCGACCGAGTGGCCGAAGACGGCTGTCGGCTGGATGCCCATCGCGACCAGCGAATCGGAGAGAGCAGCCTGGACGGCGAAAAGCAGCGGCTGCGCGACCTTCGTATCCGAGAGCTTCTTGTCGAGTTCCGGATCCGTCAGAAGGTCGGTCAGGACGATGTCGGAATGGAACTTGAAGAGCGCGCTGACGGACGTGAAGGACTGGCGGAAGTGCAGGTTCTCGCGGAAGGCTTCGACGCCCATGCCGGCCCATTGGGAACCGTTGCCCGAGAAGACGAACGCGACTTTTGCATCCTTCACCGGGGCTTCGCCCACTTCGCCGATGTCGGAGCCGGGCTTCTCCAGATGGTTGGCGATCGCCCGCACGATATCTTCTGGGTGATCGCTGCGCGCCGCGAAGCGATGGCGCATATGGGTGCGGTTGGCGCCGGAGGCGGCGATCATCGCGCGCGTCTCTTCCTTCGAGGCACTCGCAAAGCTCGCCTTGTACTCCTTCAACAGGTTCTCGAGGCTCGACGCCGTGTGGGCGCTTGCCATGAATACGTGACCGGCCGACGAAGGCGCGGGTTTCTCGTCCTGTACCGTTTCCGGGTCGCTGATGACCACATGCGCGTTGGCGCCACCGAAGCCGAAGGAGTTGATGCCGGCAAGCCGTGCACGCTTGCCTCTCAGCAGTTCGATCGGGTTGGCGGTGACGCGAACGTTCAGTCCATCGAAATCGATATGTTCGTTCGGCGTATCGAAATGCAGCGACGCCGGTAGGTAGTTATGTTCGAGCGCCAGAACGGCCTTCATCATGCCGAACAGTCCGGACGCCGGTTCGGTGTGGCCGATATTGGACTTTATGGAGCCGATTGGCACCGGCGCCCTGCGCTTGGCGCCAATGACAGTGCCGATGGACCATACTTCCGCCGGGTCGCCCACCTTCGTGCCGGTACCGTGGCCTTCGACGAAGGCGACCTGGTTGGCGTCGATGCCGTTGCCTTCGTAGATGGCCCTAAGCAAGTTGGCCTGCGCCTCGCGCGAAGGAAGCGAAATGCCGTTGGTCCGGCCGGCCGAGTTGACCCCGGTTGCCACGATTTTGGCGTAGCTGCGGTCGCGTTCGCGGCGCGCCCGATCCGAGCGGCGCAGGATGAAAACGACGCCGCCTTCGGCGCGAACATAGCCGGCGCCGTCGTTGTCATAGGCCCGGCAGAGGCCTTCCGGCGACAGCATTCGCGCCTGGGCGAAGCCGACGAAGGGAAGGGGATGGGCAAGAATGTTGACGCCACCGACGATCGCCGTGTCGATCTCGCCTGCGTTGAGCGCCCGCATCGCCTGATCGAGCGCCACGAGCGAAGAGGAACACGCGGTATCCACCGTCATGCTCGGCCCGCTCAACCCGAAGATGTGGGAAATGCGGTTGGAGACGATCGAAAGCGTGTTGCCGGTCATGAAATAAGGACCGGCGGCGGCGGGATCTTCGACCGTCAGGTTGGCGTGGTCGAGGCTCGACGCGCCGACATAAACGCCGACATTCTCGCCATGGAGGGAGGCAATGGAAATGTTGGCATCCTCGAGCGCGCGCCAGGCGAGCTGCAACAGCACGCGCTGCTGCGGATCCATATACATGGCTTCCCGCTGGGACATGCCGAAGACAGCCGGATCGAAATCATAGATTTGATCGAGCACACCGGCGGCAAAAGAATAGGTCTTGCCTTGCACGCCCATGACGGGATGCCAAAAGCGCGCCAAATCCCAACGGTCCGAGGGAACGCTGGACACGGTGCATTTGCCCTGCCGAAGGATCTTGAACAGCGCCTCAGGCGATTTCGCTCCGGGGGCGAGGCATGCACGCCCTATGATTTCAACAGTCATGTATGATCGAACGCTCTAAACTGCCGTTAAAATTGTCCTAGCCAATTGCCGTACTAAACGTAAATTGCAATTGGTGAGATTACCGATTTGTTATTTTCCCCGATTTTATTCGTCGAGCTGTCCCCGCTGTATTAGTGAGCTTTTAACTCAAAGTACCTAGCTTTCAACCCCAACGGCTTAGATACACAGGTCGTGAGGGCCCATCCAGACAATTACGGCGACGGATCGTAAACAATGTCGAGGAGGTATGACCGGAAAGGCGCAGTGCCGAATATTTTGGCTGCCCGGCGGCGAGGTGGCTTGTTGTGAAACGGCGATTGTGCTTTGCAGTGACCGGCGGATTCCCTGCCGGGAAAACATACGGCGCAGATCTGTAAGCAGAATCATCGCTGTGCCGAATACGGAGTATAGTAGTGAGACGAGTGACTGCCCTTCTGCTTTGCACCGCGCTTGCGGGATGTCAGGCCGTGCCGGGAGAAGGCCCTCTGACCACCGACATCGTCGCGGATGCCGGCCAGTCCGGTGCGCAGATCGGCAGAAAGAATGCGACCGTCTTTGACATCGTCGACGTCGACGGCCAATCGGCACGGTTGGTCTCGGACTATGTTTCCACGACGCTCAGCCGACGCTTCGGCATTGGCGGCGGCGTCGGCCAGGTCGTCATCGGCGTCGGCGACCAGCTGAAAATATCGATCTTCGAGGCGGGCAGCGACGGCCTGTTTTCCACAACGGAATCAAAACAGACCAACATCGATCTGGTCGTCCAGCCTGACGGTAAGGCGGCCATTCCCTATGTCGGTCCGGTCCGCTTTGCCGGCTTGACGCTGGAACAGGCGCGCCAGGCAATTCTCGAGGCACTGAAGCAGAAGGCCGTGGAGCCCGATGTCATCGTGACGAGCACGTCCACGGCATCGCGTATCGTCACCGTTTCCGGCGCGGTCGGCCGTCCGTCCGTCGTGCCGTTGAACCTCGTCAGCGAGTCGATAAACGAGGTCATCGCCAAGGCCGGCGGTCCGTCGGCGCAGCCTTACGAGACCTATGTCACGCTCGTGCGCGGCAAGAAGACCGGAACGGTCCTCTTGAAATCCATCATCGAAAACCCGTCAGAAAATATTCACGTCAAGCCGGGCGACCAGGTCTTCGTGACCCGCGATCCGCGCACGTTCACGATCCTCGGCCAGGTCAGGGCGAACCAGCGCGTCGAGTTCGGCGCCAATGACCTGAACCTGCTCGAAGCGGTGGCGCTTGCGGGTGGCGGCGCCGACCGGACCGTCGATGCGAAGGGCTATTTCGTCTTCCGTTACGAAGAGCCGGATATCGTCATGAGCCTGCTTGGGCGGGAGCGGTTCAATACGATGCTGAGCAAGGGCATGAAGCCCGACAGTGTCGGGCGCTATCCGATCGTCTATCGATTCAACATGACCAATCCGGATAGCCTGATCGTCGGCCAGACCTTCCCGATCAAGAATCGCGACGTGATCTATGCATCGCGTCATCCCTCCGTCGATATTGCGAAATTCCTCGACTTCGTGGCGCGGCCGATCGGCATCGCGAATACCGGCGTCAATCTCGCGGACAACCTGGACGATCTGCAGAACTGACGAAGATCGGCGGCAAGTGAACCTGCTTGCTGCCGTGCGCGTTCTGTGGTTGATCTGGATTAAATCGATTTGTGATGGCCGCCACAGCGGCCGGATCGCGAGGAGGTTCCCATGGCTGAAGACGCGTTAATCGTCATCGACATGCAGAATGACTTCTGCCCCGGCGGCGCCCTTGCTGTCGAGGGCGGCGACGAAATCGTACCCGCCGTCAATCGCCTCATCGAGCAGTTCCGCCACGTCATCCTGACGCAGGACTGGCATCCTGCCGGCCACTCGAGCTTCGCGTCCAGCCATCCCGGCAAGGCGCCGTTCGAGACCGTGACGATGCCCTACGGCGAGCAGACGCTCTGGCCGGATCACTGCGTCCAGGGAAGCCCCGGCGCCGATTTCCATCCGGCCTTGCGATGGACGACGGCGGAGCTGGTCGTTCGCAAGGGATTCCGGACCGAGATCGACAGCTATTCCGCCTTTTTCGAGAACGACCACCGCACACCAACCGGCTTGGCCGGCTACCTGCGTGAACGTGGCATCTCCAAGGTGTCGCTCTGCGGTCTTGCGACCGATTTCTGCGTCGGCTTCTCGGCGCTCGATGCCGTCGCCCAAGGCTTTTCGACCTCCGTTGTGCTCGGCGCCTGCCGCGGCATCGATCTCAACGGATCACTCGCGACGATGACGCAGCGCATGCGCGACGCGGGCGTTGCGCTGGTCTAGCAGCGCCGGACGTGGGATCGCTCGGAATGACGAAAATCGATCAGGATGGTGCTTCGGCCGAGCGCCAGGGTGATCCAGAAGGAGCGTAGTCGCAGATGCCAAAGACCGATATCGCACGGCGGGTCTATAACCATACCTGGAAGCTCGATCCGATCATCCGCAGCCTTTTGGATACGGATTTCTACAAGCTCCTGATGCTGCAGATGATCTGGCAGCTTCATCCGAATGTCGATGCAACCTTTTCGCTGATCAACCGCACCAAGACCGTGCGCCTCGCCGACGAAATCGACGAACAGGAACTGCGCGACCAGCTCGACCACGCGCGGACGCTGCGTTTCGGTAAGAAAGAGATGATCTGGCTCGCCGGTAACACGTTCTACGGGCGTAAGCAGATCTTCTCGCCGGAATTTCTCGCCTGGCTCGCCAAGTTCCAACTACCCGAATACGAGTTGTCGCGCCGTGACGGCCAGTTCGAACTGAACTTTCGCGGTCGTTGGGTCGAAACGACGATGTGGGAGATTCCGGCACTGGCGATCATCAACGAGCTGCGCTCGCGCGCGGCGATGAAAGGCCTCGGCCCTTTCACGCTGGACGTGCTCTATGCGCGCGCCAAGGCGAAGATGTGGTCGAAGGTCGAGCAGCTGCGGCAATATCCCGACCTGCGCATTTCCGATTTCGGTACGCGCCGCCGGCACAGTTTTCTTTGGCAGCGGTGGTGCGTCGAGGCACTGAAGGAAGGGATCGGCGGCTCGTTTTCCGGCTCCAGCAACGTGCTGCTTGCGATGGACACCGATCTCGAGGCGCTCGGCACCAATGCGCACGAACTGCCGATGGTGGCGGCGGCGCTCGCGCGCAACGACAAGGAACTCGCCGCAGCCCCCTACAAGGTCCTGCAGGACTGGAACCAGCTCTATGGCGGCAATTTGCTGATCGTGCTGCCGGACTCCTTCGGGACCGCGGCATTCCTGCGCGACGCGCCGGATTGGGTGGCGGATTGGACCGGCTTTCGACCGGATAGCGCGCCGCCGATCGAAGGAGGCGAGAAGATCATAGGCTGGTGGAAGAAGATGGGCCGCGACCCGCGAGAAAAGCTGCTGATCTTTTCCGACGGGCTCGACGTCGACACGATCATCAAGACCTATCGCTATTTCGAGGGTCGCGTACGCATGACTTTCGGCTGGGGAACCAACCTCACCAACGATTTCGCCGGCTGCGCGCCGACGGAAATCAGCGGCCTCAACCCGATATCGATTGTCTGCAAGGTGAGCGAAGCCAATGGTCGGCCCGCCGTCAAACTTTCGGACAACCCGCGCAAGGCGACCGGAGATCCCAAGGAAATCCAGCGCTATTTGAAATTCTTCGGAACCGAGGATTTCGTCGAGCAGACCGTCAAGGTCTGAACGCGCCCCGCAAAAAAAGAAACCGGCAAGCGCCGGTTTCAAGAAGGGGATTGCGATTGTCCATCATCGCATTGTCAGATATAGCAGTAGAATCTTAAGCTTGCGTTAAGGTCGCCGTGGCGGGCCATCACGCGCGCCGGCGAACAAATTCGATATTAGTGTCGGCCGAGTTGCCGATCTCGGTGCGCTCGTCGAAGGCTATGCGGAACTGCGAAACGAGTCGCGAGAGACCGGACGCCTCGTTCGAAAGCCGATGCGTCATTGCTGTACTTTCTTCGACCATCGCGTTGTTTTGTTGCGTCATGCGGTCGAGCTCGCGCACGTTTTCGTTGACGTCCTGAAGGCCGCTCACCTGGGCGCGCGCATCGGCGGCGATCTCCGATATCTGGTCGTTGATGGCGTGGATTTGTCCGGAGATCCGGCCGAGCGCATCGCCGGCTGCCCTCACGAGCGACACGCCATTCGCCACCTCGTCTGCGGAGGCGGTAATGATGGTTTTGATTTCACGCGCAGCGACCGCGGATTTCTGGGCAAGCTCCCGCACTTCGTGTGCGACAACCGCGAACCCCTTGCCCGCCTCGCCGGCGCGTGCGGCTTCGCCGCCGGCGTTCAGCGCCAATTCGTTGCGTCGGGCGTCCGCCAAGGCTTCGAGTTTCTCGACCGCCGCTTGAGAGGACATGGTGCCGCTGACGGTGAGGCTGGCAAGGCTGGTAGCGGCGATGGAAAGAACGGCCATGACCCGCCGCTGCGAGCGGGAGCTTCACGGATAAACGCATAACAACACCGAATTTTGAAAGGAAATCAAATGCCGAAACGGCAAGTCACGATGCGTCATGCATCCGGCGGGCTTCCCGCAGGGCGAGTTATACGGATTTGTTTTAAGGTTTGATGACGGGTGGCATGTGTGAAGCAAATAACATCCGGACGCACTTTTAGGGTTTTCGAAGATGCGCTGTGCCACGTTTCCGCTGGCGCGGCCGGAGCCGAAACGGCGTCGGAAGGCCGTCAATGGTATGACTTATTGGGGTACCTCAGTATTTTCTTGAATTTGCCCCAAAATGCCCCATGATGCCTCTGATGAATGCGTTGAGGTACACACCTTGGGAGGGGTTCGTGCGTCAAGCCTACTCACCGGATGATGTCGATGTCATGCGCGGGGCACTGGATGTCTGGTGCGCTCTGCACAACGTTGGAAGAGATGGAGTGGAGGCCAACGAGGCCGCCCGCCGCATCCTGGATCTGATGGGCAGGAAGAAATTCACCTGCGACCAGCTTCTGGCGCAGCTCTCCGATTTCAGGCCTGCCCCTCGTCACCGGGTTTCCTGATCAAGCCTGAAACGGTATCCCTCAGCTTCAAGAGCGGGAGGTATTCGTTCGCCAGGTGGATATCGAGGTGCGCGAGCTGTTCACCGTTCAGCTCGGCGGTCTGCCCGGTTTCCTTGTCGATCACCGTCCAGGAGCCGTCCGGTTCTTCTTTCAGTTCGTATCTCTGAGCTTCCATAAGGAGAAGCTTATGCGACGTGCGGAGCGTTGGGTAGAGGTTTCTGCTATTGGACGATCACATGCCTGGTTGATCTGATCGACTGCCGAGCCCGCTGCATGTTGCTCATCCCGGAGAACCAGTGTGCCTGACATCTCAGGACGCCGCCGCTCTACTGTAAAATCCTGTTTGTCATCAGCCATTTCGCCGAGCGGGGCCAAGCGTGGTTCGCGCCCATGCGAAGATTGGTAAACCCCGAGGAAACCGGCTTTCCGGTTTCAGCGTCAAGGATGCGAATGAACATGGTGTGCTCTGTTCGGTTCACGCGCGTTACGATGCCTAGCAAGGCAAGGGACGCCCCGTGCGCTTTGGCAATAGAGGCCTCACAGCCCCCGCAGTTTCGCAGTCCGCGCGGTGCAGCCGCCTGTTCATTGCCTGCCGGCACATCGATTACTGAAAAACGCCCGGACTTTGAGAGCATGTCCTTTGTAACCTGTGCCGATTCGGACAGATAGCGCCTGTCGTAGTCATCCGGCGGGATTATCCCTGCCCCAGCGCTCTTGTCCTCCAATTCGAAAGGAAACACCTCGATTGACATCGGCTTTGTCTGCTGGGCGTGCGCAAATGCGCAGGTGCCGGCAAGCAGCGCCGCGAGGACAGTCAGGATGCGAACGCGCATGGTAGTCCTCCCAGGAACGGGCCGGCCATTGTACGCGGCCTGACTATGCAAATCACGATCAACGCAGAGGAAGTCCGGACGCTTTGACCATGGCGTCGTCGCGCAGCCTTGGTCGATACTGGTGATGGGTCGAGTGCGACCCATTCTCTGACCTAAAGTCAACGGCGCGAGCGATGCTTCGATCGACCCACGGCTATCCCGAGAGGGAAGCTATACGCATCTCAACGCTGGCAACCTCGTCAACCGGCGCGACTAACGTCGACGACAAAGGATGCGGGTTCGCGTGACAGCGGCGCCGAGCCGTGGCATAGGGGGCCCGTAATTCCCACCAGGCCGTCTTCCCCATGATCCGCATCGATAATATCAGCAAGTCCAACAGTCACCGCATCCTCTACATCGAAGCCTCAGCAGCGTTGAACCGTGGCGAGAAGATTGGTCTTGTCGGGCCCAACGGGGCGGGAAAGACGACGCTCTTTCGGATGATCACCGGCGAGGAACTGCCCGACGAGGGACAGGTCTCAGTCGAGAAGGGCATGACGATCGGCTATTTCGATCAAGACGTCGGCGAGATGGCCGGACGGTCGGCCGTCGCCGAGGTGATGGAAGGGGCGGGACCGGTCAGCGCCGTGGCGGCGGAGCTGCGTCAGCTCGAAGCGGCCATGTCGGATCCGGACCGCTTGGATGAAATGGATGCGATCATCGAACGCTATGGCGAGGCGCAGGCGCGCTACGAGGAGCTTGATGGCTACGCCCTGGAGGGACGTGCCCGCGAGGTTCTGGCGGGACTGAGCTTTAGCCAGGAGATGATGGACGGCGATGTCGCCAAGCTGTCGGGCGGCTGGAAGATGCGCGTAGCACTCGCCCGCATCCTGCTCATGCGTCCGGACGTCATGCTGCTCGACGAGCCGAGCAACCATCTCGATCTCGAAAGCCTGATCTGGCTGGAAGATTTCCTGAAAGGCTATGACGGCGCCCTGCTGATGACGTCCCACGACCGCGAGTTCATGAACCGGATCGTCACCAAAATCATCGAGATCGACGGCGGCGCGCTGACGACCTATTCCGGCGATTATGGCTTCTATGAAGAACAGCGGGCGCTGAACGAGAGACAACAGCAAGCGCAGTTCGAGCGCCAGCAGGCGATGCTCGCCAAGGAGATCAAATTCATCGAACGCTTCAAGGCCCGCGCCTCTCACGCTTCGCAGGTTCAAAGCCGGGTGAAGAAGCTTGAAAAGATCGACCGTGTCGAGCCTCCGCGCCGGCGCCAGACAGTCGCCTTCGAATTCCTGCCGGCGCCGCGCTCCGGCGAAGACGTCGTCAACCTCAAGAATGTGCATAAGGCCTATGGCAGCCGGACGATCTATGACGGCCTCGACTTCATGGTGCGCCGGCGCGAACGCTGGTGCATTATGGGCATCAACGGCGCCGGCAAGTCGACACTGCTCAAGCTGGTCACCGGCTCCACCACGCCGGACAAGGGCAGCGTGTCGCTCGGCGCTAGTGTCAAGCTCGGCTATTTCGCCCAGCACTCCATGGACCTGCTCTACGGCGACAGCACCATCCTTCAGTGGCTTGAGGAACGTTTCCCGAAGGCCGGGCAGGCGCCGCTCCGAGCGCTGGCCGGCTGCTTCGGCTTTTCCGGCGATGATGTCGAGAAGCGCTGCCGCGTGCTCTCTGGCGGTGAGAAGGCGAGACTGGTGATGGCGGCGATGCTATTCGACCCGCCGAACTTCCTCGTCCTCGACGAGCCGACCAACCACCTCGATCTCGATACGAAGGAAATGCTGATCAAGGCACTCGCGGCTTACGAGGGCACCATGCTGTTCGTCTCGCACGATCGCCGTTTCCTGTCGGCACTCTCCAACCGGGTGCTGGAGCTGACGCCGGACGGGATCCATCAATATGGCGGTGGTTACATCGAATACGTGGAGCGCACTGGACAGGAAGCGCCGGGGCTGCGCGGGTGATGGGTGGCGCTTCCGCGATTTGCGCCCGAGGCTGATGGACACCTGGGTGAACGTTGTGACCGGGCAAATTGGTTGTAGCGGACGAAACCGGCACCTGTCAGGGCGAAGCGCCTCCCGAAGTTCGGTCTTGTTATCGAGGGAGGGGCGGAGCACTTTTGCGTTCCGCACACCAACTGTGACAGGCGGCTGCAACAGAATCAACTGGCTCCGATCGACTCCACCTCCGCCCACTTTGCACGTTTATGTCTCTTGGAACGACATCAGAGCCCAAGCATGAAAATGCCGGGCGCGAGTATGGACGGGCCGATCAAAATAAATCACTCATACGTTACAGTGAAAGGTCCCCCAAACATACTGTCAGTAGAATGATCAGTAATTGTTTTTTTACCACATCAATTATGCAAAATATTCAATATTTTGGCCCACTTGTATATTCAAATTACAGAAATTTTAGGCGGGCGGCTAATGCATTTCATTGGTAAATCGTCAGGCGTTGCCTTTAATGGCGAAAAATTTACGCGGCGTATTATATTACCGTTAGCCGCACTCATGATTGTCGCATTCACAGTTGTTTTGGCATTTGTCATTGTAAGCGCTGACGGTCAGAATAGACTGGAAGTAGAGGCATCGACCAAGCTTGCAAAAACAGCGTTGACGGTAAAAACGAGAGAGGTTGCCCGCAACCTTCGAGACTATGCCGTATGGGAGGATGTTTACAACAACCTCCATCTCGCAGTCGACGTTGAATGGGCCTCAACGGATGGAAACGTTGGAGCAAATATCTTTGAGGGCCTTGGTTACGAGATGGCCTTTGCCATCAATTCCCAAAAAAGAACAGTTTACGCCGTCATTGAGGGCAAGCCGAAAGACGTTGACGCCCTTAGTCTGATCCCTCAGGGACTTGCAACCTTGCTTTCTCAGGGCGCCTCACGGTCAGAACCTGCAACAGGCCTGCTCAAGTCAGGGGAAGACGTCTTGATCGTGGCGGCTACCGGCATAGTACCGCCCTCGATTAATCGCTCGACGCTGAATCCAGACGATATCTCGATGCTGGTCTTCGCAAAAAAGCTGGACGAGAAGTTCCTTGCCCGCATGGGTGAGGAGTATCTTCTGTCGAATCTCGTGTTTATGCCCGCAGGGACAGCCGAGGCTTCGGCTTCGGTTCCCCTGGTTTCCGAGGAAGGTCAAGACCTCGGTTATATAACGTGGTCACCGGCTGAGCCTGGTTACGAATTGTTGAGATTGCTTCTACCGCCCCTGGCGGCCGCTGTCGTCGTCCTGGCGGCTTTCGCCGTACTGGTCGTGCGCAACGCCCGCAGATCCACCCACGCTCTGGAAGAGTCCGCAAAGACCGTTGAGGCTTTCGCGCAGACCCTTCAGGAAAGTGAGATGAGATTTCGTGATGTCGCAGAAGCATCGTCAGACTGGATTTGGGAGTGCGACCCAGACCTTCATTTGGTGTACTTTTCAGCCCGGTTCTCTGAAGTAACGGGGTTATCTGCGGCGAGCGTTCTAGGCAAAACGCTGGAGCAGTTTTTCTCCAGCGACACGGAATCGGATGGATGGCAGCTTCTTGTAGAAGGCACGCATGGACAATCGTCGTTTCGTGATCTGCGATGCTGCTACCGGGATGCAAACGGACAAAGCCGCATTTGCCGACTGGCGGGGCGACCAATCTCAAACAGTCATGGCACCTTCTCGGGTTTCAGGGGAACTGCGACCGATATTACAGATGAGGTTCAGGCGCAGGCTCGGGCAACCCATCTGGCACTGCACGACGCCCTTACCGGTTTGCCAAATCGCGTGTTGTTTCGCGACCGATTGAACCTTGCACTTTCTGGCAAGAGGCGAAACCCGTCCCGGGTCGCCGTGATCTGCCTGGACCTTGACCACTTCAAGGAAGTGAATGACACGCTTGGGCATGGCGCTGGCGACGTTCTTTTACAGCAACTATCCGACCGCCTCCAAGCCTGCACCAAGAGCAACGATACCGTAGCGCGACTTGGCGGCGATGAATTCGCGATCATTCAGATTGGAGCGAATCAGCCATTTGAATCCGAGCAGTTGTGCCGCACGCTTATCGAAGTGATCAGGGCTCCGTTCCACGTTGATGACCAGGAACTGCATGTCGGGGTCAGCATCGGCATAGCGATTGCCGATATGTCGGGCGATGATCCAGAACGTCTCTTGAAAAATGCGGACATCGCACTCTATCGCGCAAAGCAAGCCGGCCGTGCAACATACCGAATATTCGAAGCAAAAATGGATCAGGAGCTGCAGGCCCGAAAGGCATTGGAGTACGATCTGCGGCAAGCGGTCTTGAAGCATGAACTGGAAGTTCACTATCAGCCCCTTATCGATCTGGATTCGAAGTCAATTGTCGCCGTCGAGGCGCTTGTCAGATGGCGCCACCCGTCGAGAGGCCTGGTGTCTCCGATGGACTTCATTCCTCTAGCCGAGGAAACAGGTCTTATTGTCGGGATCGGCGAATGGGTGCTGGAAAAGGCTTGTACCCAGGCGCTGTCGTGGCCCCAACTTAGAGTTGCCGTCAATCTTTCGCCCATCCAATTCCGCAATCGTGATCTGATCGAAACGGTCCGAGATGTCCTGACCCGGACAGGATTGGAGCCCGCTCGGCTCGAACTCGAAATTACCGAAAGCGTTCTCATCAACGATGCGTCGTCCGCGCTTGATATTCTCAATGCGCTCAAGGATCTGGGTGTGAGGATTGCAATGGACGACTTTGGGACCGGCTATTCTTCACTTGGATACCTGAACTCGTTCCCTTTCGATAAGATCAAGATCGACAGGTCGTTTATCGGAGACATGAACGGTAAGGACAAATCCAGCGCTATTGTACGCTCCGTCATAACGCTCGGCCAGAGTTTGAACATGACGACGACTGCAGAGGGCGTCGAGACAGCCGAACAGGCGACCTTCCTGACCCAGGAAGGATGCAATCAAATTCAAGGCTATTACTTCAGTCGACCTATCGCCGCCGACGAGTTCACCATTTTCCTGGAGAACTGGACAGGATTTGAGACAAATCTCTCTTCTGTCGCTGCCGCATAATACAAAAACCAATAATTGGGAATTTGACATGATTTCGCTCGCCGCAACAACTGAGAGAAACGAAACACATTCCGCGCCGCTTCAGTATCAGCAGGACCTCCAACGGGCGCTTCATAGTTTAGAGAAAGCTCGACATACCGGATCGCCGTTGAAGCAATACAAGAACGTCGACGCGGTCATTGCGGAGTTGCAGCCAACCGAACCGGTGTTCTGCATTACACCATCGAAAATCGTCGAGGCAGTGCACAATTTTGGCGCTTTCCCAGGGCGCGCGCTCTATGCTGTCAAGTGCAACCCCCATCCGTTTGTTCTGGAAACGCTCTTTGAAGCCGGGATCACAGATTTCGACGTTGCTTCCTTGGATGAGGTGCGACTAATCGACGGCCTTTTTGGAAAACCGGCGGGACAGTTCTTCAACAATCCGGCAAAGACGCGCCCAGCAATTCGCGCCGCAAGTCATAACCACGGCATCCGCTTCTATACGGTCGATTGCATCGAAGAGATCGAAAAGATACTACAGGAAGCCAAACCTGATGATGATCTCATTATAGCAGTGCGGTTGGCTACGCGCCCTGCAGACTCCAGATATATCCTGTCGACAAAATTTGGTGCGGCGCCGAATGACGCGGCCACTATGCTCAAGTCTATCCATCAACGCGGCGTCAAGACTGGCATCTCCTTCCACGTTGGTTCCCAGTGTCTTGATCCCAAAGCCTTCAGCGCGGCGATCAAGCTTGCTGGCAAGGTTGCGCATGACGCCAAAGTGCCCATCAGCGTCCTGAATGTTGGCGGCGGATTTCCCGCAGCTTACCCGGGCGACAAAGTACAGTCTTTCGAGCATTACTTTGCGCAGATCATTCATGCTCGCCGTGAACTCGATCTACCCCGTGGCTGTATACTGTTGTGTGAACCTGGTCGCAGCCTCGTGGCCGCCGCCGGAACAACAGTGGCTCAGGTGGTGGTGCGACGTGGCCGTGCGATCTACCTTAATGATGGGGTATTCGGTACATTGCAAGAGCTTGGGCACCCTAAGGAGCACCGCCCAACGCGCCTGATTCGAAATGGAATTCGTCCTACCGGGAGGCCGGTCGAATTCAAAGCCTATGGTCCCACCTGCGACTCGAACGATGTTCTCGGTGCACCGTTTCTTCTGCCGGATGATGTCAGGGAGGGCGATTGGATCGAGATTGGGATGATGGGTGCTTACAGTTTGTCCATGCGGACCCGGTTCAACGGCTTCCACGCCGACAATATCGTTTCCTTGAGCGAATAATAACGAGATATCTCTGACAGCACCGGGGGATGCCGATGGCGCATCATTTTTCTGGCCGGGTAGGAGCATCGGTGCTCGGTGCCATTGGCATTGTGCTTTGGGCCACAGAGACAACGCTCGTTACATTCACGACAGCGATACCGCCCTTGCAGACCGTCGCGGTGGCGTTTTTCTTCGCGGCCGCCATATCGCCGATTGTATGGTGGGTTACCTGTAGCGATCCGTTGGAGGCTTTTCGACAACCACCTCGAGTTTGGTTGCTCACAGTTGCTTCTCTTGTGGGATACCACGCTTGCATTTACTACGCTACGCAGAAAGCGCCTCCGGCCGCTGCCGCATTGTTGCAAGGCACCACGCCGCTGATGATCGTAGTCGGGTCAGCGTTTATTCCGGGCGAGCGACTACGATGGTGGCACATAGCTGGCGCACTCATGGGATTTGCTGGCGTGCTCTCGTTGGTGGAGGTAGGTGGTGAAGCCACATATTCCGGCGACAGCGCCTGGTTCTATCTTACCATTATAGGGGTAGCTGCGGCCCTATGGGGTCTTTATTCCCTCATATCACGAACTCTGCCAGAGGTTCCATCAACAGCTCTAGGCATGTTTTATGCAGCGTCGTCCCTTGTTTCATTGGCAGCGCATTTTTGCTTTGAAGAGTGGGTTCAGCCAGCGCCCTCTGAATGGCTTTCAATCGCGGCGCTTGGCATTCTACCGATGGGCCTCGCGATATATTTCTGGGATTTTGGCCTTAAACGCGGCGATATCCAAGCGCTGGGAGCCTTTTCTTACGTCGAGCCATTCATTGGCGCGGTGCTTGTTGCTCTGTTCACCGTATCATCGTTGAACTGGTCGCTCATGTGGTCAGGACTTCTGGTGGTCGGGGGGGCCGTCGTAGCCAGCACGAGTTTGTGGGTACGCAAGCACAGTTCCGAAACTTCGGAAGGACATCCTCAAACTACTAGAGCAACCTTCATACTTGCCGCACTCGCACAAGTGAATGACCGTCAGGACCTTAGCCGTGTAAGCAATCAAATCCTGTCGCGCCTCGTGCAGATAGGTGCCGATTATGAGCGCCCACGTGAGCATGACGAGGAAATCCGAAAGTTGCTGTCCGCGCTTCGGGTCTCTATGGACATTTGGGACGGATTGACCACGGAGAACGACCGCACTGCCGCCGATTTTGGATCAGGTTATGTCGACAAAGTATGTCAACCAAACGAGAGACAGCTCGAGAAAATTGCGGTTGTCCCGTAAAAACGGACGCCCCCACTTCCGCCACAGCTCTCTTGACGCGCCTTAGTGCCTCAAGAGGATCCCGGGTCCTCAGTTAGAACGTTTCTTCGGTCTTTGGGTAGGAGTCTTGGATGTCACGCGGGATTGGCCCACGGTGCCACAGGCTGCGCCGCGACGAAAAAGATGTGGGTGAGAACGCACGCCGTCCATGGCTCCGCTGTAACAGCGTGCTGGCACGGACGAAAGCCTAACCCATTGATTCTGGGCAAACTGTTGATTTCACTGGAGGAAAACTGGTGCTGCTAGAGAGATTTGAACTCTCGGCCTCTCCCTTACCAAGGGAGTGCTCTACCCCTGAGCTATAGCAGCATTCCGGCGGCCGGTTTGTGATAAGCCGCATCAAGCGAGGCGCCTATTGCCATAGCTTTGGGGCGAGCGCAAGCCGCATTTCGAAGTTTTTGGCCCGATCCATCAGAAATCGCCCTGATGCTTTCGAAGGTCCCGATTTTGCGCTAATGCATTGGCCATGCAGGACGATGAAGACAAGCAGCACGCGCCGAAGGCAGCAAAGGGCGGGCGCACCGCAGAAGCAGACGCCAAGCAATTGCGGCTCGCAAAGAACTTGCGCGACAATCTCCAACGCCGCAAGCAGCAGATGCGAGCGCGCCGCGCAGGCGCCGCCGACGAGACATCCGGATTGCCTGCCGCAAAAACGGACGAATCGGACGATTAGAGAGAGATGGGAACGATTGTCGCGAATTCTTCCGGAATTCTCGGTTATCCCCGAAGACCCGCATTTCAAGGCACTTCTAATTTCACGGCATCTCCAATAAAGAGACGCCTTCAAACAACACTGAATTTATGGAAAGGCGGGCTTGAGCCCGTTCAAGAGGCCTCATGGATCGCATCAGGATTGTAGGCGGCAACGAACTTCACGGGGTCATTCCTATTTCCGGCGCCAAGAATGCGGCCCTGCCGCTGATGATCGCGTCGCTGCTCACCGACGATACGCTGACGCTGGAAAACGTTCCGCATCTGGCCGACGTCGAGCAACTGATCCGCATCCTCGGCAATCATGGCGCCGATATTTCCGTCAACGGCCGTCGCGAGCGCCAGGGCGAGAGCTATGCCCGCACGATCCATTTTACGAGCCGCAACATCGTCGATACCACTGCGCCCTATGAGCTCGTATCGAAGATGCGCGCCAGCTTCTGGGTCATCGGGCCGCTGCTCGCCCGCGAAGGCAAGGCGCGCGTGTCGCTGCCGGGCGGCTGCGCCATTGGCACGAGGCCCGTCGATCTCTTCATCGAGGGATTGACCGCGCTCAGCGCCGATATCGAGATCGACGGCGGTTACGTTAACGCGAAGGCTCCGGAAGGCGGGCTGATCGGTGCGCGCTACGTCTTTCCGAAAGTCTCCGTCGGCGCCACGCATGTGTTGATGATGGCTGCGACGCTTGCCAACGGCACGACGGTGCTCGGCAATGCTGCCCGCGAGCCGGAGGTTGTCGATCTCGCCAAGTGCCTCAATGCCATGGGCGCGAAGATCAGCGGGCAGGGCACGAGCACGATCACGATCGAGGGCGTGCGCTCTCTTTCCGGCGCCCGCCATCGCGTGCTGCCGGACCGCATTGAGACCGGCACCTACGCCATGGCGGTCGCAATGGCCGGTGGTGACGTCATTCTCGAAGATACCGACGCCGCCCTTCTCGATACGGCGCTCGAAGCGATCCGGCGGGCGGGCGCGGAGATCAGCCAGACGAACAGCGGGATTCGCGTCGTTCGCAATGGCGCCGGCATCAAGCCCGTCGATATTGTCACCGATCCCTTCCCTGGCTTCCCGACCGACCTGCAGGCCCAGTTCATGGGGTTGATGACCAAGTCGAGCGGTGTTTCCCACATCACGGAAACGATCTTCGAAAACCGCTTCATGCATGTCCAGGAACTGGCGCGGCTCGGTGCGAAGATCTCGCTGTCGGGCCAGACGGCGAAGATCGAAGGGGTAAGCCGGTTAAAGGGCGCGCCGGTGATGGCGACCGATCTGCGCGCCTCCGTCTCGCTCGTCATTGCCGGGCTTGCGGCCGAGGGCGAAACCATGGTTTCGCGCGTCTACCATCTGGATCGCGGCTTCGAGCGCCTGGAAGCGAAACTTACCCGCTGCGGCGCGCATGTGGAGCGCGTCAGCGACTAATTTCAGGAAACGGGAGCGGGATGCGCGCGCAAGACCCGCATCCCGCGCCTTTCGTCCCCTTCTGCTGCATGATTTCTTAAATCGGAATCGATTTAAGGACAAAATCCTGCAGAAGCTCTGCAGCGACCTTTGCGCGTCCGATTGGACGCGCGGCGCTGTAATGCGCGTGGAACCGTTGCGGATTCCGGCGCGACGTCTTATGTCCATTGCGATTGCGGCGCAAAAATATGGCGCCTAAAAACAGGATGGATCGCATGGATGCTCTGAAGCTGCTGGCACTCGACGAGGAAGACCTTGGCGTCGTTTCCGCGCATGTGCAGGACGCAGTCTTCAAGGTGGCGGGCATTTCCTATGACCCCCGCCGTGGTCAGCTTTTCCTGGTCATCAACCGGTTCGTCTGGGAAAATGCCGACGGCAAGCGCCGCAGTTTCGAGCGGCGCCGGGCCGTGCTCTCGTTCAAGCGTGTGGTCGCCGTGCGTTCGCTCGGTTTCGACCGGGGGGATGCAGAAGCGGTTCTCGACCTCCTGGCCCTGCGTTTCTCCATCAAGGGCGAAGGTCCGGAAGGTGCGATCGAACTGGTGCTCGCCGGCGAGGCATCGATCATGCTCGATGTAGAATGTATCGAGGTACAGCTTGCCGACACGGGCGGGGCGTGGGAAACCGCGTTCAGACCACGGCATCCCGAAGGCGCCTGAGCACCTGACCGGTCATCACCAGAAGGATATCTCGCATTGGCAATCAGGCTGAACTATCTCGACAGCGGCTTCGAACAGGCGTTTGCCGCGTTTTTGACAACCAAGCGGGAAGTTTCGGAAGACGTCAATGCCGCCGTACGCGCCATCATCGACGATGTTCGCGCCCGTGGCGACGCGGCGTTGGCCGAATACTCGGCTCGCTTTGACGGCATCGATTTCGGCACGACCGCCATGGCTGTCAGCGCGGCCGAGATCGACGCTGCGATCGCCGCGGTTGAACCCGAGGTTCTCGGCGCCTTGAAGGTTGCCGCAACCCGGATCGAGGCGCATCACCGCCGACAATTGCCGAAGGACGATATTTACGAAGATGCAATGGGCGTCGGGCTCGGCTCGCGCTGGACGGCGATCGACGCGGTCGGGCTTTACGTGCCAGGCGGGACGGCGAGCTATCCGAGTTCGGTTCTTATGAATGCTCTGCCTGCCAAGGTTGCCGGCGTGCCGCGCATCGTCATGGTCGTGCCCGCAAGCGGCGGCGCGATCAATCAGGCAGTGCTTGCGGCCGCGCGTCTCGCCGGTGTGGAGGAAATCTACCGTGTCGGCGGCGCCCAGGCGGTCGCGGCACTTGCCTATGGCACCGAGACGATCGCGCCGGTGGCCAAGATCGTCGGTCCGGGCAATGCCTATGTCGCGGCAGCCAAGCGTCAGGTTTTCGGCACTGTCGGCATCGACATGATCGCCGGTCCGTCGGAAGTGCTGGTGATCGCCGACAACGGCAACGACCCGGAATGGATCGCCGCCGACCTCCTGGCGCAGGCCGAGCATGATCCCGGCGCGCAGGCGATCCTCATTACCGATGATGCGGCCTTTGGGGATGCGGTGGAGGCGGCGGTCGAGCGGCAGTTGAAGACGTTGCCGCGCGCCGAAACCGCGGCCGCAAGCTGGCGCGATTTCGGCGCCATCATTGAGGTTCCGGATCTGGAGAAGGCGGTGCCGCTTGCCAACCGCATCGCCGCCGAGCACCTGGAACTGGCGATGGCGGATGCGGATGCAATGGTCCCGAAGATCCGCAATGCCGGTGCCATCTTCATCGGGCGCCACACGCCTGAGGTTATCGGCGACTATGTCGGCGGCTCCAACCATGTGCTGCCGACGGCGCGCTCGGCGCGTTTTTCGTCCGGCCTCGGCGTGCTCGACTACATGAAGCGGACGTCGATCCTCAGGCTCGGAGCGGATCAGTTGCGCGCGCTCGGTCCGGCGGCCATTGCACTCGCGCGGTCTGAAGGCCTCGAGGCCCATGCCCGCTCCGTCGCCATTCGCCTCAATCTCGGGGACGAGGGATGAAGGCTGATCGCAACCTGCGCCTCTGTGATGTCGTGCTGGACGAAACGATCGGCCGCTCGACCCCCGACGTGGAGCACGAGCGCGCGGTTGCGATCTTCGACCTGCTCGAGGAAAATCTCTTCGAGCCCGTGGGGCACCCCGGCGGGCCTTATCGGCTGAACCTTTCGCTGGTTGATGCGAAGCTTGTCTTCTCGATTTCGACGGATGGCGGGGAGGATGTCGCCACGCACATCCTGTCGCTGACGCCCTTCCGGCGGATCGTGAAGGACTATTTCATGATCTGCGAAAGCTATTACGCCGCGATCCGCTCGGCGACGCCGAGCCAGATCGAAGCGATCGACATGGGCCGCCGCGGTATTCACAACGAAGGCTCGCAGACGCTGATGGATCGCTTGTCCGGCAAGATCAGGCTGGACTTCGACACGGCGCGGCGGCTCTTCACGCTGGTCTGTGTGCTCTATTGGCGTGGTTGACGGAGGCGATATGACCGGTACCGCCTTGCCGCAATCGAAATCGCTCCGCTCGGTTCTCTTCATGTGTGGCATGAACGCCATCCGCTCGCCGATGGCCGAAGCGCTCGCCAAGGCAACGCTGCCGAAGGGGACTTACGTCGCATCCGCCGGCGTACGACATGGCGAGCGAGATCCCTTCGTCGATGTGGTTCTCGCCGAAATCGGGCTGACGATCGACCGCCATCAGCCGCGCACGCTCGATGAACTCGAGGACGATTATTTCGACATCATCGTGACGCTCGCGCCGGAAGCCCATCACGTGGCGCTTGAATTGACCCGGTCCATGGCCGTCGACGTCGTCTATTGGCCGACACCGGATCCGACGGTTGCGACGGGGACGCGGGAGCAGATTGTCGCGGCCTATCGCTCTGTTCGCGATCATTTGTCGATGCTGATCACCAGCCGGTTGGCTGCCGAGCACGCGCGCCGCAAGGAGGCCTGACTCTCAAAAAGCATTGCCGTTCCGTCCAAGCGCAAACGGTATTGATGCCGATTGAGGAAGCACGGCGTACAATTGCTGAAAAAGCCGGATCTAAGCGGTTCACAAACCCTCGCCGATTGTGTAGTTTCCGGCAAATTTTCGAAGATGCGTGGCGCATCCCAGAATGAACACGAGAAAGAACAATCCTGCATGGCGAAAGAAGAAGTCCTCGAATTTCCGGGCGTGGTCACCGAATTGCTTCCCAACGCGACCTTCCGCGTGAAGCTTGAAAACGAGCATGAGATTATCGCTCATACGGCCGGCCGTATGCGCAAGAACCGCATCCGCGTTCTCGCCGGCGACAAGGTGCTCGTTGAAATGACCCCCTACGATCTGACGAAGGGCCGCATCACCTACCGCTTCAAGTAGGTCCCGGCGACGGCAGCGCTTACCAACCGGGAAATGACGGCTCGCTTTAATGGCAGTGACCCAAAAACTGATACTGGCGTCCGGATCGCCGCGTCGTGTGGAACTTCTGGCGCAGGCGGGCATCGAGCCCGCGCGCTTGCTGCCGATGGATCTCGATGAGACACCGAAGCGTGCGGAACATCCCCGCTCTTTGGCACGGCGCCTTTCGGCCGAGAAGGCGAAAGCTGCGCTGGCCGCGATCAAGGGAGAGCCGGGCTGGGACGGCAGCTACATTCTCGCTGCCGACACCGTCGTCTGTGTGGGCCGCCGCATTCTGCCGAAGCCGGAGCTGGTGAGCGAGGCGTCGAGCGCATTGCACCTTCTGTCCGGCCGCAGCCATCGCGTCTATACCGGCATTTGCCTCGTCACCCCGGACCGCACCTTCCGCCAGAAGGTCATCGACACGAAGGTGCGCTTCAAGCGTCTTTCCGGTCACGACATCGAAAGCTACCTGGCCTCCGGCCAGTGGCGCGGCAAGGCGGGTGGCTACGCTATCCAGGGCATTGCCGGCAGTTTTGTCGTCAAGCTCGTCGGTTCCTATACCAATGTGGTAGGCTTACCGCTCTACGAAACCGTCAATCTTCTCATCGGTGAAGGATATGACGTGCACAATCGCTGGCTGGAAGGCTGAAGAGAATTGAGCGGCAAAAGCAAGAAGAGCGGTTCGAATGTCGCACCCCTGCGCGCGCCGCGGCCCTGCCCGGAATGCGGCCGTCCGTCCGCGCGCGAGCATTATCCGTTCTGTTCCGAGCGCTGCCGCAACGTCGACCTCAATCGCTGGCTTTCCGGTTCCTATGCGATTCCGGTGGCCGATGACGAGTCGAAGGCGGACGACGAGGATCGCTGACGCCTTGTGATGCGTCCGGTTCGTGCTTCGATTTCCGCTGTACCTTACGTGTTCCCTGCAGCAGCCGACCCCCTTCGATTTCGGCCTGACGCGCTCCGAAATCGTTGCCGATCCGGCGCGATCCTGCTGAATAGCTTTAACTTTTTTGCCTTTTCCACCGCACGCTAAATTCCTTTCAAAAAAGAGTCATTTGGTGCTGGACACGGCCGAACAAGATGTTATAACCCCGCTCGCTTCCGGGGCGAACGAGAGCGCCCCGATGGTTCTGAAGAGAGCCGTTGCCGTCAAAGGCAGGATGCCCGGATAGCTCAGTTGGTAGAGCAGCGGATTGAAAATCCGCGTGTCGGTGGTTCAAATCCGCCTCCGGGCACCATTACAATCCTCTATTTTTTTCTTGCAATTGCGCTCTTCTGAATTTTCTCCGGTTTGACATTTTCAGGACACGGGCTGACATTTTTTCTGCCCGAGAACGCCAGCGATAGTCGCGTAATCCACCCCCAGTTTTCCTCACGACGGTCTCTACCCGTCGGAGACGGCCTTGATGGTGGACTAGGCTGAATCGCTCCAGCCTTCTCCAAACAACAAGAAATCATGATTTCCGATAAGCTCTATGATCGGAAGCTATAGCGAACCGTCACGCCCACCGAGCTGACGTTCAATGAGAGGCCTTTGTGACTACAACGTCTGCGACGCCGTCCATATCTTTTATCGTGCGGGTCAGATAATGCGCTCGGCGCAACGTAATTGGGATATGAATATTCACCACCAAGCCCTCAAGTACTGACGTTGCGGTGAACGTCCTTATTGCATCTTTCCCTTCTGACAGCTCTTTCACAAGAGTCATCTTGATCCAATTGGCGAGGTGCGAGAAAGGTAGCCCCTCCGCAAGGTCGAAGGTAATTCTCAAGTCATATAGGTCTACAGGATTTTCGAGCTGTGGTCGTTGTCTATGCAGGTAACTTTCTGTTTCGTGCTCTAAGTTCGCCGGAACACTTCTGACGTCAAGCACGCCAGGGATTTTTGAGATTTGTGAATACAGATCGAAGTCATGTGTTTCGTGTGGCGCAGTGAACCTGAATGTTCCATTTAGCAGCTTGAATTCGAGGTCACTATTCGGGAAGTATCGCTGCGCGACATCTGTAATTTTCCCCGCCGCCTCCAACATCCCATCACGCGAAAGATTCCTGTCAAAATAAACACGCAATGACCTACCATTGCGTCTACCTAAGTAGTGACTGAGAGAGAGTTTGTCGTTCACTGCCTCATTGATTTCAGCGACTTGTTCGATCGACTTCGGATCAATATCCGCATGCAGATACTTGTCGGAGAACCTTAGAAAATTCTCCGTCGTGTACATATGAAAATTCTCCACCCCGGCAGCAGATTTTATCTCTGCCTTAAGGGCCGGAAGTGGGCCAATCGTTTTACCTGAAATCGTTTGCCACCAATCCTCCTTGGTATCATCGGTGATCAAAATCAGAGATTTACAGGAGTGTTCCTTTGCCTTCTCGATGATTTGTCGCCAAAGCAGTAGATCTCCATATTTGGTCTCATACTTGGTCCCACGGAAATAGAACGCGTCTTCCTTCTTGATGTCCATGAAGCCAGGGGGGATCTTCCGCTCGTATCGTTCAATACCTTCGACGCAAATTTTCTCCACGGATTCCTTCGAGGGTTCCTCCCCCACCCTTCCGGCGAGGAGGGCATCTATCTGATCTCGAATTGTGTCGCTCTCGTGCACTGCAGGCTGTCGATCACTCAGAGGCTGAAGCGCCTCCGTATAGGACGTGACCAACTCCCTAATGGAAGTAACGAGCGGCCCAGGCTCGATAAGTGGATGTCGCGAGTTGAACAAGGCCTCGATTTTGCCGACCGCACTGTCGAGATCATTGCTAATTGTTTCGAATGCTTTTTTCTGTTCAGCGATAATATCGAGGCGCTTTCTTTGATATTCCAGTGCGGCCTGGAAAGGCATCCACAGCCTGTCGCCAACTTTACTCAGCGCCTTCAAAAGATCATCGCGAGCCGTCACGGGATATCGGTAGAAGTGCAACACGACATTGGCGTCAATCACAAAAAGACCCTCCTTCCAGAGGGTCTTCAGTTCATTATCCGTAGGTTTGTAGAACTCTGAGAACGTAGACTTCATGCTGCGCCTTACCGGTTTGCTTCGGTGACGGGAGACAATCCCGATTCGTTGCCTTTTCGTGAGCAATACTGCGCGTCTAGATTTTTGGAGTCGAGCCCGTTAACGAGGTCATGCCTTAAAATCTACTTATCTCGAATGTTGCCGCAAGCAGCGGTCGGACTTCGTTCTCGCGATCTGAGGAAATGACCGAGAACCGAGACTGCCTTGCGCCTCAGACGGTCTCGCGAGAACGCCGTATCGGGCCGGATCACCCGCCTCAATCAAGCGGCTAGCGCTGTTACGAGGTGCTCGCGAGCGGCCGGGGCGCAGTTGTTTCGAGCCGGGACTCATGCGAGCCGATCGACATTCTGTTGCCTCGCCAATCGGCACTGCCCGCCAGCCAGCCTCGAACCCATATTATCGGAAGCAATGCATCGCGCGTGAACATGGCGACGAGCGACCATCGGGAAATGTGCCAGTTCTTCCGGTAGGCGAGGGCGAGTTCCGGCAAGTAGCTAGCACCGACGACAAAACCAGTGATGGCCGACACGCTGTGGCCTGCAACGATAGCGGCGATCAACGACAGCAGAAGTGGCGGCATCACGCCGAGCAGGATTTCCGGCGAGTAGAAGTGAGGAAAGGTGACGCGTCGCAACCTCGCCCAACGGCACTGACGCGCCCAGATCTCGCGAAATGTCCTGGTGCCCAGTGGCTGTTCGAATGGAGAGGAGACCAGGTGTACTTTCAAGCCGAGGCTTCTCACCAATTTCGTGGCGGCTGCATCCTCGGCGATCTGCGACGCCAGCGCCTGAATGCCGCCGTGCGCATCCAGCATGCTTTTGCGCCAGAGCATGCTCTTGCCTTGCGCAAACCCAAATCCAAGGGCTTCGCCGGCGTATTGCCAGCGCGCCTGGTGGGCATTGAGGAACGCACATTCAACCTCCGCCCAGAATCCATACGGACGTGAACCAAGCGGAGTCGAGCATACCAGCCCGCTATCCTGCCGCCACGCTGCCATCAGGCGAATGAGATAATCGGTGGGCATGAGAACGTTCGAATCGGCGAGAACCACCCATTCATGCGAAGCCGCATTCCAGCCTTTCACGCAGTTGTTCAGCTTGGGATTGGCGCTGATCAGGTTGTCACCGATAAGAATTGTTGCGGGAATGGCTGGGTGACGCTCGCGCACCTCCTCGATCAACGGGATCACGGCATCCTTTGCGTCCGCGACGCAGAAGATGACTTCGTAGCCGGGCCAATCCAGGCGAAACGCGCTTTCGAGCGTTTCGCGGGAAAATTCCTCGAGCCCGCAGAGCGGGATCACGACAGAGACAGGTGGTCGATGCAACGTCTCAGGCTGGGCACCGAGACGGGGCCAGATACGCCAGCCCGCAATTATCAGGCTAAACATATTGATGGCCAGCAACGCAGCGGCGGCGGCAAACAAAATCAGCATCATCTACCCAGCGACGAGTCGCGGCGCCATTCCGACGAACTCAGGCATCGGATAAACATCACCGTAAGATGACATGCCTATGACAGTCGACGCCTTAAGGCCAAAGCCGCTGGTTGTGTCGCAGTCTTGGCTTCGGACGTTGATCAATCAATTCTCGAAGGCGCTCGGACTCGCGCTCTATCAAGACAAGTTCCTGCGCGCCGTGGAACCAAACCCTGCTACCGGCGTTCTTTGAGGGCTATCCGGGAGGCGAAGGATGACACATGCTGATATCAGAATGCTCGATAAGTCTCGGGCCAAGCATGTTTGGGACGTGGCAGAATATTGCCGGCGAACGGGCATACATAAGGCCGAGGAAAAGCGCCTGATCAAAGTCCTCGGCAGGTATGCATCCAGTCACGAACTGCAGATGAACATCGTTCGGCCTCAAAGCCGCGTCCGCTGAACCGGTAACATCTCGGGCGCATAGACAGCGACTGCCGCGCGTCTAGTGCATGATTCCTCAAATCGGAATCGAATTGAGGACAAAATCATGCAGCGATTCAAACTGCTACAGCGACCTTTGCGCGTCTCAAAAGACGCGCGGCGCGGTAGTGGGGCGCGGTGCTGTCGCGTGACCACGAACGCCAGAGGAGGCGCGCGTGTGGGCAATACTGGTCGGCGCGTTTCTTTTCGTCTGCGGCATGCTCTTCATGGCGCGGGAGGCGCTCGTCCGTCGAAATTTGAGTAACCCGTCACCCCCTTCCCAGGACGGAACTGACCAGGGCGGAACCGGACCGACGCTCGAGCCGGAGCGGCAGGGCTTGCGCTTTCTCGGCTTTGCCCGGAACTGGCCCGGGTTGGCTCTGATGGCAGTTGGCGCTGTCTTATTGCTTTTCGGTTAGCGTAATTCCGCCCGGAAACCGCATTCCGCCCGGAAACCGCATAATGCGCAGGAGTTAGCGGCTGGAAGCCGGGCGCTTCGCTGCGGCAAGCTGCTTGCGCGCCGCGCCGGGGGTAAGGGAAAATGCCTCCCTGAACTTCCGGATGAAGTGAGACACGTTCTCAAAGCCGGTTTCGAGCGCAATATCGATCAACGGCTTCTCGGTGGATGCAACCAGCCGCATCGCCGCGTCGAGGCGAAGTTTCAGATAGACCGAAACCGGGGTGGCGCCGAGCTCGTTCTGGAACAGGCGTTCGAGCTGCCTGCGCGATATGCCGAGCGCATTCGCCACATCGTCTATGCCGATGACGTCCTCAAGGTGCTGCTCCATCACCATGAGCGCGAGACTGATCCGTTTATCCTGCACCGTGACCGCGCCAAGCGGATTGCGCGTCTGCATTTCCGTGGCGTCGCGGCGGCGGGTGATCTGCATGATTTCGAGCGCGTTGCGCTCGGCTTCCTCGCCGACATGTTTGCGGATCAGGTAGGTGGCGAGGTCGGCGACGCTACTGCCGCCGGCGCAGGTGATCACATTGCCGTCCTCGACAAAGATATGTTTTGACGTCACCGCGATTGCGGGGAAGCGTGATCGAAATTCATTGTGATGCAGCCAGCTGACGCAGGCGGAATGTCCATCCAGCACCCCCGCCTCGGCCAGGATGAAGCTTCCCGTGCACACACCGATGATCGGCACGCCCGCCCGCACCGCCCGGTGAAGATAGTTGATCGTTTCTCGATCGATCGGCTCTTCGACATTGAGCCGCCCGCCAACGACGGCGATGTAGCTGAACTCGGTCGGCGGGCGGAGCGAGGCCGAGGGCGCCACCTGTATGCCGCAGCTGGACATGACGAAGTTTCTAGTGCTGCCCAGCACCTCCCAGTCGCAGTTCACCCGGCCCGACTTGTCCTCAACATCGCTGCCAAGCCTCAAGGCATCGGCAAACAGGGAAAAGGCGCTGAGCGTGAAGCTCCGTGCGAGAATGAAGCCGACGCGTAGCACCCCTTGACCAGCGGGATGCCTCGTCACGGCCGCCCTTTTTCCTATCAGAGTCGTTTCCAATGCGATGCAATCCATTCCTGCTGGGCACTAAGCATGCGTCCGCGGCCTATGATCGAACGCATGATACCAAGCGCAAACCGCTATAGGTAGGCCACCTGCGTTGGAACTGGCTGGGGCGAGGCGGGCAACTCCCGATATCTTCGTCTGTGCCGATCTGCTCCGTAAACCGGGCTAATCCCCATGTATATGATGCTTTATTAACTGATTTGTCAGAAAATTGTCATTGTCCGATTGGGCGCGCCGGCTCGGCGTATCGGACGCATCGGTTCGCCGGTCTGGTGGTTAGGTTCGTTCATCGGGGAATGAGGCTGGGATGTACGAAATGACGGAACACATGATGAAGGTGCTTATAAGCATCATGGCCGCGCTTTCGCTCGGCTCGCTGATGTTCCTTATTGCCGTGCTCTAGGTTTTGGAACCTGGAGCGTCCCTTCTGCTTTCATTGAACGACGTGAAAGCAGGATGCTCTACCCGTGGGCGTATTTTGCCTGCTGCGTCAGGGGTAAAGATAGAGCTGGTCCCAGCGTTCCCGCGGCACAAGTTCGCCGATCTTGTATTCAAACGACAACACGTCGAGGTGCTCTGCGTTGATACGGCACTTGAAGGCGAGCTTGTACCATTCGCCGCCACTTCGGAAGACTGCGCCCGGCGCCTTCATCTTGTCGCCATTGAAGATTGGATCGGCGAAGGTGTAGGCGATCACCTTGTCCGGCTTGAACGACGTCTTGTCCGCGCTGATCCGTTCCATCGCCTCGGTGTCGCAACGCTGCTCCAGGCGCGTCTGCGGGTCGAGCTTTTCGAACTGTCGCACCATAGACTGATCCATCGCAGCCGCCGGATTTGCCATCGACAGGCCAAGGACGAATGCGCAGGCGAGTGCTTTCATTCCCGGTGTTCTCCTCCGAAAGAGCGGCTGCTCATTTTTTCAGGTAAGTGCAAAGCACGCGGTGTCCGCGCGAATCGCTGTCCGCTCGGCGCCCGAGGTTTTCAGTTAAGCTCTGCGGCTATTCCAAGGCACAAACGTCACGTTGCCGAAACATCGACCCATTCCGCTCCGGTCAATTCCGCGATGCGTTCGGGGCTGATATGGACCGCGGCGTTGGTCGCGCCGGCCGCGGGAACGACGACGTCGTAGGCCCTTAAAGACTCGTCGCAATAGACATTGTGCGGCTTGGCCAGACCGAAAGGGCAGACGCCGCCGACCGGATGGCCCGTTTCCGCCTCGACCTCGTCGAAGCCGAGCATGCGGGCCTTTGTGCCGAAGCGAGCCTTGTACTTCTTGTTGTCCAGCCGGGCGTCACCGCGCGTGACGATCAGGATGATGTCGTCTCCGACCTTGAGCGCCAATGTCTTGGCGATTTGCGCGGGCTCGACACCGTGGCCTTTGGCTGCAAGTTCCACGGTGGCGGTACTTTGTGCAAGTTCGATGACATTGATGTCAGGGGCGTGTTCGGAGAAGAACTGTTTGACGGAAGCAAGGCTCATCGGGGCGATCCGTGCGGCAAAAACAGGGTGTCGGGAGAAATACGAATGTGTGACGGCAAGCCGGGATTGCGCTCGCTGCAGACGGGTCAGTGTTTCAATCGTCGTTCGAGGCGTCAAGATCTTCGGGGCGCCGGCCTTCCTGCTGCGGCGGCAGATAGCCGTGGCTCGCGAACCAGTTCTCAAGGATCGTCGAAATCGCCTGTTCGCGCGTCAGCATGCCGGGATGGTCGGTGATGAAGGATTTGAGCGCCGTCTCGATCTTTGCGGCATAGAGTTCGGTCATGGTTGCCTCCGCTTACAGCGCCTCGCGTCCTTTCAGACGCGCAAAGGTCGTTGTAACACTTTGAATTGCTGCATATTTTTATCCTTAAATCGGCTCCGATTTAAGGAAACATGCAGTAGCTCCTTCGAGAGGCGGTCCGCGCTTCCAGCGCGGATCGCAAGGTCTCTTCAGCAGGCCTATGCCTGTTTGACGATGCGGATCAGCACCAGAAGGATGATCGCGCCGATCGTCGAGTGAATGATCGCGGAAAGGATGCCAGTCCCAAGGCTGATGCCGATCGCGGGAAAGAGAAAGCCGGCGATGAAGGCGCCGACGATGCCGACGACGATGTTGCCGATCAGGCCAAAACCGAAGCCGCTGACGATCAGACCGGCAAGCCAGCCGGCAACAGCGCCGACAATCAGGAACACCAGGATGCTTTCAATACCCATGAATCGCTCCTCTCCGTTGGATCCATAGGAAAAGATAGATCAGGATTTGAAATCAGATAGAGGGCAATTTTATCGCGCGGCGATTTTGCACCGATTTCCGGCCGCCGGTACACGCATCCAGCGATCCCGCGACGTGGGTCGGGCGCGGCCGCTCTTGGCGGTGCCCGCAGCGCCGTATGTCCAATCGGACGCACGGCGCTGTAAGAGCTCGTTGCAGTTGACAGCTCAGACGATGCCGCCACCGCCGCCGATGGCTGCCGGCCGCTCGCCCGCGACCTTGGCGCGGTAGCCGCTGGCACGGTAGGTCGCGACCGGCGCGATCGCACCGCCATGCTCGAGGCGTGCCATCGCCAGGATCGGTTCGACGTCCGTCCTGAAGGCGACTTTCAGCGTTTCCGACGCCATCAGCGCATCATTGCCCTGCTGATAGTCGTTGAGCGCGTTCCGATCGACGAGAAGGGCCTGGGCGTAGGCGCGGCAGACTTCCATCGCGCTGGTCATCAGGCTCTCGATCGGATCCGTCACGTTGTGGCTCTGGTCGAGCATATGTGCGGGATTGAAACCTTCCGCACCCCGCACCTCGGCGTCGACCAGTTCGTTGAAGACCAGAAACAAGCGATAGGGATCGATCGATCCGGTATCGAGATCGTCGTCGCCGTATTTGGAATCGTTGAAGTGGAAGCCGCCGAGTTTCCTGAACTGGATCAACCGGGCGACGATCATCTCGATATTGACGTTCGGCGCGTGATGGCCGAGGTCGACGAGGCAGAAGGCCTTAGGCCCCAGTTCCTGCGCAATCAGGTAGTTCGTGCCCCAGTCCTGCACAACAGTGGAATAGAAAGCCGGCTCATACATCTTGTGTTCGGTGAAGATGCGCCAGTCATCCGGGAGCGCGGCATAGACTGCCTTCATTGATTCGAGGTAACGCTCGAAGGCCCTGGTGAAATTGCTTTGCCCGGGAAAGTTGGAGCCGTCGCCGATCCAGACGGTCAGCGCCTTCGACCCCAGCGCCTTGCCGATCTCGATGCATTCGAGATTGTGCTCGACCGCTTGGCGCCGCGTCGCCGCATCGCTATGCGAGAGCGAACCGAACTTATAGGAATGGGCCTGCCCCGGCGCATCGGAGAAGGTGTTGGAATTCATCGCGTCGAAGCCTAAGCCCAGCGCCGCCCCCTTCTCCTTCAATGCGTTGAGATCGGAAACCTTGTCCCACGGGATATGCAGCGAAACGGTCGGCGTCGCCCGCGTCAACGCATGGATGACGCCGCAGTCTTCGAGCTTGTCGAAGATGTTGCGCGGTTCGCCCGGGCCGGGAAAGCGCGCGAAACGCGTTCCGCCAGTGCCAACGCCCCAGGAGGGAACGGCAACGCCATAGGCGGCAACCTTTTCCTTGATGGAGTCGATCTCGATGCCGCGGCGGGCAAGCCTTTCGCCGAGGCTTTCATAGTCTCGATTGAGCGCGTCCCGACGGCTCGCATTCTCCGCCTCGACAGCGGCCTTGCTGATCATCTCGGTCATGGGTGCCTCCGGATCAGCGCGTGAACGACTGGGCATTGCCCGCGTCGACATTAATGATGTTGCCGGTCGATTTGGCCGACATGTCGGAAGCCAGGAAGTAGATCGCTTCTGCGATATCTTCCGGGAAGACGCTGAGCTTCAGCATCGAACGCTCGCGATAATGAGCTTCCAGGTCGTCCACGTCCATCTTGTAGGCGGCAGCGCGCTGCTCCTTCCATTCGCCGGTCCAGATCTTGGAACCACGCAGCACCGCGTCGGGATTGACGACGTTGACGCGGATCTGCGCCGACGCCCCTTCGAGGGCGAGGCAGCGGGCAAGATGGATCTCCGCCGCTTTGGCCGTGCAGTAGGCGGACGCGCCGGGAGAGGCGGCAAGGCCGTTCTTCGAGGCGACGAACACGACATTGCCGCCGGCCTTCTGGTTGCGGAAGATGCGGAAGGCTTCGCGCGAGACCAGGAAATAGCCGGTTGTGAGAATGTCGATGTTCTTGTTCCAGAGGGCGAGGGTCGTATCCTCGATTGCCGCCGACGAAGCAAGCCCGGCATTGGAGACCAGGATGTCGAGACCACCGAAGGCAAGCAGAGTGTCGCCGAAGCCGGCTTCGACCGCCGCCTCGCTGGTTACGTTCATATTGACAGAGCGGATGAAATCCTTGCCGTAGCGACCGGCGAGTTCGGTTTGCGCAGCCTCGAGCGCCGTTTGGTCGATATCCGCGAGAACGACGCAGGCGCCTTCCTGCATCAGCCGGTTTGCCGTTGCCTTGCCGATGCCGCCAGCGCCGCCGGTGACGAGCGCGATGTGGCCGGCGAGACTCTTTGGCTTCGGCATGCGCTGGAGCTTGGCTTCCTCCAAGAGCCAGTATTCGATGTCGAAGGCTTCCTGCTCGGGCAGGCCGACATAGGTCGACACGCCGGAGGCGCCGCGCATGACATTGATCGCATTGACGTAGAATTCGCCGGAGATCCGGGCCGTCGCCTTGTCCTTGGCGAAGGTGATCATGCCGACGCCGGGAACCAGATAGACGACGGCGTTCGGGTCGCGTATCGCCGGGCTGTCGGCGCGCTTGCAGCGCTCGTAATAGGCGGCATAGTCGGCGCGATAGGCGGCTATCGCCTCGGAAATCCCGGCGAGTGTCTTGTCGATATCAGGATTGGCCGGATCGAAATCGACGACCAGTGGCCGGATCTTCGTTCTAAGAAAATGGTCGGGGCAACTCGTTCCAAGGGCGGCGAGCGGTTCGAGATTTTTGGATGTCACGAAATCGAGGACGGCCTGGCTGTCGTCGAAGTGCCCGACCTTTTTCTCCTCCGCGCCGATCAGCCCGCGGATTACCGGCATCAGTCGCTTGGCGATCGCAACGCGCTCGGCGCTATCCAGCGTCGGCTTTACCGCCCCGCCGAAGGCCGGTGCCGTGTTCTCTGCCTCGAACCAGGCGATCGCGCGGTTGATGATTTCGATGGTCGTCTCGTAGGCTTCCTTGGCCGTGTCGCCCCAGGTGAAGAGACCGTGGCTTTCCAGGACCACACCGCGTGCCTTCGGATTTTCGAGGCAGAATTTTTCGAGCCACAGGCCGAGCTCGTAGCCCGGCCGCTTCCAGGGCAGCCAGCCGATCTCATCGCCGAAAATTTTCTGCGTCAGCTCCTTGCTGTTCGAGGAGGCGGCGATCGCGATGATCGCATCGGGATGCATGTGATCGACATGAGGCTTCGGCACATAGGCGTGCAGCGGCGTGTCGATCGAAGCGGCGCGCGGATTGAGATTGAACGTGCAATGCGGCAGGTAGCCGACCATCTCGTCTTCGAACTCGACACCCCGGTAAATGCCCTTCAGGGCGCGGAGCTTGTCCATGTAAAGGGTCGCGAAGCCGTCGAGCTTGATGGTGCCGACGTCGCCGCCGGATCCCTTGACCCAGAGGACCTCGACCATTTCGCCCGTCAGTGGATCTTTTTCCATCACCTTGGCCGAGGTATTGCCACCGCCGTAATTGGTGATCCGCTTATCCGATCCGAGGAGATTCGAGCGGTAGAGAAGCTTCTCCGGCTCGCTCATCCCTGCGGCCTTGGCCTCATCCCAGAGATTGGCCAGGCGTGCGCCCTGTTGCTTGTCGAGCATGTTGAATTCCTCCCGGTAAGCTATCCGGCGGCAGTAAGGCCGCGGCGACATGATTGGCATCAGATCACACGGTCGGTGCGCGAATGTCAATCAAAAACGATCAAAATCATTCATATTGCGCTGCACAATGAAAAAATATGATTGATACTGATTGACAATGCTCGGGACTGATGGAAGCATGCGGGCATCGGAGGAGCGAATGCACGAAAAAGAAAGACATAGGGTCATCCTGTCTGCGGTTCAGGAGAAACCGGTCGTGACGGTGCCCGAACTTGTCGAGCTGACCGACAGTTCCGAGGCGACGATCCGGCGCGATATCGCCGCTCTTCACGTGCAAAAACGCCTGCGCCGCGTACGCGGCGGCGCCGAGGCGATCAATCCGCCGCAATTCGTCGGCCTCGCCGGCCGACCGTTCAGTGTCAACGAGGGCCTGCATGCCCGCGAGAAGCAGGCGATCGCCAAAGAGGCGGTGGCGCTTTGCGCGGACGGAGAGCCGATCATCATCAATGGCGGCACCACAACCTTCCAGATGGTGCATTTTCTCGCAAACCGCCGGATGCAGGTCTTCACCAATTCCTTCCCGATCGCCGAACACCTGCTCAAGCACTCGAAGAACACCGTGATGCTTTCGGGAGGCACGATCTACCGCGAGCAGAACATTATATTGAGCCCCTTCGACAACGACGTGACGCGCAATTTCTATGCGCGCCGCATGTTCATGGGGGCGCAGGGACTCGGACCCCTCGGGTTGATGGAGGCGGATCCGCTTCTGATCCAGGCCGAACAGAAACTGATCGATCAGGCCGACGAATTGGTCGTGCTGGTCGATTCTTCGAAATTTCACAGGCGCTCGAGCCTCATTCTTTGCGGGCTCAAGCGCATCGCCACTGTGATCACGGATTCGGGCATCGAGGACAGGCATGCCGCGATGCTCGAAGGCGCCGGCGTCAATTTGGTCATCGCCAACGCGAAGCCTGTCGTTGACGCAGAAAGTGCTTCATCGTCCGCCTGATGCGGGCGGAGGAGAGGGGAGTCGGACGTTGCGACAATCCCGGGCATGGCCGGGGCAGGTCGCAGATTGGGGGCCGGACCGATGCATTCATACCGAATGCGCGCGGCCCAAAGGGAGGAGAAAGTCATGAAGCTTATGAAATCATTGATGGTCACGGCCGCCGTTGCGGTGGCGCTCATGGCCAATGCCGCGCACGCGGAAAACAAGAAGATCGCGCTCGTCGTCAAGGCGCTCGGCATCGGCTTCTTCGAAGCTGCCAACAAGGGTGCACAGGAAGCCGCCAAGGAACTCGGCGATGTCGAGGTCATCTATACCGGCCCGACCTCGACGACAGCGGAAGGCCAGATCGAGGTAATCAATTCGCTGATCGCCCAGAAGGTGGATGCGATCGCCGTTTCCGCCAACGACACCGATGCGCTGGTGCCGGCTCTCAAGAAGGCTATGGATCGCGGCATCAAGGTTATCTCGTGGGATTCGGGCGTCGCCAAGGAAGGCCGCCAGATGCATCTCAATCCGTCCTCGAGCCCGCTCATCGGCAACATGATCATCAAGCTTGCCGCCGACAATCTGCCCGAAGGTGGTGATGTCGCGGTGCTCTCGGCCTCGGCAACGGCAACCAACCAGAACACCTGGATCGCCGAAATGAAGAAGGTGCAGGGCAACTACAAGGGCATCAATGTCGTCACCACGGTCTATGGTGATGACCTTGCCGACAAGTCCTACCGCGAAACGCAAGGGCTCATTCAGTCCTATCCGAACCTGAAGGCGATCATCGCGCCGACCTCCGTCGGCATCGTCGCGGCCGCGCAGGCGGTTACGGACGCGGGCAAGATCGGCCAGATCAACGTCACCGGCCTCGGTCTGCCCTCCGAAATGGCGGGCCACGTAAAGTCCGGCGCGTCGAAATCTTTCGCGATCTGGAACCCGATCGACCTCGGCTACTCGGCGACGATGATCGCTTATGGCCTCGTCAATGGTGCCGAAGCCAAGCCCGGCGCGGAACTCAAGATGGGCCGCATGGGCACGGTCAAGCTCGACGACAACAATGAAGGCGCCATGGCCGATCCGTTCGTCTACGATGCCTCGAACGTCGAAGAGTTCGCGAAGATCTTCTGATCGCGCAGGCGAGGGGTGTTTGCCCCTCATCCGGCCTGCCGGCCACCTTCTCCCCGCTGGCGGGGAGAAGGGAACGCGCGGCGACCGCTCGCGTCCTCTCGCTGCATTGAGGGAGGATCGATGCGACGGCGCTCTCGTCCCCTCTCCCCGCGTGCGGGGAGAGGGCTAAGGTGAGGGGCAACCTCATTGTCGAGGGCCTCACGGCGAAGACGGTTGAACGAACAACGGCCGCGCAATTGAAACGACTGAACTGGTGGACCCTCTCTTGTTGCAGGACACAACCACATCGCGGATGAAGCCCGCCATCGCGCTCGAGGGCATATCGAAGTCCTTTCCCGGCGTGCGTGCGCTCTCGGATGTTTCGCTCGCGCTCTATCCCGGGTCGGTGACGGCGCTCGTCGGGGAGAACGGTGCGGGCAAGTCGACCCTCGTCAAGATCCTGACTGGCATCTACCAGCCCGACGCTGGCGTCATCCGGCTCGCCGACGCGGAAACGACATTCCCGACCGCCCTTGCTGCGGCCCGCGCCGGTGTCACCGCGATCCATCAGGAGACGGTCCTTTTCGACGAGCTCTCCGTTGCCGAAAACATCTTCCTTGGTCATGCGCCGCGCAACCGCTTCGGCTTCATCGACTGGAAGAAACTCAATGCCGATGCTGCGGCCCTGCTGCATCGGGCAGGGGCGGACTTCGATCCTACGATCCGGCTGCGCGACCTCGGCATCGCCAAGAAGCATTTGGTGGCAATCGCCCGTGCGCTCTCGGTCGAGGCGCGCGTCGTCATCATGGACGAGCCGACAGCCGCCCTCTCGCACAAGGAAATCCATGAGCTCTATGCGCTCATCGAACGGCTGAAGGCCGACGGCAAGGCGATCCTCTTCATCAGCCACAAGTTCGACGAGATCTTCCGGATCGCCGACCGCTACACCGTCTTCCGCGACGGAGCGATGGTGGGCGAGGGCTTGATTGCTGACGTCAGCCAGGACGATCTCGTGCGGATGATGGTCGGTCGCGCCGTCGGCTCCGTCTATCCGAAGAAGGAGGTCGCTATCGGCGAGCCGGTGCTGACCGTTTCCGGCTATCGCCACCCGACCGAATTCGAGGACATCAACTTTGAACTCAGGCGCGGCGAAATCCTCGGCTTCTACGGCCTCGTCGGCGCCGGCCGCTCGGAATTCATGCAGTCGCTGATCGGCATCACCCGACCGTCGGCCGGCGCGGTCAAGCTCAACGGACAGGTGCGGGTGATCCGGAGCCCCGCCGAGGCGATCCGCGCCGGCATCGTCTACGTGCCGGAGGAGCGCGGCCGGCAGGGCGCGATCATCGGTATGCCGATCTTCCAGAATGTCACCTTGCCCTCGCTGTCGCACACGTCGCGCTCCGGCTTCCTGAAGCTCGCCAATGAATTCGCGCTCGCACGCGAATACACCTCCCGGCTCGACCTGCGTGCCGCCTCTCTCGACCAGGACGTCGGCACGCTCTCCGGCGGCAACCAGCAGAAGGTCGTGATCGCCAAATGGCTCGCGACCAGGCCGAAGGTCATCATTCTCGACGAACCCACCAAGGGTATCGACATCGGCTCCAAGGCGGCCGTCCACGCCTTCATGAGCGAACTTGCGGCCGAAGGCCTGAGCGTCATCATGGTATCCTCGGAAATACCCGAGATCATGGGCATGTCGGACCGCGTGATCGTCATGCGCGAAGGGCGGATCGCCGGACGCTTCGAGCGGGCCGAACTGACCGCCGAAAAGCTGGTGCGCGCGGCGGCCGGCATTGAAACGCAATCGAACGGTAGGGCCGCATGATGGCGAAGCTCCTCAAGAATCGCGAAATCCTGCTCGTCGTCGCCATCATCGCGCTCGTCGCCCTGATCGCATTGCGGTTCCCCGCTTTCGTAACTCCGGCAAGCTTTGCCCGTGTCTACAACGACACCTCCATTCTGATCATTCTGGCGCTCGGGCAGATGGCGGTGATCCTCACCCGCTGTATCGATCTGTCGATGGCCGCCAATCTTGCGCTGAGCGGCATGGTCGCGGCCATGTTGAACACCGCCTTTCCCGGTCTGCCGATTCCCTTGATCATTCTTGCGGCGATGGCGCTCGGCGGCCTGCTAGGCATGATCAACGGAACGCTCGTCTGGAAACTCGACATACCCCCGATCGTCGTTACGCTCGGAACGCTGACGATCTATCGCGGCCTGATTTTTCTTTTGACGGACGGCAAGTGGATCAACGCCCACGAGATGAGCGACGCCTTCAAGGCGCTGCCGCGCTTGGGCTTTGCGGGCGTGCCGGTGCTCTCGTGGCTG